>NZ_FYEM01000003.1:0-403428 GCF_900188475.1 Agrobacterium sp. 719_389
CGTTCCTCAGGCACCACAATCTGGTTCACTCGATGAGCCGACGCGGCAACTGCCATGACAATGCGGTGGCCGAGAGCTTCTTCAATCTTCTGAAGCGAGAGCGGATACGGCGCAAAGTCTACCGTTCACGCGATGAAGCACGCCAGGACGTGTTCGACTACATCGAAATGTTCTACAACCCGAAACGCAAACACGTCAGGAACGGGATGCTGTCGCCCGTCGAGTTCGAGAAGCAGCAGAAAATCTAACCCGAGGGTGTCTACGAAACTCGGGGCTATTCACTCCGAGATAACGCGGAGCCCTTTTTGCGTCTGAAACATAAAATCGGAACCGCATCCCTGTCAGGTACAAAACGGGATTGCGGGTCATAAAATCAATCCCGCCACTCACTTCCATGACCAATTCCATCTTCGGGATTGCCATAGACCCCAAAACGGTGATGATGCCCCGTCATTCCTGTTCGGATAAAAGCTGCCGTGACCGCTGATCCCTTGCATATACTCAAGACCGTCTATGGCTACGATGCGTTTCGCGGGCGGCAGGCCGAAATCATCCGGCATGTGGTGGCGGGCAATAATGCTTTCGTTCTGATGCCGACAGGTGGCGGGAAGTCGCTTTGTTACCAGATCCCAGCGCTTGCGCGCGAAGGCATGGGGCTGATCGTCTCGCCGCTCATCGCGCTGATGGTAGATCAGGTCGCTGCCCTGCGTCAGGCAGGCGTGCGGGCCGAGGCTCTCAATTCCGATCTTTCTCCGGAAGAGCGGCGTGCGCTTTGGCGGGATATGCGGGCAGGCAAAGTGGATATTCTTTATGCCGCACCGGAAACCCTTCTCAAACCGGATGTCCTGGACGCTCTCCAGCCCATTGCCCTGTCGTTAATCGCTATCGACGAAGCCCATTGTCTGTCTCAATGGGGGCATGATTTCCGGCCACCCTACCGCCAGCTTGATACGTTGATCGAGCGTTTTCCCGACACGCCACGCATGGCGCTGACAGCAACGGCCGATGGGCCTACGCGCACCGAAATTCTCGGTCACCTGGGAATCGAAGAGGATGACGCCTTCATCGCAGGTTTCGATAGGCCCAATATCCGCTATGCGATCATGGAAAAGGATAATCCACGCGCGCAGCTGAAGCGCTTTTTGAAGGACCGCGACAGTGAAAGCGGGATCGTCTATTGCCTTTCAAAACGGAAGGTGGACGAAACGGCCGCGTGGCTGCGGGAGGAGGGGCGCGATGCACTGCCCTATCACGCTGGGATGGACAAGGCTGCCCGCGAGGAGAACCAGACCCGATTCCAGCACGGCGAGGCGGTCATCATTGTCGCGACCGTCGCTTTTGGCATGGGCATAGACAAGCCCGATGTGCGCTTCGTGGTTCATATTGATCTGCCCGGCAGCATCGAGGCCTATTATCAGGAAACGGGCCGAGCAGGCCGCGATGGTCTGACGTCGGACGTACTCATGCTCTACGGTTACGAAGACATCGCCCTGCGCAACCGCTTTATCGAAGAGTCGGATGCCGCGGACCAGCGCAAATATATGGAGCGCCAGAAGCTTGACGCGCTGCTCGGCCTTGCGGAAACCGCGAGCTGCCGCAGGCAGGTTCTGCTGTCCTATTTCGGCGACCGGTGTGAGCCCTGCGGCAATTGCGATACCTGCGCCGAGCCGCCCGACCTGTTTGACGGGGCCATAGCCGCACAGAAGCTTCTGTCCTGCATTTATCGCACGGGTGAACGTTTTGGCCAGGCTTATGTCATCCGCGTGTTGCTGGGTGTCGAGGATGAGCGGATTTCCCGCTTCGGACATGATCGCATCACGACATACGGTATAGGCAAGGAACATGATAATCGCACTTGGCGCGCCATTCTGCGTCAACTGGTTGCGTTACGCATGATTGAAGTGGATCTGTCCGGGCATGGTGGACTGTCCATTTCCCAGGACGGACGGCGTTTCCTGCGCGAAAAACCTGCGTTGATGCTGAGGATACCATCTGCTCCGCGTTCCGCCCGACAACAGACGTCCCGCAACGCGGTATCGGCGATTTTGCCTGAATCCGATCGCGGTCTTTTTGAGGCACTGCGTGCGAAGCGCATGGAAATTGCCCGTGCGCAGAACGTTCCGCCCTACGTGATTTTCCACGATAAGACCCTGATAGAACTTGCCACGGCAAAACCGGTCTCGGCGAAGGAAATGGCTGGGATTCCCGGCGTCGGAGACACCAAGCTGGAGCGCTACGGGCATGCCTTTCTGGCGGCGATCATGCAGCACGCCGCTGGCGAGTGATCACCAGAAACAGAATGAAGAGCCGGGTAAGCAAAAATCGATGGCCCCCGGCAAAGGCTCAGCCGGTCGTGTCCTTGAACAGAACGTTCTGATCGATGAGGTAGCGCGAAAACAGCGGCAGGCTCGCGCCGCCGATTGCCCGCGCCTGGCTACCCACGGCACCTTCGATGATATCAGGCAGCGTCACACCCTGCAGATCGTGGTGTTTAAGGGCAAGGCGGGTGGCGGCGACGATCCTTGTTCTGACCCAATCGGGAAAACCGCCGTCGATGATAACGCTCGAAAAATCGATGATGGAGGCGGCGGCAATGACGGCCTGCGCCAGCGCTGCGGCAGTTTTTCGGATCCAGCTTTCCAGTGGTTCGCCGAAATCGATCCACTCGTCTGGAGAAAACCAGAGGGGACGCGGATCGATGCCCCTGTCCCGCAGCATGTTTTCCAGAACGAAGATCGACGCGATTTTCAGAAGCTGGACGGTATTGCCGTCCTGCCCCTGCACTGGCAGCGGGCCGATCGCGCCGGCCGTTCCCGTCTTTCCGGAAAACAGCGCCGAATTCAGAACGACGCCGCCGCCGATAAAGGAACCGATGAAGACGTAGAGGAAATCCGGATAATGCTGGCCTGTTCCAAAAACCAGTTCAGCGCCACAGGCACTGGTCGCGTCGTTTTGCAGAAAAACGGGATAGCTGACGCTTTCGGCAATTTCCGACCGGATATCCACGCCCCGCCATCGCTCCATTTCAACCTGCGGAGCGCCCACTTCCTGCGCCCAGTTCCACAATTCGAATGGCGCGGCGATGCCGACGCCGGCAATTTTCTCTCGCTCGGCCGGCGAAAGCTTCGATTCAAGCTCCGTTATGCCGTCGATTACAAATGGCAATATCCATTCCGGCATGGGATAGGGATAGGTTCTGCGCAGCTTGAGCCGGATGCGGCCAACAAAATCCATCAGCACAAGATCGACGCTGCGCCGGCCGATCTTCACACCAAAAGAAAAGACGGCGTCAGGATTAAGCCGCATCGGCGTCGAAGGCTGGCCGACTTTGCCGCGCAGTCTTTCACCACGAATGAGAAGTCCGTCCTTCTCTAGCGACCGCATGATGACGGAGACGGTCTGTGCCGAAAGTCCGCAAAGTCTTGATATTTCGGCTTTTGACAGTCCGCCGTGGCGGCGAACGAGGGACAGCACGAGCCGCTCATTATAGGCGCGCACCCCGATCTGGTTGGCGCCGCTGCTTATATCCATGGTGGTGGGCGGCGCCGGCGGCGCCGTCTCGACAGATTGTCTCATATGTCATCCTCCCGCCCGCAATATCCGTCGCGACCGATACAGCAGGCTTTATGGCAATCTTGCTATCGCAACGTTAAACGACGCGGCGATATTCCTCCCTGCCGCCTATTAGAATGCCATAGAGAATTAATAATTCAATCGGATTTATTTATTGACAGCCGTTTCCTTTGGTGGTTCCATCTGGGTCAACGATCATTGTTCTCGGAGGAGACGGGATCGTCGGGTAACCGTCACGGTGCTCAAATATCCATTGGGAGGATCTCATGAAGACCACTGTTTCCGCTCTTCTGGGCGCGCTTGCGCTTGGCGTTTCTTTCGCGTCCGTTGCGTCTGCAGCCGATACTTCGGTTTGCCTCATCACCAAAACCGATACCAATCCCTTTTTCGTCAAGATGAAAGAAGGCGCGACCGCCAAGGCCAAAGAGCTCGGCGTGACGCTGAAATCCTATGCCGGCAAGATCGACGGCGATTCCGAAAGCCAGGTCGCCGCCATCGAGACCTGCATTGCCGATGGCGCCAAGGGTATCCTGATCACCGCATCGGACACCAAGGGTATCGTTCCGGCCGTGCAGAAGGCGCGTGATGCCGGTCTTCTGGTCATCGCCCTCGATACACCGCTCGAACCCGTTGATGCCGCCGATTCCACCTTCGCCACCGACAATCTTCTCGCTGGTGAACTGATCGGCAAATGGGCCGCCGGCAGCCTCGGCGACAAGGCCAAGGATGCGAAAATCGCCTTCCTCAACCTCACCCCCTCCCAGCCGACGGTTGATGTGCTGCGCAACCAGGGCTTCATGAAGGGCTTTGGCATCGACGTGAAGGACATCAACAAGATCGGCGACGAGAGCGATCCGCGTATCGTCGGTCACGATGTCACCAATGGTAACGAAGAAGGCGGCCGTGCAGCGATGGAAAATCTGCTGCAGAAGGACCCCACCATCAACGTCGTCCACACCATCAACGAGCCCGCAGCTGCCGGCGCTTATGAGGCGCTGAAGGCGGTCGGCCGCGAAAAGGATGTTCTGATCGTATCCGTCGACGGTGGTTGCCCGGGCGTCAAGAACGTGGCGGAAGGCGTGATCGGCGCGACCTCGCAGCAATATCCGCTGCTGATGGCGGCGCTCGGCGTCGAAGCCGTCAAGAAGTTTGCCGATACGGGCGAAAAGCCGAAGCCGACCGAAGGCAAGAACTTCGTCGATACCGGCGTGACGCTGGTAACCGACAAGCCGGTCAAGGGCCTCGACTCGATCGATACGAAGGAAGGTCTCAACAAGTGCTGGGGATGATGCCTCAATGTTGAAACCCGCGGGGGCATTCGTGCCCCCGCCCTTGGACCAGAATGAATATCAGGCACGATCCGGGGGATCGGACAAAGGAATAAACGAGCGCGTTGCGCGCCCCTGCGGGGATGACACAGGCCGCTTCACAACACTTTGAAATCTACGCATCATTCTCTTTGGAGATAGACCCAGGTGTCAGGGCTGATGCGATAGAGCGATCGGGAGGAAAATCCAATGAGCGATCAGCCGGTGCGGGCTCAGCCGCATAATGAATTTGAAAAGGTGCTTTCGGGAAGTTCGACGCAGGTCGCCGCTTTCGATACGCACGACAAGAGTGTGCTGGAAAAATTCCAGCATTTTCTCCATTCCAGCCCGGCGGCCGTACCGCTTATCGTCCTGGTGCTGTCGCTGATTATTTTCGGCCTGCTCCTAGGCGGCAAGTTTTTCTCCGCCTTCTCGCTGACCCTCATCCTGCAGCAGGTTGCGATCGTCGGCATCGTTGGCGCCGCGCAATCGCTTGTCATCCTGACGGCGGGCATCGACCTTTCGGTCGGCGCGATCATGGTTCTGTCCTCCGTCGTCATGGGGCAGTTTACCTTCCGTTACGGTCTTCCGGCAGAGCTTTCCATTCTCTGTGGTCTCGCCGTCGGCGCATTTTGTGGCTTCATCAACGGCGTGCTGGTTTCGCGCATGCGCCTGCCGCCTTTCATCGTCACGCTTGGCATGTGGCAGATTGTGCTTGCGACCAACTTCCTCTATTCCGCGAATGAGACGATCCGCGCCCAGGACATTGCCCAGCAGGCGCCGATCCTGCAGTTCTTCGGTGCCAATATCCGTTTCGGCAACGCGGTCTTCACCTATGGCGTCATTGCCATGGTTCTGCTCGTTGCCCTGCTCTGGTATGTGCTGAACCGCACCGCCTGGGGCCGCCATCTTTATGCCGTGGGTGACGATCCGGATGCCGCAGAACTCGCCGGCGTCAACGTCAAGCGTATGCTGACCACCGTTTATACCCTGTCCGGCCTCATCTGCGCCTTTGCCGGCTGGGCCCTCATTGGCCGTATCGGCTCGGTTTCGCCGACCGCCGGCCAGTTCGCCAATATCGAATCCATCACCGCGGTGGTTATCGGCGGCCTGTCATTGTTCGGCGGACGCGGCTCCATCATGGGCATGATTTTCGGTGCGCTGATCGTCGGCGTCTTTTCACTCGGTCTCCGGCTTATCGGCACAGACCCGCAATGGACCTATCTGTTGATCGGCGTCCTCATCATCTTGGCTGTCGCAATCGACCAGTGGATCAGAAAGGTAGCAGGCTGATGGCAAAAGAACCCATTCTCACAGCACGCAATCTCGTCAAACGCTACGGTCGTGTGACTGCACTCGACAATGCCGATTTCGATCTTTATCCGGGCGAAATCCTTGCCGTCATCGGTGATAACGGCGCCGGCAAATCCTCTCTCATCAAGGCGATTTCCGGTGCGGTGACACCCGATGAAGGCGAGATCAGGCTGGAAGGCAAGCCGGTGCAGTTCCGCTCGCCGATCGAGGCGCGCAAGGCGGGCATCGAAACCGTCTATCAGAACCTTGCGCTGTCTCCGGCATTGTCCATAGCTGACAATATGTTTCTCGGCCGTGAAATCCGCAAGCCCGGCATTCAGGGCAGCCTGTTCCGGGCGCTCGACCGCCCGGCCATGGAAAAATTCGCCCGCGAAAAACTGTCGGAACTCGGCTTGATGACGATCCAGAACATCAATCAGGCGGTGGAAACCCTCTCCGGCGGTCAGCGCCAGGGCGTGGCGGTGGCGCGTGCGGCAGCCTTTGGCTCCAAGGTCGTCATCCTCGACGAACCGACGGCGGCACTCGGCGTCAAGGAAAGCCGTCGCGTTCTCGAGCTTATTCTGGATGTGCGCTCCCGCGGTCTGCCGATTGTCCTGATCTCGCATAACATGCCGCATGTTTTCGAGGTTGCGGATCGCATCCATATCCACCGGCTCGGCAAGCGCCTGTGCGTCATCAATCCGAAGGACTATTCCATGTCGGATGCCGTCGCCTTCATGACCGGCGCCAAGGAAGCGCCGAAGGAAACGCTTGCCGCATGACGCTGAAGCTTGAGACGATCGTCGAAGACGTTCTTCGGCGGGCAGAGGGTCAATCCCGTTTCATCATAGCGATTGCCGGTCCCCCTGGGGCCGGCAAATCCACGCTTGCGGATGCTCTTTTTGAGGCCTTGCGGGCGCGAGGCGAAACGGCCGCCGTCCTGCCCATGGATGGCTTCCATATGGATAACGGCATTCTTGAGGAACGGGGATTGCTGCCGCGAAAAGGCGCACCTGAAACTTTCGATGTGCGCGGCTTCCTGGATATCGTCTCCGCCGTCCGCAAGGGCGGGCAGGAGGTGCTTGTTCCGGTTTTCGACCGCTCCCGGGAAATTGCCATTGCGTCCGCCCGGGCGATTGCGCCGGAAACGCGCTTTGTCCTTGCCGAAGGCAATTATCTGCTGCTGAACGAAGCGCCCTGGACAAGCCTTTCCGAGAGCTTTGACCTCACCATCTTCGTGGGTCCGTCCTTCGCCGTGCTGGAAGAGAGGCTGCGGAACAGATGGCAGGGTTATGGTCTCGATGCGGCCGAGATCCATGCCAAGCTTTTCGAAAACGATCTTCCCAACGGAAAAAGGGTGATCGAAAACGCGCGTCCAGCCGATATTCATATCGATATCTGGGAATAGATTAACGCTTTCCAGTTCTTTACCGGCAAAGCGCGTTTGCCGTTAAGCCTTTGTTGACCATGTGTTGAATCTTTTTGATCCACAGGGCGGGGCTTTTGTGTGTCTATTCATTGACGCGAAAATTTCCTCATATACTATATGTGGTGTTCAAGGTTCTTCCGATTCGCAAGGGTTGGGAGCTAAGACGGGAATTCGGTGCGTAACGCCATCATGGCGGAACAAGGCCGAAACTGCCCCCGCAACTGTAAGCGGCGAGCATCGTTCCGATTTGGGTCACTGGAGCCAAAAGCTCCGGGAAGGCCGGAATAGATGTTGTGACCCGCAAGTCAGGAGACCTGCCTTGAGCGCAAACGTCCACGGGCGGGGTGTCCGGAGGAAGGTGTTGACGCAAATGATTTGCGTGCGCCCTTTTCTGCCCCCTCCAGAACAAGCTTCGGGGTGAAGTCATGCCAGTGCATTTCTTTAAGTTGCTGCGCTCGTCGGCGTAGAGAGTGATTTTGTGCGGCTTGCAACATTTTGGGAAAACCGGTCCCCGGTTTCCATCCGAAAATGCGAAGAGTTGCCTGGGCTACGCGCCTCACCTGAATGACAGATCCACCGCCACCCGATTGCGGTTGCAATCGGCAATGTTGAGCCGTGTCCGAAATCGGCTTCGAGAGAGGAAATTATGACCGTCACCGTTTACAGCAAGCCCGCCTGCGTCCAGTGCACCGCCACCTATCGTGCGCTCGACCGCATCGGTGTCCCCTATGAGATCATCGATATCTCCGAAGATGCGGATGCGCTCGATCACGTCCGGGGTCTCGGTTACATGCAGGTTCCCGTGGTCGTCGCCGGCGAACGCCATTGGGCGGGTTTCCGGCCGGATATGATCGGCGCGATCAGCTGAGGCGGTAAGGCGATGGGCCTGATCGTCTATTATTCCAGCCGCTCTGAAAACACCCATCGTTTCCTTCTGAAACTGGGACGGCGTCTGTTGCGCCTGCCGCTCGGCGTTGAGGAAGATGTTCCCCATGTGTCCGAGCCCTATGTGCTGGTCACCCCCACCTATGGGGGCGGCGGCACCAAAGGGGCCGTGCCTAAGCCGGTCATACGGTTTTTGAACGAGCCCTCCAACCGAAATCTCATTCGCGGCGTCATCGCGGCGGGAAACACGAATTTTGGCGCCGCTTTCGCATCCGCCGGAGATATCGTCTCGCGCAAATGCGCGGTGCCGTTTCTCTATCGCTTCGAGCTTCTCGGCACGGAAGAAGATGTCGCCAACGTCAAACATGGATTGGAACGATTTTGGACACGCTGACCTCGAGCGCCATGCGCAAGGACGCCAAACAGCCGGCAGCCGCATCCCAGAAACCGCTCGATGCGGCTCTCGACTACCACGCGCTGAACGCGATGCTGAACCTTTACGACGAGAACGGGAAGATCCAGCTCGACAAGGATCGGCTGGCCGCCCGGCAATATTTCCTCCAGCACGTCAACCAGAACACGGTGTTTTTCCATAACCTCAGGGAAAAGCTCGATTATCTGGTGACAGAGGGATATTACGAGCAGGAGGTGCTGGACCAGTATTCCTTCAATTTCGTGCGTGACCTCTATGACGAGGCCTATGCCCGGAAGTTCCGCTTCCCGACCTTTCTCGGCGCTTTCAAATATTACACCTCCTATACGCTGAAGACCTTCGATGGAAAACGTTATCTGGAGCGTTACGAGGACCGCGTCTGCATGGTGGCGCTGGCTCTGGCCCGCGGTGACGAGCAGCTTGCCCGCAATCTGGTCGATGAGATCATTTCAGGCCGCTTCCAGCCGGCAACCCCGACATTCCTCAATGCCGGCAAGAAGAGCCGCGGTGAACTGGTCTCGTGTTTTCTGCTGCGTGTGGAAGACAATATGGAGAGCATTGGCCGCTCCATCAATTCGGCGCTGCAGCTTTCCAAGCGCGGCGGCGGCGTGGCGCTGTCCTTGACCAATATTCGCGAATTCGGAGCGCCGATCAAGCAGATCGAAAACCAGTCTTCCGGCGTCATTCCTGTCATGAAGCTGCTGGAAGACAGTTTTTCCTATGCCAACCAGCTTGGCGCGCGTCAGGGTGCCGGCGCGGTCTATCTGCATGCCCACCACCCGGATATCATGCGTTTCCTTGATACGAAGCGCGAAAACGCCGACGAAAAAATTCGCATCAAGACCCTGTCGCTCGGCGTGGTCATCCCCGACATCACCTTCGAACTCGCCCGCAACAACGAGGATATGTACCTATTCTCGCCCTATGATGTGGAGCGGGTCTATGGCGTGCCGTTGACCGAGATTTCGGTCACCGAAAAATATCATGAAATGGTCGCCGACAGCCGCATTCGCAAGAAGAAGATCAAGGCGCGTGAGTTCTTCCAGGTCATTGCCGAAATCCAGTTCGAGAGCGGTTATCCCTACATCATGTTCGAGGATACGGTGAACCGCGCCAATCCGATCGCCGGCCGTATCAGCATGAGCAATCTCTGCTCGGAAATCCTGCAGGTCAGCGAGGCGAGCGAGTTCAATGCCGATCTTTCCTATAGCCATATGGGCAAGGATATTTCCTGCAATCTCGGTTCGCTCAATATCGCCGCCGCGATGGATTCAGCCGATTTCGGCAAGACGATCGAAACCTCCATCCGGGCGCTGACGGCAGTGTCTGACATGAGCCACATTTCCTCCGTTCCCTCGGTGGAAAAGGGTAATGACGCCAGCCACGCCATCGGGCTCGGCCAGATGAACCTGCACGGCTATCTGGCGCGCGAACGCATCTTCTACGGTTCCGAAGAGGGCGTTGATTTCACCAATATCTATTTCTACACGGTGACCTATCACGCCATCCGCGCCAGCAACCGCCTTGCCGTGGAAAGGGGCCAGAGCTTCAAGGGTTTTGAAAACTCCAAATATGCCTCGGGCAACTATTTCGACAAATATACCGAGCAGGAATGGCTGCCCGCGACCGAAAAGGTGAAGGAGCTGTTCGAAAAGGCCGGCATTTCCATTCCGACGCAGGAGGACTGGAAGGCGCTGAAGCAGGATGTCATGGCATCCGGCCTCTATAACCAGAACCTTCAGGCCGTGCCGCCGACAGGCTCGATCTCCTATATCAACCACTCGACCTCTTCCATTCATCCTATCGTCTCCAAAATCGAAATCCGGAAAGAGGGCAAGATCGGTCGCGTTTATTACCCGGCTTCCTATCTGTCGAACGATAATCTCGAATATTATCAGGATGCCTACGAAATTGGCCCCGAAAAGATCATCGATACCTATGCGGCGGCCACCCAGCATGTCGATCAGGGCCTGTCGATGACGTTGTTCTTCCGCGATACGGCAACGACGCGCGACATCAACCGGGCGCAGATCTACGCCTGGAAGAAGGGCATCAAGACGATCTATTACATCCGTTTGCGCCAGATGGCGCTGGAAGGCACGCAGGTTCAGGGCTGCGTTTCCTGCACGCTCTGAATTGAGGGACAAGACAATGAACATCGCCGTAAAACCCGTGTCCCGCATTCGCGCGGTCAACTGGAACCGTATCGAGGACGACAAGGATCTCGAAGTCTGGAACCGCCTGACCTCGAATTTCTGGCTGCCGGAAAAGGTGCCGCTCTCCAACGACATCCCCTCCTGGGGAACGCTGAAGCCGGAAGAGCAGAAACTGACGATCCGGGTCTTCACCGGGCTGACATTGCTCGACACCATCCAGAACGGCGTCGGCGCCGTGCGCCTTATGGCGGATTCGGCAACGCCACATGAGGAGGCGGTTCTTTCCAACATCTCCTTCATGGAGGCCGTGCACGCCCGCTCCTATTCCTCGATCTTTTCGACGCTGTGCTCCACGCCTGACGTCGATGACGCCTATCGCTGGTCGGAGGAAAACGAGTTCCTGCAGCGCAAATCCGCACTTATCATGCGCGAATATGACAGCGGCAATCCTTTGAAAATGAAGGTCGCCAGCGTGTTTCTGGAGAGCTTCCTGTTCTATTCCGGCTTCTACCTGCCGATGTTCTGGTCAAGCCGCGCGAAGCTCACCAACACCGCGGATCTGATCCGTCTCATCATCCGTGACGAGGCGGTGCACGGCTATTATATCGGCTACAAGTTCCAGCGGGCGCTGGAGCGTCTGGGCGAGAGCGAAAAACAGGAGATCAAGGATTTCGCATTCGATCTTCTGCTCGAGCTTTACGACAATGAGGCGAAATACACCGAAGACCTCTATGACGGCGTCGGCCTGACGGAGGACGTCAAGCAGTTCCTGCATTACAACGCCAACAAGGCCCTGATGAATCTGGGTTACGAGGCGCTTTTTCCCGCCGAGGCCTGCCGGGTCAATCCGGCGATCCTGTCGGCGCTCTCTCCCAATGCCGATGAGAACCACGACTTCTTTTCCGGCTCCGGCTCGTCCTATGTCATAGGCAAGGCGGTCGCGACCGAAGATGAAGACTGGGATTTCTGAAACCCCGGTGTCAGCAGGAACCCGCAAAAGCTATTGCGGGTTCACCACCTGGCTCGCAAGGCGGAAGGGGCTGGAGACCGTTGCGCCGATCGCATCGAATACGAAGGCTCCTGCACTATTGATATCACCGCCGCGCCTGCTTGCCTCCAGCTGCGGAACCATGGAGGCAAGCGCGGCATAACGGTCGTGATTGAGTGGGTCCGACGCCTCCAGATTGGAGATATCAACGAATTGCACGCCCTCTTTCAGGGCGGCTTCCTGAACCTGCGGATCGGTGACATCAAGCGCGCCGATGCGGGTAACGTCGGCGCCCAGTATGGAGGATGCTTTTAAGGCCCGGTCGTCCTTGGACACCAGCACGGTGAGTGGCGGATTGAGCCGGCCGACAACCTCGATCTGCTTGCGGAAGACGTCGGCGTCGATATCGGGCGCAGCCAGCACCACCTGCAGCTTGGCGATGACATCGTTCCTGCCTTCGAAGCGCAATTGCCGCAACGCTTCCATCACCAGCCAGCCACCCATGCTGTGACCGAACACGACGACGCTTTTCTTTGGAGTCTGCCGGGTGAGATCGGTCAACAACGCGGCCAGCGCATCGCGCGAATAGGTCGCCGATTCCTTGTCAGCCACGTAGCCGGTGACATTGGCCTGCGAAGGCCAGGAAAAGACCAATGGCACGCCATTCATATTGGCATCGGCAGCCATTTGCGCCGCGCGGAAAAGGGCTTCCTGATAGCTGTAATTATAGCCATGCACAAAAAGTGCGATCTGCTTGCCAGAGCGGGCAATATCTCCAAGGTCGGCGTTGAAGGCCGGCTTCGTCAACATGTCGGCCTTGGTAACAACGAAGTCCTTCTTCGGGTCCGGCTTGCCGCTGGACCACTCGATTTTTCCACTTTTATGGGTAGGTGGGATGGAAATATCGAAGCGCGCATAATTCGGCTCGGCCGCCCGTTCCGTGCCGAAGCCCTTTTTTGCGTCCTTGTTTCTCTCGCGTGTACTCGCCACATAGGCGGTTACGATTTTGGTGCCTTTGGCCCTGGTGTCCACGGCCTGCAGCACATCCGCCCCCGGTCTGCCAGCGCAGGATGAAAGAACGCCGAGGGTGAAAAGGAGCGAAAAAATCAGGCGCATGAATGGGCTACCGGTGATGAGGTCCGGCTCATAAATAACCGGCCGTCAATAAAGTTGCTACTGGAGAATGAATTGTGCTGCTGCGGTGGTCTTCGATGTGGAGAGGCATTCCCCACCTTGCTATCCGGACATGTTCGTTTTAGGCCGTAAAGATGACGAACAAGGTGTCGCTTTTACGACTGAAACTCACGGACTTCCGCAATTACGCGGCGGCTGCGCTCACGCTCGATGACCGCCATGTGGTGCTGACGGGCGACAATGGTTCCGGCAAAACGAATCTGCTTGAGGCTGTCTCCTTTCTCTCACCCGGAAGAGGCCTGCGCCGGGCCACTTTATCCGACGTAACACGGGTAGGGGAGGAGGCCGCCGGTTTCTCGATTTTTGCCGATGTCCAAGGCATGGATGGCGAAGTCGCCATCGGTACAGGGATCGAAGGTGATGGCGAGGTGGTGTCGCGTCGTCTGAGACTGAATGGCACGCCCGTCAAATCCGTCGACGAATTGACCGATCATCTGCGGGTTCTGTGGCTGACGCCCGCCATGGATGGCCTTTTTACCGGCTCATCATCGGATCGCCGGCGTTTCCTCGACCGGCTCGTGCTGTCGCTCGACCCTGCCCATGGACGGCGGGCAGGCGATTTTGAAAAGGCCATGCGCGGCCGCAACCGCCTGCTTTCGGAAGGCCGCTTTGATCCGGTCTGGCTGGACGGTATCGAAAAGCAGATGGCCGAACTCGGCATATCCATGGCCGTTGCCCGTTACGAGATGCTCGGTCTTCTGAAGAGCCTGATCGAAGGACGGGCGGGCAACGCCGCTTTCCCGTCGGCAGCGCTCTCGCTCTCCGGTTTCATGGATGATGGGCTCAATCGCCCCGCCGTCGATCTGGAGGATGAATATAGGCTTATGTTGCGCGATGGCCGGTATCGCGACGCCGCTGCCGGCCGTACGCTGGATGGGCCGCACCGTGTTGATCTCTTCGTACGCCATGCCGAAAAGGACATGGAGGCCGAACGCTGTTCAACCGGGGAACAGAAGGCGTTGCTGGTGGGGCTGGTGCTTGCCCATGCGCAGCTCACCGCCAATATGACCGGCCATGCGCCGGTTCTGCTGCTGGACGAGATCGCTGCCCATCTGGATGAGGGCAGGCGGGCTGCCCTGTTCGATCTCATTCACGCGCTTGGCGGCCAGAGCTTCATGACGGGAACGGATGCGGCCATGTTCTCGGCTCTTGGTGAGAGGGCGCAGTTCTTCAACGTATCCCACGGGAGCATCACGGCATGACGGCAAAGAGATGGAGTGCGACATGGATCCGCTGAGCCCGGAAGAAATCGAACGCTACAAGCGTCATATCCTGCTGCCGGAAATCGGCGGAGCCGGACAGCAGCGGCTGAAGGCGGCGCGCGTACTGGTGATCGGAGCGGGCGGTCTTGGTGCGCCCGTGCTTCATTATCTTGCCGCCGCCGGCGTCGGCACGCTCGGCATGATCGATGATGATGTGGTTTCCCTCTCCAATCTCCAGCGACAGGTGATCCACGATACCGGCACGATTGGGGAGCTGAAAACGGAAAGCGCCCGCAAGGCCATCGCCCGCCTCAACCCGCATGTCCGTACCCTCGTTTATGAGGAACGCTTTTCGCAGGTGTGGGCGCATGACCATCTGCAATCCTTCGATCTCCTTATCGACGGCTCGGACAATTTCGACACGCGTTATACCGCGGCCGATGCCGCGGAGGCTGCCAGGAGACCGCTGGTAACGGGTGCTGTCGGCCGTTTTGACGGCTCGGTGACGGTCTTGAAACCCTACGAGACAAATGCCGAGGGCATTCTGCTGCCGGGCTATCGCGACCTGTTTCCGGAGCCGCCGCCGCAGGGGCTTATTCCCAATTGCGCGGAAACAGGCATTGTCGGTGCGCTGACGGGCGTTATCGGCACGCTTATGGCCATGGAGGCGATTAAGGTGATCACCGGTGCCGGTGAACCACTGATTGGCCGCCTGCTCCTTTATGATGCCCTGTCGGCCCGTTTCGAAACCGTGCGATACAGGCGACGGGCAACGGGAGGGAAATCATGACCGAGATTATCGGGATCGGAGAGGACTTCGATCGCTGGCAGGAATTGCTGACGCTCATCATGTCGTCCTTTGCCTATATGGACGGCGTCATCGATCCACCGTCCTCGGCCCATCGCCTGACGCTGGATAATCTCTCCGAAAAGGCGAGGGCGGAAATTGCTTTCGTTGCGGTGGACGAAGGCGAACTGTTGGGTTGTCTGTTCTGCCGGCCGGAGCCACCCGCCTGCCTTTACGTCGGCAAGCTGTGCGTCTCACCCCAGGCGCAGGGGAAGGGCATAGGCAAGATGCTGCTGCAGAGGTCCGAAGCGTTGGCGCGCGAATTGGCGCTGCCGGCGCTGCGGCTGGAAACCCGCATCGAGCTGATCGGCAATCACGCCAGATTTGCCGCCTGGGGTTTCGTCAAGACCGCCGAAAACGCCCATGCCGGTTACGATCGCACGACTTCGATCGAGATGACCAAGGCCATCGGCTGAAATCGCCTTCACCCGACCCGGCTGCGTAAAGTCCGGAGTTCATCTTCCTCGTACGATCGCAGAGCCTACTGTAAAAGGCCGGATTGCACCATCTGGGAGAGAAAAACGGAGGAGACGCGGTCAATGCCGGTCTGTGATTGGATTTCTGCCGATCCGACCCGCCAAACAGCTTTCTCCGGCCCCCTGAAGAGCTGGATTTCCGTGCTGACCTTGTGGGTGAGGGGAGCCGCCTTTGTCGCTTCCACCATCTGCTTCATCAGCCTTAAGGACGGCATGCGCGTTCTGTCGCCGATCTCGTCCGCATTTGCACCAGCCTTCAGCCGCTGGAAGGCAGTCGCGACATCCGGCAGAGAGCAGTTCATCTTGATTTGCGCCACAACAACACCCGTGGGCGTTTTTGCACCGATACGTGCGGGCTCCGCCTTGCAACGCACCCGCTCCGTGCTCGCCACCCATAGCTTTGCGAATTGCTCCGCTTGTTCGTTCGTTGTCCCCTTGGGTGAATGCATGCCCCTGTTTCTGCGCTGCCAGGCGACCGGGTCTGCAACCAGTTCCATATCGGTGTAGCGCGGGCTGTTACCCGAAGATCCCCATTCCTTGTTCAAACGAGACATGCTGGCGCGATCAAAATTCAGCCAGGCGCGATAATAGAGTTCCGCAGTCTCTTCAGGGGAGGGCGAAGCGGCTCGGGCCGAACCGCCGACCAGCATGAGCAGGATGAAGATCGATGTTAAGAACTTCGCCTGGATACCCATTGAACTTTCCCTCCCAATGATCGAATGACGGCGACCTGAACCAGCTCAGTTCCGCCCCGGCAGCACCCGGTTCGGCGGACGGTGGCCGTCGAACAGCGTGCGGATGTTGATGATGACCTTGTCGCCCATCTCGATACGGCCTTCGATGGTCGCAGAACCCATATGCGGAAGCAGCACGACCTTGCCTTCCTTGGCGAGCTTGATGAGCTTGGGGTTCACCGCAGGCTCGTTCTCATAGACATCGAGACCGGCGCCGGCGATCTTGCCTTCGCGCAGGCAGTGGATCATTGCTGCCTCGTCGATGATATCCCCGCGCGCGGTATTGACGATGTAGCTGGTCGGCTGCATCAGCGCGAGCCGCCGCGCCGAAATCAGGTGATAAGTTGCAGGCGTCGAAGGGCAATTGACGGAGACGATGTCCACCCGCGCCAGCATCTGGTCGAGGCTGTCCCAATAGGTCGCCTCCAGCTCCGCCTCTGTGGCCGGATTGACGCGCTTGCGGTTGTGATAATGGATGGAAAGGCCGAAGGCCTTGGCGCGGCGTGCAACCGCCGTTCCGATGCGTCCCATGCCGACAATGCCGATGCGCTTGCCGGAAATACGCCGCCCCAGCATCCATGTCGGTGACCAGCCGAGCCATTCGTCCGCGCCGTTGGCAAGCACGCGCGTGCCTTCGATCATGCGGCGCGGCACGGCAAGCACCAGCGCCATGGTGATATCGGCGCTGTCTTCGGTCAGCACATTGGGCGTATTGGTGACGGTGATGCCTTTTCGGGCGGCCGCGTCGACATCCACATGGTCGATGCCGTTGGAAAAGCTGGCGATCAGCTTCAGCTGCGGCCCCGCCTGCTCGATCATCGCGGCGGTGATGCGGTCGGTGACGGTCGGCACCAGCACGTCCACCCGTTGCATGGCGGCGACAAGCTCTTCCTGGCTGCGCGGCGTATCGTCGATATTCAGTTCGGCATCGAAGAGTTCCCGCATTCTGGTCTCGACGACATCAGGCAATTTGCGGGTGATATAGACTGTCGGTCTCTTCTTGTGGGTCATCGTTTGCCGCTGCCTTGTTCAGAAGTCATTAACCAGAAAGAGCGATAATTTCTTTCAATCAGGGCGTTTCTACCAGACCCACCGGCGAAGACAAATAAAACTCGCCGAAGCTTGAGGCATGTGGAAACGCGCCTCCTTAAATATCATCCGGTTTGCAGAAGGCGGGAAACGGAAATGGGCATGCGCAGTGTGGTTTCTATCGTTTGCATTGCATTGTCTTTGGGCCTCCTCGGTGCGGCGACCGACGCCATGGCGCAGGGTGCCGCCAAGGGCGCAAGCGGCCTGCCTTTGCCGCGTTTTGTCAGCCTGAAATCCAAGCGCGTCAACATGCGCATCGGCCCCAGCACGGATTATGCCGTATCCTGGATGTATCTGAAATCGGGAATGCCGGTCGAAATAATCCAGGAATATGAAAACTGGCGGCGCATCCGCGATGCCGACGGTACGGAAGGCTGGGTCAACCAGGCGCTACTCTCCGGTGAGCGCACGGCCGTTGCGGCTCCGTGGATGCGTGGCAAGGGCAAGGAAGTCTATGTGAACATGCGCCGCGAAGCGCAGTCGGGCGCTTCCGTTGTTGCACGGCTTGAGCCGGGCGTCGTCTTCAGGATTGGCGAATGCAATGGCGACTGGTGCCGCGCCGAGGCCGGTCAGGCCTCGGGCTGGGTTTCGCAGGGCGAAATCTGGGGCGCTTACCCGGGCGAAGCCTTTAAATAAGGCCGTGCTTTTCGCCAAGCGCCTTCAACGATGACATGGGGCGCGGGCCGACCTGCTGAATGACGGCGGCAGCCGCAAGGCAGCCGAGCTTGCCGCAATCTTCGAGCGACCGGTCCTGCGTATAACCGAACAGGAAACCGGCGGCGAAAAGATCGCCGGCACCCGTCGTGTCGACCACGTCATGCACCGGATAGGCTTCTACCTTCACACGCTCCGTGCCGCGCAGGATGACGGCGCCTTCTTCACTCATCGTCACCGCCGCGATCTTGCAGTCGGCTGCGATTTTGGTCAGTGCCGCCTCGAAATCATCGGTTTCGTAGAGCGACAGCGCTTCCTGCTTGTTGGCGAAAACGATGTCCACCGTGCCGGAGCGCATCAGGTCGAGAAACTCTTCGCGATAGCGGCCGACGCAGAAGCTGTCGGAAAGCGTCATGGAGACTTCGCGGCCGTTTTCATGGGCAATGCGGGCGCATTCACGGATGGCGTCCTTGGCGCGCGGCGGGTCCCACAGGTAACCCTCGAAGTAGGTGACCTTGGTCTGCGCCACCACATCATCTTCCACATCTTCCGGGCCGAGATCGACACAGGCGCCGAGATAGGTGTTCATCGAGCGCTCGCCGTCTTCGGTCACGAAGATCATTGAGCGGGCGGTCGGCGGAAAGGTGCCTTCCGGTTTCGTTTCGAAATAAACGCCCTGGGCGCGGATATCGTGCTGGAAGATTTCGCCGAGCTGGTCTTCCGCCACCTTGCCGAAATAGGCGGCCCTGCCGCCGAAATTCGCCACGCCTGCCGCCGTATTGCCAGCGCTGCCGCCGGAGGCTTCGAGAGCCGGCCCCATCAGCGAATAAAGCAACTCGGCGCGTTCCGCGTCGATGAGGTTCATCGCACCTTTGGTAATGGCATTGTCGTTGAGGAAGCGATCATCGCAGCGGGAGATAATGTCGACGATGGCATTGCCGACAGTCAGTACGTCGAATTTCGTCATAGGCCCTATCCGTTTCGCACGGGTGTGCGTGTTTTTCGAAAGGTCTTAAACATTTCTCGCGGCAAGAAAAGCCCAAAGAGAAAATATGCGGTTCTCTGGACGGGGGCGAAAAACGCGTCATCTGCCTGTAATGTGGTTAAGCTATTCCTTCGGCCAGAGCAAAAGGTGTGTGAATGCGTACCGGAATGGAAGACATGATGGTCTTCTGGCTCAGCCGTTATCTCCGCCACGGATGTACTGGCGGCATATAACGGACATAAAAGGCGGGGGTGACCCCGCTTTTTCTTTTTGGGCAACCGCTAGTCCACGGCAACGCGTGTCACTAAGGGCGTTTTCGCCTAAGCTCATCACGTTCTTCCCCTTTACGGCATGCCTCATCGGGCAAAAACACGGAGCGAAAGCGTATTCGCGATTCCATTCCCGCTGAAAAGGCTCTAAAGCGGAGTATCTCCCCGCAAAAGTCGCGAAAGCTTTCCCTCCATGTCTGCCGTTGCCGCGAATGTCGCCCCGATTTTCATTCTGATCCTGATCGGCTGGCTCACCGTCAAGGCCGGTCTGTTCAGGGCCGATGCCGGCGATATTCTCAGCGACTTCGTGTTCAAGATCGCGGTGCCGACCTTGATCTTTCGCACGCTTGCGGAAGCGAATTTTCACGGCGCATCGCCGTTCCGATTGTGGATCACCTATTTCGCCGGCGTAGCCGTCACCTGGACGATTGGGCATATCGTCACCCGTTATGTCTTCAAGCAGGATGTCCGCATTGCAGTCATTGCCGGTATTTCCTCGGCTTTTGCGAACAATATCTTCATCGGCCTGCCGCTGGTCGGGCGGTCCGTGGGGGATGAGGGGCTGGTTGCCCTCTCCATCCTGCTCGCCATCCATCTGCCCGTGATGATGATCGCCGGCACGATCCTGATGGAAAACGCCACCCATAAGGCGGTAGGCGGTGAAAAGCGCAGCATGGCTGCGGTGTTCAAGCAGGTGGGCCGCAATCTCATCACCAATCCGCTGGTGATCGGGCTTGTCATCGGGCTTTCGACCAATGTTTCCGGTGTAGCGCTGACGCCCATTCTGAAAACCGTGGTTGATCAGATCGCGTCCATGGCGGGGCCGGCGGCGCTTATTTCACTCGGCATGGCGCTGACGAAATATACCATTCGGGGCAATATGGGCATTGCCGTCACCATGACGGTGTTCAAGCTGCTGCTGCTGCCCGCCTGCGTTTGGGCAATGGGCCATGCGCTCGGTCTCGGCCGGGAATGGACGGCGGCGCTCGTGCTCACCTCGTCGGTGCCGACGGGGGTGAATGCCTGGCTTATCGCCAACCGCTTCGGCATCGGCCACAGCGTTGCCGCCTCCACCATCAGCATTTCCACAGCGACCGGCGTTCTCTCCGTGTCGCTATGGGCATGGCTGTTGAGCTGATTATTCCGCTGCGTTGATTACTTCTGGGCGCTCAGAATCTTGAAGCGGGCGTTGCGGCACACTTCAGTGCTGGTGCGGAATTCAGCCGCGAGCACCGGCTCATAGGGCATGCCGCGATTGGCGACCATCAGCAGCTTGCCGCCGCTGCGTAGTGCGCCGGCGGCAGCCTTGATGAAGGCCTGACCGAGGGCAGGTTCTGCTGCCTGTCCCGCCGCATGGAAAGGCGGGTTCATGATGATGAGGTCGTATTTTTCCTTCGGCGGCTCGTTTGCCAGATCCTGCCAGAAGAAGCGCGCCGTCAGCCGCGGATTGTTTTCGAGAAGATTGGTCTTTGCAAATTCCAGCGCGTTCCAGTCTGCTTCGAACAGATCGATACGGGCAGTGCGCGGCGATTTCTCGGCCAGCATGACGGAGAGATAACCCCAGCCCGCGCCGAAATCGGCGGCGTTGCCGTCAAAATCGGTCGGCAGGCGCGATGCGAGCAGTTCTGAGCCGTCATCCACGCGGTCATGCGAGAACATGCCGGGCAGGGCGGTGAAACGGCCTTCAACCGTCACCGGCTTCTGCGCGAGTTTAGACACGGCAGATGCGATATCGTCCGGACGTTTGAACCAGAGGGCGACGCCGTGATATTTCGGTGTCGATTCCGCCTCGATGCCAAGCTTCGCCAGCGTCTTGCGCAGCGTCACGATACCGTCTTCCTTCGATCCTGCCGCGACGATCAGGCCGCCGGCCTTCACGCGCGAAAGTGCTTCGGCGACGCGGTTTTCGTTTTCGCCACGGTGCTTGCCGCACAGCAAAAGCGCCGCATCGTAGTCCTCGCACGAAACATCCGGGGTGACTTCTGCGCCCTGAGCCTGCAAGGCCCGGTAGAGCGGCCGGAGATGTTGAACCGCGACGATCTCGGCGTCGAAACCATCAAGGCGCGGACCGGCCTCTGCTCCCAGAAACAGAACGCGCTCGCCCTCTTTCGGCATAGGAAGCATTTCCGAGGCAAAGGGGTGGAAAAGGGTTTTCACAGCGTCACGGCTCATGGGAGCATCCTCAAGGTAGAATAGAAAAAAGGCGCGGGCAAAACCCGCGCCTCGATAGGGTCTGGCGGCGCGGCCTTATTCGGCAGCGGCTTCGCCGTCTTCCTTCTTCTTGTCGGCAGCGATTTCCTGGCCGGTGGCCTGGTCGACAACCTTCATGGACAGGCGAACCTTGCCACGCTCGTCGAAGCCCATCAGCTTGACCCAGACCTTGTCGCCTTCCTTGACGACGTCGGAGGTCTTGGCGACACGCTCGGAAGCGAGCTGCGAGATGTGGACGAGGCCGTCACGCGCGCCGAAGAAGTTGACGAAAGCGCCGAAGTCAGCGGTCTTCACGACCGTACCTTCGTAGATCTGGCCGACTTCCGGTTCTGCAACGATCGAGTGGATCCACTTGCGGGCCGCTTCGATTTCCTTGCCGGAAGAAGAGGCGATCTTGACGGTGCCGTCGTCTTCGATGTTGATCTTGGCGCCGGTCTTTTCGACGATTTCGCGAATAACCTTGCCGCCGGAGCCGATGACTTCACGGATCTTGTCGACCGGAATGTTCATCACTTCGATGCGCGGTGCGAATTCGCCGAGCTGGCCACGGCTTTCGGTGATGGCGTTGGCCATTTCGCCGAGGATGTGCTTGCGGCCACCCTGTGCCTGCTCCAGAGCGATCTTCATAATCTCTTCGGTGATACCGGCGATCTTGATATCCATCTGCAGCGAGGTGATGCCGTCAGCAGTACCCGCAACCTTGAAGTCCATGTCGCCGAGGTGGTCTTCGTCGCCGAGGATATCGGAGAGAACCGCAAAGCGCTCGCCTTCAAGGATCAGGCCCATGGCGATACCGGCAACCGGCTTTGCCAGCGGAACGCCGGCGTCCATCAGTGCGAGGGAGGTGCCGCAGACCGTTGCCATCGACGAGGAGCCGTTGGACTCGGTGATTTCGGAAACGACGCGCAGCGTGTAGGGAAACTGTTCCGCGGTCGGCAGCATCGGACGGATCGCGCGCCATGCGAGCTTGCCGTGACCGATTTCGCGACGGCCCGGGGAGCCCATGCGACCTGTTTCACCGACCGAGTAGGGCGGGAAGTTGTAGTGCAGCAGGAAGCGTTCCTTGTACATGCCGGTGAGGCTGTCGACATACTGCTCGTCTTCGCCGGTGCCGAGGGTCGCAACAACGATCGCCTGGGTTTCACCGCGGGTAAACAGCGCCGAACCGTGGGTGCGCGGCAGAAGGCCGACTTCCGAGATGATCGGACGAACGGTCGACAGGTCGCGGCCGTCGATACGGCTCTTGGTGTCGAGAACGTTCCAGCGAACGATCTTGGCCTGAAGGTGCTTGAAGACAGCGCCGATTTCTTCCGGCGTATACTTGGCTTCGCCTTCTTCCGGCAGGAAGTGCGCCTTGACCTTCGCCTTCACGGCGTCGACGGCGGCGTAACGCGCAGCCTTTTCAGTGATCTTGTAGGCGTCGCGCAGTTCGGCTTCGGCGAGGGCCAGCATTTCGTTTTCGAGCGCGGAGAAGTCTTCCGGTTCGAATTCGCGGGGTTCCTTGGCGGCAACTTCGGCGAGCTTGATGATCGCGTCGATGACCGGCTGGAAGCCGCGATGACCGAACATGACGGCGCCGAGCATGATTTCTTCGTTGAGTTCCTTAGCCTCGGACTCAACCATCAAAACGGCGTCCTGCGTACCGGCAACGACGAGGTCGAGAACAGACTCGTCCATTTCGTCCAGATGCGGGTTAAGGACATATTCACCGTTGATGTAGCCAACGCGCGCGCCGCCAACCGGGCCCATGAAGGGAACGCCAGAGAGCGTAAGCGCTGCGGAAGCCGCAACCATCGACAGAACGTCCGGGTTGTTTTCCAGATCGTGCTGGATAACCGTGACGACAACCTGCGTGTCGTTCTTGTAGCCTTCCGGGAAGAGCGGGCGGATCGGACGGTCGATCAGGCGGGAAACGAGAGTTTCGTTTTCGCTCGGACGGCCTTCGCGCTTGAAGTAACCGCCGGGGATCTTGCCGGCCGCGTAGGTCTTTTCCTGGTAGTTGACGGTCAGCGGGAAGAAGTCCTGGCCGGGCTTCGGAGACTTTGCGGAAACCACGGTCGCGAGAACCATCGTCTCGCCGTAGGTTGCGATGACGGCGCCGTCAGCCTGACGGGCAACCTTGCCGGTCTCGAGCTTCAGCGGGCGGCCTGCCCATTCGATTTCCACGGAGTGTTGATTGAACATATCTTGTCCTTGGTTGTGGCTGACGCTCCGGCATCGTGCCGGCGGTGGCAGCGCGGTGACTCAATCACGGGCAAGACAGCGGGAGGCTTTCGACAAGCAAGCATCCGGCAATCCTGCCCCATGACAGGTCTGCGGTTGAAAAGGCGACACCGGCCCATCCGGGGCTACCTTATCGTCCGGGGGCCACATCTGCGGCAAACGCCCGGAAATTCATATAGCCTTTGAAAGGCCGGATATAAAAACCGGCGGGCATCGTTGCGAAACCCGCCGGAGAAGTTATTAGCGGCGAATGCCGAGAGCACCGATCAGCTTGCTGTAACGGGCTTCGTCCTTCTTCTTCAGATAGTCGAGAAGCGAACGACGGCTCGAAACCAGCGTCAGAAGGCCACGACGGGAGTGGTTGTCCTTCTTGTGGTCCTTGAAGTGACCGGTGAGGTTGTTGATCCGCTCGGTCAGGATAGCGACCTGAACTTCCGGAGAACCGGTGTCGCCTTCCTTCGTTGCATATTCCTTGATGAGGGCGGCTTTGCGCTCTGCAGTAATCGACATCGGACGATCCTTTCTATTTTAAGGAAAAATGGGACGCCTTGAGCCGGGATGTCGTCCAGCTCAGGCCATTCGGCAGCAAAGGCAAAGCCCAAGCTGGCGCTGCCTATAAACTATTCCGGATACAATGGAAAGAGGCGATTGATTCCCGGCCGCGCTGCCCGGCTCAGCCGAAAACCCGCTTCGGCCGGAACTCGCCTTCACCGATCTCGCCAATGGCGACGAGCTTGCCATGCGCGGTGGCATAGGCTTCCGGATGGTTGGCCGGTGCATCACGCCCGCGCAGCAGGATGGGGTTGCCCATCTTCAGCCTGTGCGCCTGGTCGTCGTTGATGATGAGGCGGGGAAGGGCGGAAAGCGCCTCGGCCGTATCGATCAGGAAGGCGTCCAGCGCTTCCAGCCGTTCGTCGCGGTCCTCCATGGCCTCCAGTGCCGTCAGGGTTTCGAGCGGCACCATCATGTCTTCGCCAAACGGGGCGACCATGGTGCGGCGCAGTTCCGAAATATGGCCGAAACAACCGAGATCACGGCCCATATCGCGCGCCAGCGCGCGCACATAGGTGCCCTTACCGCATTCCACTTCGAAATGGGCCGTATCGGCATCCGGGCAGGCAAGCAGCGTCAGGCGATGGATTTCGACCTCGCGTGCGGGAATTTCCACCGTCTCGCCTTCGCGCGCCAGATCATAAGCGCGCTCGCCGGCGATCTTGATGGCGGAAAACTGCGGCGGCGTCTGCATGATCACGCCAGTGTAATTGGGCAGAATATCGCGGATTGCCTGTTCGTCAGGACGCTCTTCGGAGGAATCGACCACCTCACCTTCCAGATCGTCGGTCGTGCGCTGCTCACCCCAGGTCACAGTAAATTCGTAGATTTTCCGGCCGTCCATGACGTAAGGCACGGTTTTGGTGGCGTCGCCGAGCGCGATCGGCAGCATGCCGGAAGCGAGCGGATCGAGCGTGCCGGCATGGCCCGCCTTCTGGGCATTGAACAGCCACTTGATCTTGGAAACGGCCTCGGTGGAGCCGAAATCGAGCGGTTTGTCGAGGATGAGCCAACCGGAAATCGGGCGGCCCTTGGGTTTGCGGTTCTGCTGTTTGCGTGGTTTGGACATGCTTCAGTTCTGTTCGTCGTCTTTTTCGTTTGAAGGTCCAAGATCGCGCTGCACTTCGGGCGAGCGCAGGAGTGCGTCGATCTTCTGATAATTGTCGAAACTCGTATCGTCGCGGAAACGCAGTTCCGGCATGTATTTCATCTGCCGCAGCTGCGGGCCGAGGCGGCCGCGCATGAACTTGGCATGGCGGTTGAGCGCCGTGATGATGTCGGTGTGATCGGCGACGCCAAGCGGCGTCACATAGGCTGTCGCGATTTTCAGATCGGGAGACATGCGCACTTCCGAAATGGAAATGACGGTGCCTTCGATCAGATCGTCGCGGACTTCACCGCGCTGGAGAATCTGGGTCAGGGCGGCGCGCACCTGTTCGCCAACACGCAGCATGCGTTGCGAAGGGGCCGATGATGTAGCTTTTGCCATTGGTTATGCCTCAAACGGAGCGAGCGCCGGTAAGCCGGCGCCCGACAGTAAATTCCTGTTTTGCGGCGAGAACGCTTAGAGCGTTCTCGTGATGTGTTCGACGCGGAAGCACTCGATGGTGTCGCCGGCGCGGATGTCTTCGTAGTTTTCGAAGGCCATACCGCATTCCTGACCAACAGGCACTTCGTTGACTTCGTCCTTGAAGCGCTTGAGGGTCTTGAGCTTGCCTTCGTGGATAACGACGTTGTCGCGCACCAGACGCACACCCGCACCACGTTCCACCTTGCCCTCGACGACGCGGCAACCCGCGACCTTGCCGACCTTGGTGATGTTGAACACCTCAAGGATTTCGGCATTGCCGAGGAAGGTCTCGCGACGTTCCGGCGAAAGCAGACCCGACATCGCCGCCTTAACGTCATCCACCAGATCGTAGATGATGTTGTAGTAGCGGATTTCGATACCGGCGCGTTCGGACGCCGTACGTGCCTGTGCGTTGGCGCGAACGTTGAAGCCGATGATCGCGGCGTTCGATGCCTCGGCAAGCGAGATATCCGATTCCGTGATGGCACCAGCACCGGAGTGAACGACACGAGCGCGGACTTCGTCTGTGCCGAGCTTGTCGAGAGAAGCGATAATGGCTTCGACCGAACCCTGCACGTCCGCCTTGATGACCAGCGGGAATTCCTTCAATCCCGAAGTCTGCAACTGGCTCATCATCTGTTCCAGCGAGCCGCGCTGACCGGTCTGGCGGGCGACAGCCTTGTCGCGTGCCAGACGCTGGCGGTATTCGGAAATCTCGCGGGCGCGGCTTTCGTTTTCGACAACCGCAAAACGGTCACCGGCCGAAGGCGTGCCGGAAAGGCCGAGAATCTCGACCGGCATGGCCGGACCGGCTTCCTTGACGTGTTCGCCCTTGTCGTTGACGAGCGCGCGCACACGGCCCCACTGGTCACCGGCAACGATGATCTGGCCGGGCTTCAGCGTACCCTTCTGCACGAGAACGGTGGCGACGGCGCCGCGTCCACGGTCCAGCTCGGCTTCGATGACCGTGCCTTCTGCGGTGCGGCTTGGATCTGCCTTGAGATCGAGGATTTCCGCCTGAAGCAGGATCGCTTCGAGCAGCTTGTCGAGATTGAGCTTGTTCTTGGCCGACACTTCGACGTCAAGAACTTCACCACCCATGGATTCCACGAAAACTTCGTGCTGCAGCAGCTGCTGGCGCACCTTTTCCGGATTTGCCTCGTGCTTGTCGATCTTGTTGATCGCAACGACGATCGGAACACCGGCAGCCTTGGCATGGTTGATCGACTCGATCGTCTGCGGCATCACGCTGTCATCAGCGGCGACAACCAGAACGGCGATGTCGGTTGCCTGCGCGCCACGGGCACGCATGGCCGTAAAGGCGGCGTGGCCGGGGGTATCGATGAAGGTGATCTTCTGACCGTTCTTTTCGACCTGATAGGCGCCGATATGCTGGGTGATGCCACCGGCTTCGCCAGCGACCACATTTGCCTGACGGATGGCGTCGAGCAGCGAGGTCTTGCCGTGGTCGACGTGACCCATGATGGTCACGACCGGCGGACGGGAAACCATCTCGCCTGCGTCGTCAGCCTGATTGAAGATGCCTTCTTCAACGTCGGATTCAGATACGCGCTTGACGGTGTGGCCGAATTCGACCGCGATCAGTTCGGCCAGATCGGCGTCGATAACGTCGCCCGGCTTCATCATCTGGCCTTCCTTCATCAGGAACTTGATGACGTCGACAGCGCGTTCGGACATGCGCTGCGACAGTTCCTGAATGGTGATGGTCTCAGGCAGGATCACTTCGCGCATGACCTTTTCGCGGGTTTCCTGCATCTGGCTGCGGCGGAATTTTTCCTGGCGGCGGCGCATGGATGCCATGGAGCGGCCACGTGGCGTGCCGTCTTCGTCCAGATTGGACGAGGTGACGGTGAGTTTGCCACGACGGCGTTCTTCTTCCGTCTTCAGGCGGGCAGCGGGCTTGGCCGGAACCGGAGCCGCGACCTTGCCGCGAGCCGGAAGGCTGCTGCCGCGACGCGCACCACGATCGTCCTCGTCGTCACCACCGGCACGCCGTCCGCGCGGAGCGACAGCGTCAGGCGTGGCGGGAGCCGAACGGGGAGCGGCGGCAGGCTGAGGACGGGCATCGGCGCGTGGCGCCGGTGCTGCGGCCTGTGCCGGCTTTTCATCGGCCGGTTCGGATTTTGCTTCAGCGGCCGGCTGGCTTGCCGCCACCTTTGCGGCTGCAGCTTCCTCAATGGCGCGGCGTGCTGCCTCTTCCTTTTCGGCGGCAATGCGCTGTTCTTCCTCGACCTTGCGGCGTGCTTCATCTTCAGCGCGCTGCTTGGCTTCCACGACATCGCGGGCCTGCGCTTCCATCAGCGCGCGGCGACGGGCTTCCATCTCGCCTGCGGACAGGTCGTGCAGAACGTTGCCGCGCGGGCGGTCAGGCTGACGCTGCTGAGGTGCTGACGAGCCTGGACGCTGCTGCGACTGGGAAGAACCCGGACGCTGCTGCTGGCCGCCTGGCTGGTGAATACGCTGCTGGGGAGCCTGCGGACGCGGTGCCGAAGGCGCAGGGGCTGCTACCACCGGCCTTGGTGCTGCCGCAACAGGCTGAACCGGCTTCTCGTCTTCAGGACGCAGGGGGCGGCGCTTGCGTGTTTCCACGACAACCGCGTTTGTGCGACCTCGACCCATGTCCTGCCGCACGGTGCCCTGATTCATCCCGCCCGGTTTCAGGGTAAGAGTCTTCTTGGCCGGCGCATTGAGTGTCTTGTCGTCGTTGTTGTCGGTCATTCCGTTCCCGTTCCTTCGGACGAAAACCGGATGACGTCCATCAGGCCTCGTCGTTCAATTGCTGCATCGGAACGCGGCGACCGTTCATGTTCGGTAACCGCGTCATTGTTCTGTCCGGGCAGCGTCGCGTTCCGCCTGAGATCGACCGCCAAGACGGTACTGCTCAAGCATCTTTGCGCGCTTCACTACACCCTCACCCGCCTGCCCCGCAAGCGCGCAAGCATGGATAAAAGCATTCTGGCCCATCAACTCGTCCATTTCGGCTCCGCTGAAGAGCCGGAAGGACGGAATTTCATTGCCGGCATCACTGCCGAGCGTCCAAGCCTTGCGGGCCTGGTCCAGTTTTCTCACGCCGTCGGCCGCGGCATCGGTCGCATGGAACACGGCAATCGCGTTCCCGGACCGGACAGCGGTATCGACCTTCGTCGCGCCGCTGATGAACTGGCCCGCCTTGCGCGCCATGTTCATCATTCCGGCAAGCTGCTGCGCCATCAGCCGGTCGAGAAGAGCGAGAAGCTCGGGCCCGGCCTTGACGTCGCGTTTGAGCGCCCGTGCGAAGAGCTTCTTCGCGATGGCTTTCTCGATCAGGGCGCGCTCGGGTGTTACCCAGCAACCGCGCCCCGGCAATTGGCGTTTCAGATCCGGCACGACGCTGCCGTCCGGGCCTGCGACGAAGCGGATCAGCTCATCCGGCGATCCGCTTTGCCGTGTCACAATGCACATACGTCCATTGACGTCGCCCTTGAGCCGCCCGTCGTCATCCGTCTCGGGCAGCTCGTCCGGCTCATGCGCCTGCGATATCATTCCTGTTCGGCGGTATCCGCCTCCTCGGCAGCTTCCACCTCGGCTTCCTCTTCAGAAGCGAGTTCTTCGGCGGTGATCCAGCCTGCCAGAAGGCGGGCCTGCACGACCATGTTTTCGGCTTCGACGCGGGAAACGTCGAGCTTGGAGAAGATGCCTTCGAACTTCTTCGTCTCGCCGTCCTTGCGCTCGCTCCAGCCGACCAGGTCGTCTGCGGCACAGCCGGCAAAGTCCTCGATGGTCTTGATGCCGTCTTCACCCAGCGCAACCATCATCTGCGAGGTCAGGCCGTCGATCTGGCGCAACTCGTCGGAAACGCCGAGTTCCTTGCGCTTGGCGTCCATTTCGGCTTCCAGGCGCTCCAGATATTCGCGGGCGCGGGTCTGGATTTCATCGGCGGTGTCTTCGTCGAAGCCATCGATCGACGAAATTTCGTCGAGATCGACATAAGCCAGTTCTTCAACCTGCGCGAAGCCTTCCGAAGCCAGAACCTGACCGACCATTTCGTCGACATCCAGCGCTTCCATGAAGAGGGCCGTACGCTCGTTGAATTCCTTCTGACGGCGCTCGGATTCTTCCTGCTCGGTCATGATGTCGATATCCCAGCCGGTCAGCTGCGATGCCAGACGCACGTTCTGGCCACGGCGGCCGATGGCGAGCGACAGCTGCTCATCCGGAACAACCACTTCGATGCGCTCGGACTCTTCATCCAGAACGACCTTGGCGACTTCTGCCGGCTGCAGGGCGTTGACGATGAAGGATGCCGGCTCCTGGCTCCACGGAATGATGTCGATCTTTTCGCCCTGGAGTTCGCCGACGACGGCCTGAACGCGCGAACCGCGCATACCGACGCAGGCGCCGACCGGATCGATAGACGAGTCGTTCGAGATAACCGCGATCTTGGCGCGCGAACCCGGGTCACGGGCAACCGACTTGATCTGGATGATGCCGTCGTAGATCTCAGGAACTTCCATGGTGAACAGCTTCACCATGAACTGCGGATGGGTACGCGACAGGAAAATCTGCGGGCCGCGCTGTTCGCGGCGAACGTCGTAGACGTAAGCGCGCACGCGATCGCCGTAACGCATGTTTTCACGCGGGATCATCTCGTCACGACGGATGATACCTTCACCACGGCCGAGATCGACGATGACATTGCCATATTCGACGCGCTTGACGGTGCCGTTGACGATTTCGCCGATACGGTCCTTGAATTCGTCATACTGGCGGTCACGCTCGGCTTCGCGCACCTTCTGCACAATCACCTGCTTGGCGGACTGGGCGGCGATACGGCCAAAATCCATCGGCGGCAGCGGGTCGGCGATGAAGTCGCCGAGCTTGGCGTCCGGGTTGCGGTCGCGGGCCAACTCAAGCGGGATCTGGGTCGAATAGTCCTCGGCCGCTTCGACAACTTCGAGAAGACGCTGCAGGCGGATTTCGCCGGTCTTGGAGTTGATGTCGGCGCGAATGTTGGTTTCCGAACCATAGCGCGAGCGGGCGGCTTTCTGGATAGCGTCGGCCATTGCGGCAAGCACGATTTCGCGGTCGATGACCTTTTCGCGCGCCACAGCATCGGCGATCTGCAGAAGCTCAAGCCGGTTAGCACTCACTGCCATTTTTCTATCTCCGTAAGTCGCATAATTGCGTTGATCGCCCTTATTTCCGGGCTTTACGTTGGAATTAGTCTTCGTCTGCTTCGTTTTCGTCGTTCTGGTTTGCGGCGGCGGCCTTGGCCGCCTTGTCTGCCCGCAGCGCATCACGAATAAGGTCGTCCGTCAGAATGAGCTTCGCATCGGAAAGCGCGCTGAACGGAATGATGACTGTCGGCTCTTCGCCATAGGCGATCTGGTCGCGTTCCAGCTTGAAGCCGTCAGCATTAACCTCGACGATCTTGCCGCGAAACCGCTTGCGGTTCTCGACCAGAATGGAGGTTTCGACCTTCACCAGATGGCCCTGCCAGCGGGTGAAATCCGATTTGCGAACCATCGGCCGGTCGATGCCGGGCGAGGAAACTTCGAGATGATACGCTTTATCGACCGGATCTTCCACATCAAGAACCGGTGAAATCGCCATCGAAATGACTTCGCAGTCCTGAACGGTCATGGTTCCGTCTTCGCGCTCGGCCATCACCTGCAGCGTCATGCCGTTCTGGTTGGAGAGCCGCACGCGCACCAGAAGATAGCCCATGCCCGTCAGAACAGGTTCGATGATCTCGGCAATGCGCTGGTCGATGCCTGTTTCGGTAATCAGTCGCGGTTCTTGTGCGGTCTCTGCCATCTGGCCTTCCGGTCTTTGATTTTCACCGGGCTTTCTGCCCGTGGTTTCCGGTTCGCCTAACGAAAAAGAGCGGAGCCTTGCGGCCCCACTCTTCATCAAGCGATCAAGAATTTCAGGGGTCATATAGACCCATCGGGGCAGGATTGCAAGGTTTTAGCGGGCTCCTCCGCTTCGGTCGCCGCCTTCGCCACATTTTCACCCTTACCTTGTCGGAAAGGCTGGCATGATTACCGGCACTGTCTATAGTTGCCGTTTGACAAATCGCAGTTGCATCAAGTGGACAGAGCGTGCCTGACCGTAAATCGCCACTCGCGCCTTTAAGGCATTTGACTTACAGACGAATCTGGATCGCGAGCCTTGCCTCGAATTTCGGCGGACTGATCCAGGCGGTGGGCGCCGCATGGATGATGACATCGCTGTCGAGTTCCGAAAACATGATCGCTCTGGTGCAGGCCTCCACCTCGCTGCCTATCATGATGTTCTCGCTGATTTCAGGCGCGCTGGCCGATAGTTTTGATCGTCGTCGCATCATGATTTCGGCGCAGCTGCTGATGCTGACGGCCTCCGTGCTGCTGACGGTTTTTGCCTGGTCCGGCTGGCTCACGCCCTGGCTTCTGCTCTTCTTCACCTTCATGATCGGCTGCGGCACGGCGCTCAACAATCCGTCCTGGCAGGCATCGGTCGGCGAAATGGTGCCGCGCGAGGATTTGCCCGCCGCCGTGACGCTGAACAGCGTCGGTTTCAACATCACCCGCAGCGTCGGCCCGGCCATAGGTGGTATCATCGTCGCCGCCGCCGGTGCGGCCGCGGCGTTTTTCGTGAATGCGTTGAGCTATTTCACCCTTATTTACGCCCTGTTTCGCTGGCAGCCGCCCAAATATGCCTCGACATTGCCGCGAGAGCAGCTTCTCGCCGCCATCTCGGCCGGCATGCGTTACGTTGCGATGTCGCCCAATATCGGCAAGGTGCTGGTGCGTGGTTTTCTCTTCGGCCTTTCCGCCAGCGCCATCCTCGCCCTGATGCCCATCGTCGCCCGCGATCTCGTCGAGGGCGGTCCGCTGACCTACGGCGTCATGCTCGGCGCATTTGGCGTCGGCGCGATAGCCGGCGCGCTGGTCAGTGCGAGACTGCGTGAGGTCCTGTCCAGCGAATGGATCGTGCGCGTCGCCTTTTTAGGCTTCGCTTTCAGCTCCGGCGTGACGGCCGTGAGCACGAGCGCGATCATCACCTCGCTTGTCCTGACGGTTGCCGGCGCCTGCTGGGTTCTGGCGCTGTCGCTCTTCAACACCATCGTCCAGCTTTCCACGCCGCGCTGGGTGGTGGGTCGGGCGCTGTCGCTTTACCAGACGCTCACCTTTGGCGGCATTGCGGTCGGCAGCTGGTTGTGGGGCGAGCTGGCGGAAGATTACGGCATTTCCTATTCGCTGCTCTGTTCATGTGCGCTGATGCTGCTCGGCGTCGTCGTCGGCCTCAAGCTCGCCATGCCGGCCTTCGCTTCGCTTAATCTCGATCCGCTCAACCGTTTCGTGGAACCGCCGCTGAGACTGGACATCAAGCCGCGCAGCGGCCCCATCGCCATTCTCATCGATTATGAAATCCATGACGAGGACCTCGGCGAATTCCTGCCGCTGATGGCCGAGCGCCGCCGAATCCGTCTGCGTGATGGCGCGCGCAACTGGAACCTGATGCGCGACCTGGAAAACCCCGACATCTGGACCGAAAGCTACCATGTGCCGACATGGGTGGAATATGTCCGCCATAACCACCGCCGCACCCAGGCGGATGCGGAGGCCTGGGACCGGCTGCTCGAGCTTCACCGGGGCAAGACGCGGCCGCGGGTGCACCGGATGATCGAGCGGCAGACCATCCCGCCGACCGACGATATCTTTCACAAGCCCCATACCGACCAGCATTGAGAGGCTGGGAGATGCAGAAACGGGCCCGGTAAAAGGCTATTGGGTCCTTGCCAGAACCCTCGACGTCATCCTCGGGCTTGTCCCGAGGATCCAACCACGTATCGTTAAATCAATCGGTTGCAGATGCTCGGGACAAGCCCGAGCATGACGACGGAGAGGTTTTCCGACGTCGCCCGTAACGTGCTATTTCAGCTTAGCCTTCAGGCTTGCATCTGGAAAACACGTCGGTGAGAGCCCGTTCTTGGCCTGCCAGTCGCCGAGCGAACGGCGCGTCTTGAAACCGGCCAGCCCATCTGCCTTGCCGACATCATAACCCTTGGCCGCCAGCGCCTTCTGCATGGTGAGAACATCGGAGCGCAACATCGACCCGACATTGCCCCATTCACCCTTGAACGGGCCTGCCCCATGGGCGATGCGGTCGGCGAGATTGCCGATGAACAGCGCGTAGAGATCGGAATTGTTATATTCCTTGATGACGTAAAAATTCGGCGTCACCACGAATTCCGGCCCGTGCCGCCCGGCCGGCACCAGCATCATGCCGTCGGCGGATAGGTCATTGGCCGGAAAGGCTTTTCCGGAAATGCGGGTAATGCCCATCTTCGCCCAGTCGGCCACCGGGCGGGCAAGATCAGGTCCCTCCTGCGCGCAGGAGACATTGGCAGGGATCGAGACTTCAAAACCCCAGTCGCGATTGCGCTGCCAGCCGCGCTGGGAAAGATAGTTCGCTATGGATGCCAGCGCATCCGGCACGGAGTTCCAGATATCCCGGTGGCCGTCGCCATCGAAATCCACGGCATATTTGAGATAGCTCGACGGCATGAATTGCGGCTGGCCGAGTGCGCCGGCCCAGGAACCCATCATGCGCGAGGCCGCGATATCGCCGCTTTCGACGATCTTCAGCGCATCGATCAGCTCGGCGCGGAACATCTCCTTGCGGGTCGACATATAGGCTTTTGTGGCCAGCACATCGACCACGGAATGCGGCAGTTTTGCCCGGCCGAAACCGGATTCGCGGCCCCAGATCGCAACGACGATATCACCCGGCACACCGTATTTCGCCTCGATCCTGCGCAGCGTCGCCGCATGGGTGGCTGCTAGCGAACGGCCGGTGCTGGCGAGCCCCTGCAGCCGCTTTTCGGAGAAATAGGCGCCGGGTGATGAAAATTCCGCCTGGCTCTGGCTCTGCTCCTTCGGTGGCTTCTGGCCGGGAATGACGAGATCGGGCAGGTTCCAGCTGATGGAGAGACCGCTGAGCGTGGCTTCAAGCGTCTTTTGCGAAATGCCGGCCTTGCGGGCCTCCGGCCAGATTTCCTTTTTCAGCCAGGCATTAAATTCAGCGTCATATCGGGCTGCCGCTGCTCCCGTCGGTGCCGACTGCGCTAGAGCTGTCGTTGCTGAAAAAACGGAAAGAAGTGCAGCCAGTGCCTTCGGGGCAAAATGGTTTCGCATTCGGTCTCCTCTTTGAATGACGGGGAGGGATGGCTTCAGATCGTCGTGCGCGCCCGAAGCGCCGCCGTCAATGTGCCCTCATCGAGATAATCGAGCTCACCGCCCACCGGCACGCCATGCGCAAGCCGGGTGATCTTGATGTCGAGACCGGAAAGGCGGTCGGTGATGTAGTGGGCGGTTGCCTGCCCCTCCACCGTCGCATTCACGGCGATGATAAGCTCGCGGATACCACCGGCGCTGACACGGTCGATCAGCCCCTTGATGTTCAAATCCTCTGGCCCGACGCCGTCGAGCGGCGAAAGCGTGCCGCCCAGCACGTGATAGGCGGTGTTCATCGCGCCCGTCCGCTCCAGCGCCCAGAGATCCGACACGTCTTCCACCACGATGATGACCGACTGGTCGCGCCGGTCGTCGGCGCAGACGGTGCAGGGATCGATCGTATCGACATTGCCGCAGCAGGAGCAGATCTTCACCTTGTCATAGGCCTCGCCCATGGCATGACCCAGCGGTCCGAGAAGTTGCTCCTTCTTCTTGATGAGATGCAACGCTGCCCGCCGCGCCGAGCGGGGCCCAAGCCCCGGCACTTTTGCCAGAAGCTGGATCAGTTTTTCAATTTCGGGGCCGGTGACTCGTTTTGCCATGAGCGCTTTCTACTGCATAAATCGGGAAACGGGAATCATGAAGCTTGAAGGATAGTCCATGAAAATACGGGCGGTGTGCCGGGGCGAGGCAAAGAACCTGCCGGGAAAGACGACGAAGACGGGCATCTTCAAGCATCCCGTGAACGGGCCGGTCATGGTGGATGCAGAGGGTATCGTGAGCGATGCCGTCTGCAATCGCAAACATCACGGCGGGCCGGATCAGGCAATTTACGTGATGGGCTCCGTCGATCTCGACTTCTGGTCCCGCACCTTCGGTTTTGTGGTCGAACCCGGATTTTTCGGCGAAAACCTCGTGCTTGATGGTGTCGACAGCGCGAAACTCCATGTGGGTGACAGGTTCTCGGCCAGCGGAGTTCTGTTGGAGGTGACCGCCGCCCGCATCCCCTGCGCCACCCTGTCGGCCCGGATCGGCGATCCCGATTTCGCACCGCGCTTCCGGCAGGCAGGCCATCCGGGTTTTTATTGCCGGGTGTTGAAGGGTGGAATGCTCGCTGCCGGGGAGGAGGTCGCCTTTGAAGCCTATCAGGGAACGAAGCTGCCGATACCGACTATTCTGCAGCGCTTCCGCCCGATGCAGCTCGGCGCAGCCGAACGCACGGCCTATCTCGAAACGCCGCTCGCAAGCCGGTTCCGCGCGATGCTGGAAGCCTGAATTCTGCCTTGAGACAGGGAGGGCGACCACTCCATGTGTGCCGCCATCCTCTTCAGGCTGATTATATCAGAATGGGAATTTCATGCCGGGCGGCAGCGGCAGACCCGCGGTCAGGCCTGCCATCTTTTCCTGCGCCTGCGCTTCGCCCTTTTCCTTGGCGTCCTTGTGGGCAGCCACGATCAGGTCTTCGAGGATTTCCACCTCGTCTTCCTTGAAGAGCGAAGGATCGATTTTCAGGCCGCGCATTTCGCCCTTGCCGTTGAGAATGACGGTCACCAGACCGCCGCCGGCCCTGCCTTCGACTTCAAGGGCGGCGATTTCTTCCTGCACCTTTTCCATCTTGGACTGCATTTCCTTGACCTTGCCCATCATGCCCATGATGTCACGCATGTGCCAATCTCCTGTTCTTTTTGTTTAAAACTCGATGTCGTCGCCGGGAAGGATGTCGCCTTCGCTCGATTCGGCAACCGATGGCGGTGCGATATCCTCCGCCTCATCCTGTGCGGCGGCGCGGATGCGCACGTCGGTGATTTTTGCACCGGGAAACTGCGCCAGAATGGCGGCAACGTCAGGATCCTGACGCGCATCGACAAGGCGGGCATCCCGGGCATTGCCTTCAGCTTCGACGAGGGTCGGTTCCCCCTGTTCCTTGCTGAGGCTTATGATCCAGTGGATACCGGTCCATTCCTTGAGCTTGACGCCAAGCTCGCCGGGCAAAGAGCCGGGCGCGCCTTCGCCGAGGCGCATATCAAGCCGGCCGGGCTCCAGCCGCACCAGCCGCACAAAGTTACGCACCTTCGCCCGCATGACGGGATCGCGGTTCTTCTGGCAGAGATCGGCAATATCCTGCACCGAATTGACGGGAACCTTCGGCTCCGGCCGCTCTTCGGTCTTGGGCGCCACGACCTGCATCTCCTGCGGGCGGCTGTCTGGAACGGCGCGCAGCACGGCGGAGGTCTGCGGCGTCGTCTGGCGCTGGGCGGGAAGATCGACAGGCCTTCCTGCGGCCACGGCCTGTGCTGACGAATAGGCGCGCGCACCGCCGCCATTGCCCCCGCCCGAAGGTCCGCCATTGGCGTAACCGCCGCCTTCGCCGCTCGAGAGCTCGAGCAGGCGCCGCGCGGCATCTTCCGGAGCGGGCAGATTGGCGGCGTGCGAAAGCCGGATCAGCACCATTTCGGCAGCACCGGCAGGCCGCGAGGCGTTTTCCGTTTCCGGAATGCCCTTCAGCAGCATCTGCCAGATGCGCGACAGCGCGGTTACCGCAATCGTCTCGGCAAATTCCGCACCACGCACGCGTTCTATTTCCGAAAGCGAGGGGTCTTCCGCCGCGTCAGGTACATATTTCATGCGGGTGACGAGATGGGTGAAATCGGCAAGGTCGTTCAGCACCACGACAGGGTTCGCGCCCGCCTCATATTGCCCGTTGAATTCCGAAAGAGCGGCCGCGACATCGCCTTTGACGACGTGCTGGAAGAGATCGACGATGCGTGCAAGGTCGGCAAGGCCGAGCATGCCGCGCACCGCTTCGGCCTCCACCCGGCCGCCGCCATGGGCAATCGCCTGGTCGAGCAGGGAAAGGCCGTCACGGGCGGAACCCTCTGCCGCGCGGGCGATCATCGACAGCGCCTGCGGATCGGCCTCGAAACCTTCCTTGCCGGCAATGGCGGTGAACAGGCCGACGAGATCAGCGGCGCTGATGCGGCGCAGGTCGAAGCGCTGGCAGCGCGAGAGAACGGTGATCGGAACCTTGCGGATTTCGGTCGTCGCGAAGATGAATTTCACATGTTCCGGCGGCTCTTCCAACGTCTTCAGAAGACCGTTGAAAGCCTGTGTCGACAGCATGTGCACTTCGTCGATGATATAGACTTTATAGCGCGCCGAGACCGGGCGATAGCGCACCTGCTCGATGATCTCGCGAATATCGTCGATGCCGGTATGGGAGGCGGCGTCCATCTCGATCACGTCGACGTGCCGGCCTTCCATGATCGCCTGGCAATGTTCGCCGGGAATGCGAAGGTCGATGGTCGGCTTGTCGATGGTGTCGGTCTTGTAATTCAGCGCGCGGGCGAGAATGCGGGCCGTGGTCGTTTTGCCCACGCCGCGAACGCCGGTCAGCATATAGGCCTGCGCGATACGTCCGGTCTCAAACGCGTTTGTCAGCGTACGGACCATCGGCTCCTGGCCGACCATCAGATCGGAAAAATCCTTCGGGCGATATTTGCGTGCCAGTACCCGGTAGCCGGTCCCGACCTGGGATTCGCTTGTTGTGGTGGGTACGGTATCGCTCATTGCCTCGCCAGTTTGTTTTGCCAGTTGTCTTGGGGCGCTGAACTGGCCCGGCGAAAGCTGAGCACGTCTTTTAAAAAAGGTGGGAGGCTGGCACGGCGACCCGTGCCTGGCTCGTTAGGGCTGCTTCCTTCCGGACCTGACCCGGTTGGCGAGTGGCTCGTCCACCACCAACCTCCCGGGGCCACATATCGGCAATATCGGCAGCAAATGCAAGCCAAGCCTTCAAAAAACTGCTATCACGATGAAAACAAACATGGAGGACACCTTGGAGACATTCCGGCTGGACGAGAGACTGGCGCGCGACAGCGTGCTTGTGACGCGTTTGGGACTATGTGAACTGCGTTTGCAAAACGACAGTCGCTGGCCCTGGCTGGTGCTGGTGCCGCAGCGAGATGGCGTCAGCGAATTGTTCGATCTCACCCCGCTTGATCAGGCTGTGCTGACATTCGAGACCAATCTCGTCGCCTCTGCCTTGAAAGAAATCACCGGAGCCACCAAGATCAATGTCGGTGCTTTGGGCAATATCGTCCGGCAGCTTCATGTCCATATAATCGCCCGCAATGAAGGCGACACGTGCTGGCCCGGTCCCATCTGGGGGCACGGAACGGCGGTGCCCTATGCCGCAGGCGAAAAGGAAACTTTGATGAAAAAAATCTCCGGCGCGCTCTGATGATTTCCATGAAAATTTTTGAAACCACTGCCCCCCATCCTGAAGCAAGCCTGCTGACGGCCTTTTCCAAAAATGCTCTCGACCGTTTCGCCGAAAAGCGGACGGAGGAGTGCGTGGCCGATGCGTTGAAAGTCGATGGCACCCATATTTTTGCCTTCTCGGGCAACCGGCTGATCCTGAAACATGACGAGCAGGTCATCGATCCCCTGTTTTCCGCCTATGAACTGGCCGAGTTACGGCCGGATTTCGACAATGCCGTGCTGCTCGGATATCGCGAGACCGGCGAGCCGAGAATTGCGGTGCCGGTCGCGGTTGCCGAGGATCAGCTCGCGAGCCACTACAAGTTGGCCGATGCCCGCACGCTTTATCGCGATCATCTTCTCGACGAGGAACTGCTGAGCGAGGTTGCGCAGGCCGTCAGCCTGACGCACTGGAATGGTGACAATCGCTTTTGTGGGAAGTGCGGCGGAACCATGGAGCTGCGAATCGGCGGCTACAAGCGCATCTGCGCCGCCTGCAACCACACTATTTTCCCGCGCACCGATCCTGTGGTCATCATGATGACCATCGATATCGAGCGTGATCTCTGCCTGCTTGGCCGCGGCGCGCATTTTGCACCGGGCATGTATTCCTGCCTTGCCGGCTTCGTGGAGCCGGGTGAGACCATCGAACAGGCCGTCCGCCGCGAAACGCATGAGGAATCCGGCGTCGAAATCGGTCGTGTGCGCTATCACGCTTCCCAGCCCTGGCCGATGCCGCATACGCTGATGATAGGTTGTTATGCCGAGGCGCTCTCTTTTGAGATCGCGCGTGACGAGATCGAGCTTGAGGATTGCCGCTGGTTCACGCGGGAAGAGGTAGCAAAGATGCTGGAGGCCCCGACGGGTGAAAGTTTTTCCGCCCCGCCAAGGGGAGCCATCGCGCATCGGCTGATGCGCGACTGGGTGGAATGGCTAAAGTAATAAGCTGCGGCAGGCTCAGCTCTGGTTGAGCTTGCCGCGCATCGCATGGCCCTTGTAGACGCCGAGGATGCGGACTTTTTCCGAGAAGAAACGCAGTTCGTCCAGCGCATGCCGCACCGGCTCGTCATCGGGGTGGCCTTCAATATCGGCATAAAACTGCGTCGCCACGAATTTGCCGCCGAGCTGGTAGCTTTCGAGCTTCGTCATATTGATGCCGTTGGTCGCAAAACCGCCCATGGCCTTGTAAAGTGCTGCCGGAATGTTGCGGACGTTGAAAACGAAGGTCGTGACGACGATTTCATCGCTCGACTGGCGCCTGGCCCAGTTTTCATCTCGAGAAAGCACCACGAAGCGTGTGACGTTGTTTTCCGAATCCTCGACATTTTCAGCGAGAATATCGAGACCGTAGAGGTTGGCGGCAAGACGTGGCGCAAGGGCCGCCATGCTGCGGTCGCCCTTTTCGGAAACGAGCCTTGCGGAGCCTGCCGTATCGCCGGCGATGACGGGCTTCCAGCCGTTGGAACGGATGATCTTGCGGCATTGGCCAAGCGCGTGGATGTGGCTGTGGACGGTGCGAATCTCATCCTTCTTCACGCCGGGCATCACCATCAGCTGGAAGCGGATCGGCATGAAATATTCGCCGATGATGTGCAGGCGCGATTCCGGCAGCAGGTGATGAATATCCGCAACGCGGCCGGCCAGTGTGTTTTCAATAGGGATCATGCCGAGATCAGCTTCGCCGTTTTCAATGGCGTTGAAGGCATCCTCGAAGGTCGGGCAGGGCAAAGGCTCCATATCCGGGAACATGTCGCGGCAGGCCATGTCGGAATTCGCGCCGAATTCGCCCTGGAAGGCAATACGATTTGTGCTCAAGGTCATGGGACTGTCCGTTAGAGGGTTCTGCTTGCGAGAATTTTGCGGGCTTTTTCCAGATCGTGCGGCGTGTCGACGCCGAGCGGCACGGAACGGACGATTTCAGCGTCGATGCGCATCCCCGCTTCCAGGGCGCGCAGCTGTTCCAGCCGTTCACGTTTTTCAAGCGGCGAGGGCGGCAGGCTCACAAATGTCTCGAGCGCAGAGCGGCGATAGGTATAAAGCCCGATGTGATGATAAAGCGGGCCATCGCCATAAGGGGCGGTGGTACGGGTAAAATAAAGCGCGCGCAATCGCGTCTCGGAAAGCGGGCTGCCCACCACTTTCACCACGTTCGGATTGGTTTTTTCTTCCTCGTCGGTGATTTCCACCGTCAGCGTCGCGATATCGACGGCGGCATTTTCCAGCGGGCGCAGCGAAGCGCGGATCGTCTCCGCTTCAATGGTGGGAAGGTCGCCCTGGACGTTGATGACATATTCCGCCTTGCCATAGGGGTCGGCCTTCTGCAGCGCCTCGAAAATGCGGTCCGAGCCGGACTGGTGGTCGTCGCGGGTCATCATCACGTCGAAACCGGCATTTTTGACGGCCGAAAACACCTGTTCGTCATCAACGGCAACAACGATTCGTTCCGCACCGGCCTCGCGTGCCCGCAGCGCAACCTGCACGATCATCGGCTTGCCGCCGATGTCGGCGAGCGGCTTGCCTGGCAGGCGTGTGGATGCCATCCGCGCCGGTATGAGGACGACAGCTTTCTCGAATTCCCGATTCTTCATCCGACACCCTTCAAATCCCGCCCGAAAAGTGTCAAAACGTCACGGTGTGGGGAGCATTATTCAAGTTGCGCAGGCTGTGCAAAAGCCATAGCTTTCGAGCAATTTCAAGATGCCCGTTATATCAAGCGGATGCGAGGGAGCGCATATAGATGAATTCTTATGTAAATATGGGCGTTGGGGCGTTGCTTGGCACGGTTTTCGTCCTGATGTCGGTGTCGATTGCGTCTGAGGGCATTTTCCATGCGCCTGCGCCCGAAAAGGAAGGTTTCGCCATTGCCGCGGCAGAGAGCGGCGGCGAAGCGGGTGGCGGAGAAGCCGCTGCCGCGGCGACGCCGATCGCGCAATTGCTTGCGAATGCCGATGCCGCCAAGGGCGAAACAGTCTTCAAGAAGTGTACGAGCTGTCATACCGGAGAGAGTGGTGGTGCAAACAAGGTCGGCCCCAATCTCTTCGATGTCGTCAACCGGCCGATCGCCAGCCACGAAGGTTTCAGCTATTCCGCAGGGATGAAGGATTTCTCCAAGGGCGGTTCCGTGCATTGGGATTACGATCATCTCAGCTACTTCCTCGAATCCCCCAAGAAACACGTTCCCGGCACGGCCATGGGCTTTGCGGGCGTGAAGAAGGAAACGGAACGCGCCGATCTTATCGCTTATCTGCGCACGCTTTCGGCAAACCCGGCACCGCTTCCGGATCCGGCAGCGGCTCCCGCGCCGACAAACTGATTGTCATGATGATTTTATGATAAAAGCCCGGCATCGCTGCCGGGCTTTTAATTTTTGCAGCGGCCGATTGTGGCCGCGGGAATGGCGTCTGAAAAATCAGAAACCCTTGCCGCCGCGCAATTCGGAAATCACCGTTCCGACCATGATCCTGATATCCAGCCAGATCGAAAAATTGTCGACATAATAAAGATCGGAGACGATTCGGGCGCGCGCCTTGTCGCTACGGTCAGTCGGGCCGCGCAATCCCCGCATCTGGGCAAGGCCGGTAATGCCGGGCCGCACCCGGTGCCGCATATGATAGTGCGGCACCAGCTCCTCATAAAGACGGCCGGCCGCCAGCATGCCGATGGCATGGCAGCGGGGCCCGACCAGCGACATATCGCCTTTCAGCACATTCAGAAGCTGCGGCAGTTCATCGATATTCGTACGGCGAAGGATTGCGCCGATCCGGGTTATTCTGGGATCGTTCTTCACCGTCTGCGCCACACCGGTGGCATCACAAAGGTCGGTCCTCATGGAGCGGAATTTATAGACACGGATTTTCCGTCCATTCATACCCCAGCGGACCTGCGAAAACAGGACCGGCCCTTTGCTGTCGAGTTTGACCATCACTGCTACGGTGAGCAATACCGGCGCGAGCGCGACAAGGGCGATGGACGCCCCTGCAATATCCATCGTTCTTTTGAGCGCGAACTGGCCGCGCAAAAATGCGGAGACGGTTTTTTCCGAAGAGGAAGGTTGCGTTTCCGGCGATTCGAAAGTTGTGGCTGCGGAATAGGAGGCACCGTAAAAAACGGCATGCGATGAGCCTTTAGTACCCAGCATAATATAAAGCCCTGAAAAGTTATTTTGATAGAAGAAAATTAATTTATATGAACGATTAATAATTCATTTACCGTAAAAAGTCATGCGAAATGTAACCGCTCTGGCGCAAATGGCAATCTACGGTTAATGCGACTGCACGCGGATGTTGCAGGGCGAGCATCCTCCCCGCTCGGAGGTGCCGAAACGGCCTGTTTCCATGAAGCCAAATCCTGCGAAATCGGGAATTTAGCGTGACGATGACGTCATCGTCACCAGCCCTGCGACCAACGTCTGCCGGCCAGCTATGCCGTCAATTTCCCATCAGTATATCGAGCAGGGTCGTCTGCTTCGGTCCGGATGGCGCCTGACTGCCGATATCGGCGGGTGGTACAGGCCCGTTGCCGGCTGAATAGCCGGGCTCGATATCGCGGGAAGGGATATTTGCCGGCGGCATCGGCACACCCGGCTGATTCGGGTTCGGCGCAACGGGGGCCTGGGGATAGGCACGGGTATCCGCAGTACCGCCTCCAAGCGCATTGGAAATGATATCGCCGATGGAAGAGGGTGCGTTTTCCGGTGCCGGCTGCTGCATTTCCCCAAGCGGCGGCACGCCGCCTGCGCCAAGCCCGAAGAGCGGCGAGGGCGAAAGCCCCGAATGGGCGGCGGTCATGAAATCTTTCCAGGCCTTTGCGGGAAGCCCGCCGCCGGTGACCTTTTTCATCGATGTGCCGTCGTCATTGCCGAACCATACGCCGGTAGTCAGGTTGCTTGTATAGCCGACAAAAAGTGCATCGCGGAAGGACTGCGTCGTGCCGGATTTTCCTGCCGCCTGCCAGCCCTGCAGCCTTGCCGCCTTGCCGGTGCCTTCGGTGATGACGCGCGACAGCATGCTGTTCATGGTCGCGGCGATCTCTTCGCTCAGGACGCGCGGCGGATTGTCGTATTTGTTTTCGTAAAGCACCTTGCCGTCGGCGTCGGTGATGCGTTTGACGATATGCGGCGTCGCTTTGTAGCCGCCATTCATGAAAGGGGCGTAGGAGGCCGTCAGCTCCATCAGCGACACTTCCGAGGTGCCGAGCGCGATGGAGGCATTGTTCTGCAGCTCGGATTCGATACCCATGCGATGCGCCACCTGGGTCACACGATCGGGACCCACTTCCATCACCAGCTGCGCGGCAATTGTGTTCAGCGAATTGGCGAGCGCGGTGGCGAGTGTGACTTCACCGCGATATTTCTTCTCGTAATTTTCCGGGGTCCAGTTGCCGATACGAACAGGCCCGTCATTACGGATGGTGTAAGGCGTAAGCCCGGATTCGAGCGCGGCGACGTAAACGAAGGGCTTGAATGCGGAGCCGGGTTGCCGTTTTGCCTTTGCGGCGCGGTTGAACTGGCTTTCGGCATAATCAGCCCCGCCAACCACGGCGCGGATTGCACCCGTGCCATCAATGGAAACAAGGGCTGCCTGCGAAGCGCCCTGTTTCTTGCCGTCGCCCTGCAGCACGTGGGTCAGCGCCTTTTCGGCATCACGCTCGAGATTGGGATCGATCGTCGTGTCGACGACGATGTCCTGCTTCACCTCGCCAACCAGGTTGCGCACTTCCTCCAGCACCATGTCGGCGGCGTAATGTTCGGCACCCGACCAGAAACGTTTCGCCTTGGTTGGCGGCTGCGACATGGCGGTCTTGATTTCGTCGTCGGTAATGAAGCCGACATCGCGCATGGATTGCAGCACGACCTGCGCCCGCTCTTCCGCCGCCTGCGGATCGCGCGCCGGCGAAAGGCGCGAGGGCGCTTTGAGAAGCCCGGCCAGCATTGCCGCTTCGCCCAGATTGACGTCGCGCGCGGATTTGTTGAAGTAGCGCCGCGACGCCGCCTCGACGCCATAGGCGTTGGAGCCGAAATAGACGCGATTGAGATACATCGCGAGGATCTGGTCCTTGGTGAATTCATGCTCAAGCCAGAAGGACAACAGCACTTCCTGAACCTTGCGTTCCAGCGTGCGATCCGGCGAGAGGAAGAGGTTCTTCGCGAGCTGCTGCGTCAGCGTCGAGCCGCCCTGCACTGTTCGCCCCGTCAGGACATTCGTTAGGATAGCACGTCCGAGACCCAGCGGGTCGACGCCGAAATGCGAATAGAACCGCCGGTCCTCGATCGCCATCACAGCCTGCGGAATATAGGGCGACATATCTTCCAGCGCGAGCGCCTCGCCGCCGGTGGTGCCACGATTGGCAAGCACGCTGCCATTCACCGAAACGATCTTCACATTCGGTGGGCGTTCGGGAATGGACCAGCTGCTGGCACTTGGCATGCGCGCGCCATAATAAAGGACAAGACCGGCAACGCCGATGCCGCCCCAGATGCCGAGTACGATACACCAATAGACAAGGGAACGGAGGAAGCCTGTCGCGCCACGGCCTGAACTGCGGGTGCGCTTTTCTTTTTTGCCGGATTTGGTGCGGCTGGATGCCGGCTTCGGTTTTCTGGCTTGCTGCTTTGTGGTTCCGCTGATGCGCTCGCTGACGTCAAGGCGCAGGTCATCACCGGACTCGTGGAAATCCCCGAAGGAGGGTTCTACCCGTTCGCGTGATTTACCCTTGCCTGCCATCCAGCCGAAGTCACTCCTATTCACGAAACCGCGCGCATCCCGTTCGGATTTCAGGCTTCTATGCCTGCGCGATCCTTAATCCAGGATGAAGAGTTTAAATGCGGCAATTTAAGGCGGGGTTAAGTCCCGGCCGGATCAAATCGGCGTCATTGGCAGACGTCGACCCATTCCGCTCCCGTCAATTTGGCCATCACCTCCGGCGAAATCTTCACCGCCGCATTGGTGGCGCCCGCCGCGGGAACCACCTCATGGTAGTTTTTCAGCGATACGTCGCAAAACACCGGAAGCGGGGAGGGCAGGCCGAAAGGGCAAACGCCGCCGATGGGATGGCTTGTCACCGCAACCACCTCCTCCGGTCCGAGCATGCGCGGCTTTGCACCGAAATGATCGCGGAATTTGCGGTTGTCGAGCCGTTTCGTGCCGGCGGCGACGACGAGAAGAATGGTTTCACCCGCCTTCAGGCAAATGGTTTTCGCAATCTGGTCGGGGTCGACGCCATGCGCTTCGGCGGCCAGCGCAACCGTCGCCGAACTCGTTTCCGTTTCGATCACGGCAACCTCGGGCGACTTTTCGGTGAAAAAGGCTCTGACGGATTCGATAGACATGCGTATTTATTAGGCGTTACGCGGAGAAGCTTCAAGTCACCCTGAAACAGCTATGCATTTTGCGCAATGCTGCGCTGCGATGAAACGTCTGTTTTTTGAGCTGATATCCTGTATCTTCAAATCATCGAAGCGACGCACTCCTCCTCCCAGCGTCGCCCGATTGGACTGACAATACTCCTCCTCCCAATTGTCAGTCAGTTTCAAGAACCCGGCGCACCTCCTCCCGCGCCGGGTTTTTGCCGTTTAAGGCTGTGTTTCCAGCGGGTTTGGCTGACCGGCGGCTGACAAAGATCGCCGCATTTTTCAAAGAAACTTGACTTTTCGCCCCTGCCAACCTAGGTGTTCGCCCATCGATATTTGTTTGACGACCAGAGCTTCGGCGCCTTTTTTGGTGCACACGACGATCTTTCCTTCAAATTCGACCCAAGTCCGCACTGCTTGCAGTGCAAATACAATTGCCAACGGAAGGAAATCGTTATGGCGACTGGTACAGTAAAGTGGTTCAACGCAACCAAGGGCTACGGCTTCATTCAGCCTGACGACGGTTCGCAGGACGTATTCGTTCACATCTCTGCTGTTGAGCGCGCTGGTCTGACCGCCCTCAATGACGGCCAGAAGCTCTCCTACGAGCTGATGCAGGATCGTCGCTCGGGCAAGATGTCTGCAGGCAACCTCGTTGCTGCCTGATAAGCGCTTTGACCCGAAAGGGTCGTTCGTATGAATGGAAAGGCCGGATTTTTCCGGCCTTTTTCTTTTGCGGGAAGGGGCTGGACCGGCCGCCCTTGAAAAAGCCGGACCGCATACCAATATAGGGTTCAACAGTGCTCCGGACCGGAACTGCCGGGAATGGCGCTTTTACATGTGCCGCTGCTGTTGTGTTAACCAAAGATTAACCAAAGCAGCCGATCCTGAGCCGGAAAGCAGCGTCGATATCTTTGACGCGCTCTGGAGTATCAGACCGTTTGAACGCTTTGACCACGGATGTACTGGCATTGACGAAAAACGGATGGAAAGGTCGGGCTCGCCCGGCCTTTTTGTTTTATGTACCGAGGAGGTGCCGCGTATTCGGCGCCTCCTCTTTTTTGGGTTATTTCGTCGCGAGTGCGTCGAGAATGCGGACCCAGGAGCGGATGCCCTTGTGGAAGGACTGCAGGTCGTATTTTTCATTCGGCGAATGAATGCGGTCATCGGTAAGTCCGAAGCCCACAAGCAGCGAATCCATTCCCAGCATCTTCTGGAAATCGCCGACGATCGGGATCGAGCCTCCCATGCCGATGACGACGGCGGGTTTCGGCCACTCTTCCGAAAGCGCGTTTTTGGCTTTGGTCAGCACGGGTGAATCGTAGGACAGCTGGATGGCGGGTGAACCGCCATGTTCGTGGAACTCCACGGAGCAGTCGGTAGGAATCTTAGAGCGCACATAGGCTCGGAAGCTTTCGCGAATGGCCGCAGGGTCCTGCTCGCCGACGAGGCGGAAAGACACCTTGGCGGAAGCTTTCGCGGCGATCACGGTCTTGAAACCATCGCCGGTATAGCCGCCGATAATGCCGTTGACTTCCGCCGTCGGCCGCGCCCAGGTCTGCTCCAGCACGGAGCGTCCCTTTTCTCCCGAGGGAACCGAAAGGCCGACTTCGCCGAGAAAGGCTTCGGCCGTGCGGCCGAGCGTTTCCCAGGAGGCCTTGATGTTGGCTGGGGTTTCTTCCACGCCGTCATAAAAACCTGAAAGAGTTACCCGGCCGGTCTCGTCATGCAGGCCGGCGAGAATATCGGTGAGGATGTGGATGGGGTTTGCCGCCGCACCACCGAACAGACCGGAGTGCAGATCGCGGTCGGCTGCCGTGATGACGATCTCTTCGCCGACCAGACCGCGAAGGGCTGCCGCAATGGCGGGCGTATCCTGGTCCCACATGCCGGTATCGCAGACCAGCGCATAATCGGCCTTCAGTTCTTCCGCATTGGCTTCGAGGAATGGCTTCAGCGACGGCGAGCCGGATTCCTCTTCGCCTTCAAAAAGAATGGTGACGCGCACCGGCAGGCCGCCATTCACTGCCTTATAGGCGCGGCAGGCTTCGACGAAGGTCATCAGCTGGCCCTTGTCGTCTGCCGTACCACGTCCCGTGATCACCTGGCGGCCGGCGCCGATATCCTTGACGGCGGGTTCGAACGGATCGTTTTCCCACAGCTCGAGCGGATCGACCGGCTGTACGTCATAGTGACCGTAGAAAAGCACATGCGGCGCGTCCTTGGCGGCAGCATCATGATGCGCCACCACCATGGGATGGCCGGCCGTATCGCGCACGGAGGCCGTAAAGCCGAGCTCTGAAAGCGTTCTGACCAGCCACTCCGCCGCCTTTCGGCATTCCGCCTTATAGGCGGGGTCCGTCGAAATCGACGGAATACGTACGAGCTCGAACAGTCGCCCGAGGCTGGAGGTGAGATTGTCGTCGGCGGTGGAAAGAATGGGGGATACGTCTGTCATCGCTGATCCTGTCATGTCTGTCGTAACCCGGTGATAAGACGAAACATCCGGGCGTCGCGCATCGCGGGAAACAAGGGGCCGGCGCGTCGTGAATCGGCAGACGTGCGGCCGCCGGAACATAGAGCAGTTCAGGGAAAGTGCGAAGCGGTTTCGGCTGTAAATGCTATTTCGCTTTTTTGGCGCTTTCGATCGCCCGGCGCATATATTCCAGCAGAAGCTGTCTCTCGAAACGCCGGAAATCCTTGAGCAGCGCATCTTCGGTCGTTTCGGAAGCTGCAATGGCATTGGCTTCCAGATCCCTGCCGCGCTGGGTCAGCTCGATGATCTGGGCACGGCGGTCGCTTGGATGGGATTTGCGAATGATCAGCCCGTCGCGTTCCATGCGCGAGAGCGTATTGGCGAGCGTCGCCTGTTCGACATCGATTCTATCGAGCAATTGTCGCTGCGTCAGGCCGTCCTCATGCCAGAGTTCGATAAGGATGGGGAATTGTCCGGGCGAGAACCCCAGGGCTGCGGCTCTTTTCTGCAGCGCCATGGTGAATTCCCGCGCCATTTTTGAGGCGAGATAGATCGCCGATTCATCCCGGGAAAAAACCATTTCTCCGCCCATAAAGCATCACGGCCGGCTCAGCCCGGCAATTCGATAGCGCGATATATATCGCATGATATGTTTAGGCCAGCCCGAAACAGCGCATAAAATAAAACCGCCATGGCCGGGAGGGGTCGGCCATGGCGGTCATATTGGAGGACAAAGGCCCGGAGAGGGGGAAAGGCCTTTGTCCGGTCTGACGCGGCGGGGGACGAGCCAGCTATCAGACTACGGCGTGATCAGGCGCCGTCCCTTATGAAATGTGTCTGCAAATGCGGCTTTTCAAGGGAAGGGCGGATTACAAATCGGTAACGTTCAGGTGAATTTTGCAGGCCTGTGCTGGAGCCCCATTCCCCGCTCTTTACGGTGCGTTGTGCGAAGTTTCGGTAGACGTCAAAACGGCCCCGCGCTATCCATGCTACCCATGAAAAAAGGCGATCATCTCTTCCTCGTTGACGGTTCCGGTTTCATTTTCCGGGCCTTCCATGCAATCCCGCCGCTGAACCGCAAGTCGGACGGGCTGCCGGTCAACGCCGTTTCCGGCTTCTGCAACATGTTGTGGAAGCTCTTGAGGGATGCGCGCAATACCGATGTCGGCGTGACGCCTACTCATTTCGCGGTGATTTTCGACTATTCATCGAAGACCTTCCGCAACGAGCTTTATGATCTCTACAAGGCCAACCGTACCGCTCCGCCCGAAGATTTGGTGCCGCAATTCGGCCTGATCCGTGAAGCGACGCGGGCCTTCAACCTTCCCTGCATCGAGACGGAAGGCTTCGAGGCGGATGACATCATCGCCACCTATGCCCGGCAGGCCGAGGCGATCGGCGCTGACGTTACCATCATCTCCTCCGATAAGGATCTGATGCAGCTCGTCACGGCCAATGTACATATGTACGACGCCATGAAGGACAAGCAGATCGGCATTCCTGATGTCATCGAGAAGTGGGGCGTAGGTCCCGAAAAGATGATCGACCTGCAGGCGATGACCGGCGATTCCACCGACAATGTGCCCGGCATTCCCGGCATCGGCCCGAAGACGGCGGCGCAATTACTGGAAGAATATGGCGATCTCGATACCCTCCTGACCCGTGCTGGCGAAATCAAGCAGCAGAAGCGCCGGGAAAACATCATCGCCAATGCGGAACTTGCCCGCCTTTCCAGGCAGCTTGTGGCGCTCAGGACCGATGTGCCGCTGGATCAGTCTCTCGAAGCGCTTGTGCTTGAACCGCAGAATGGCCCGAAACTGATCGCTTTCCTGAAGGCGATGGAGTTCACGACGCTGACACGCCGGGTTGCCGAGGCGACCGAAACCGACGCTTCTGCCATCGACCCGGCCAATGTGCCGGTGCAATGGGGTGCCGATGCCCACGGTCCCGATCTTGATGCGCCTGCCGTTGAGGCTGGGGAAGTGGTCACCAATACCGCTGGCGCCGCGGCTTCGCCCGCCGCTCCGGCAAGAAAAGTAACGGGGGAGGGCAGCGCGCCCGCCGATCTGGCCACGGCGCGACAGGCGCTTTTTTCCGCCGCCAAGATCGATACGACCGCCTATCTGACGATCAGGGATCTTCCGACGCTTGATCGCTGGATCGCGGCGGCCCGGGAGACGGGCGTCGTCGCCTTCGATACGGAAACGACCTCGCTCGATCCGATGCAGGCCGAGCTTGTCGGTTTTTCGCTGGCCATTGCCGATAATGGCAAGGACGCCACGGGCGCCGATATCCGCGCCGCTTATGTTCCTTTGACGCACAAGACCGGCTCCGGCGGCGATCTCTTCAGCGATGGTATCAGAATGGCGGAGGGGCAGGTGCCCTTTGCCGAGGCGCTGGAGCGTCTGAAGGACCTGCTCGAAGATGAAGCTGTCCTGAAAGTCGCCCAGAACCTCAAATATGATTATCTGCTGATGAAACGCCACGGCGTCGTCATGCAGAGCTTCGACGACACGATGCTGATTTCCTATGTTCTCGAGGCCGGCAAGGCCACGCATGGCATGGATTCGCTGTCCGAACGCTGGCTTGGCCACACGCCGATCGCCTATAAGGACGTGGCGGGATCGGGCAAGTCGAGCGTCACCTTCGATTTTGTCGATATCGACAAGGCGACAGCCTACGCGGCGGAAGACGCGGATGTCACCTTAAGGCTATGGATGGCGCTGAAGCCGAGGCTTGTGTCGGAACGGCTGACCAAGGTCTATGAGCGGCTGGAGCGCCCCCTCGTGCCGGTTCTGGCGCATATGGAAGAGCGCGGCATCACCATCGACCGGCAGATTCTCTCGCGCCTTTCCGGCGAGCTCGCGCAGAAGGCTGCGTCCTTCGAAGAGGAAATCTACGAGCTGGCAGGCGAGCGTTTCAATATCGGATCGCCAAAGCAGCTCGGCGATATCCTTTTTGGCAAGATGGGCCTGCCGGGTGGTTCCAAGACCAAGACCGGTCAATGGTCGACATCGGCGCAGGTTCTGGAAGATCTCGCGGCGGAAGGTATCGAGCTGCCGCGCAAGATCGTCGACTGGCGGCAGCTGACGAAGCTGAAATCGACCTATACGGACGCACTTCCGGGATATATCCATCCCGAGACAAAGCGGGTGCATACGTCCTATGCGCTCGCCTCCACCACCACGGGACGCCTGTCCTCCTCGGAACCGAACCTTCAGAACATTCCGGTCCGCACGGCGGAAGGGCGCAAGATCCGCACGGCCTTCATCTCCACGCCGGGTCGCAAGCTTCTGTCGGCCGACTACAGCCAGATCGAACTGCGCGTGCTGGCGCATGTCGCCGACATTCCGCAGCTTCGCAACGCTTTCGAAAACGGCATCGACATTCATGCGATGACGGCATCGGAAATGTTCGGCGTTCCTGTCGAAGGCATGCCGTCGGAAGTGCGCCGCCGCGCCAAGGCCATCAACTTCGGCATCATCTACGGCATTTCCGCTTTTGGCCTCGCCAACCAACTCAGCATCGCCCGCTCCGAAGCAGGCGACTATATCAAGAAATATTTCGAGCGTTTTCCCGGCATTCGCGACTACATGGAGGCGACCAAGGCCTTCGCCCGCGAAAACGGTTATGTCGAAACGATTTTCGGCCGCCGCGCGCATTATCCGGAAATTCGCTCATCCAACCCTTCGGTAAAAGCATTCAACGAGCGCGCGGCCATCAACGCGCCGATCCAGGGCTCGGCTGCCGATATCATCCGCCGTGCCATGGTCCGCATCGAGCCGGCGCTGGAGGCGGAAAAACTCTCCGCCCGCATGCTGTTGCAGGTGCATGACGAACTCATCTTCGAAGTCGAGGAAGCGGAAATCGAAAAGACCTTGCCGGTCGTCGTCTCTGTCATGGAAAACGCGGCCATGCCGGCGATTTCCATGAAGGTGCCGCTAAAAGTGGATGCACGCGCGGCCGACAATTGGGATGAGGCGCACTGACCCGCGAACTGGCTTTCTGTGAATTCATGGACATGAACCACTTCAAGGAGCGCGTCGTTTTCGATAAGATATGAGCCATGATTTGCGATGCATGACGATCGCTTGTTGCGCTTATTCCGCTGAATCGGAAAAAATGCGCGTCAGGGCTGGTCAAAGCCCGTTTGGGCATGTATAAGCGCGCCAAATTTCCGATATCGAGACATCCGACATTCGGCCTTTGGTTCTGGCCGGTTCCGTTGTTTCGCCGCTTAAGTGGAGTAACAAAAATGGCTGTACCAAAAAGAAAAACAAGCCCGTCCAAGCGTGGCATGCGCCGCTCGGCTGACGGTCTCAAGTCTGCGACCTACGTTGAAGACAAGAACTCCGGCGAACTGCGCCGTCCGCACCATATCGATCTGAAGACCGGTATGTATCGCGGTCGTCAGGTTCTGACGCCGAAGGAAAGCGCATAAGCTTTTCTGAAATCATCTTTGCGAAAAACCGGTCCTTTGTGGCCGGTTTTTTGTTTTTGGAACTGTCTGGCTGCCTTTTCCGCTCACTTGGAAAATTCGGCCGCTCCCCCTACACTCTTTCAGGGAGAGCAGGTTTGATGCCTGCAACAGGAGGGGAGCTTCGGTGAAATATCGCTGGATTTTATTGATGCTTCTCAGCCTCGGTCTCGGTTATGGCGCCGTAACGAGAGGCGGCGCCATCATTGCGGAAAGCTATTTCGGCGAAATGTCCGAGCAGGGCCGCACGACCCTCCGGTTGGCCGTCTCCGCTCTCGGCGGGCTTTTGAACCGTTACGAACCGCTGCCCGCTTTGATCGCCGATCACGACGACATTGAGGAACTGGTCGCACATCCCAAGGATGCCGAGCTGCGCCAGCGCGCCAATGTTTACCTCAAGTCCATCAACACCCTGCTGGAATCCTCCGATATCTACATCATCACGCTGGACGGCGAGACCATCGCCGCCAGCAACTATGATGGTCCGACGAGTTTCGTTGGCGAGAATTTCAGCTACCGTCCCTATTTTCAGGATGCCGCCAAGGGCTTGCAGTCGCGGTTCTTCGCGCTTGGCACCACCTCCCACAAGCGTGGCTATTATTTTTCCGCGCCCATCCTCTTCAATGAGGAAATCAAGGGCGTCATTGTCTTCAAGGTCGATATTGAAGGCATCGAGGCCTCATTCGGCGATGGTGAGAACCGAATTCTTGTCTCGGACCCTGAGGGCATCATCTTCATGACCGGAACGCCGCAATGGCTTTATTCCGGTCTGATGCCGCTGACGCCAGAACGGCTGGCGCGAACGGAGACTTCCCGGCGGTACGCCAATGCCACCCTCAAGGAACTGCCGCTGAAAAACGGCAATTTCGGTTCGCATCAGCTGATGACGATCGCCCAGGACGACGGTGAGAGGGAATATATGGTCCTGTCACAGCCCATGCCCGATGCCGGCTGGACGGTCAGCGTGCTGATGGATACAGGTTCGCTCAGGACACAGGTCAAGACCGCGATGATCGCGATAATCCTGTGCCTGTGTCTGGCCGCCGCCGTGATTGCGGCCATGCTGCAAAGAAGGCGGCGTCTGCGCGAACGGCTGATCCATCAGGCCGAGGCGCAGGCGGAACTGGAACGCCGGGTGGAGGAGCGCACGGCTGATCTGGCGCGGGTGAACCAGGAGATCGAGCACGAAATCGCCGAGCGCCGCCAGACGGAAAAACAGCTGCGCAGGATGCAGAACGATCTGGTGCAGGCGGGCAAGCTTGCAGCCCTCGGGCAGATGTCGGCGGCGCTGTCGCATGAGTTTAACCAGCCGCTCGCCGCAGCCAAGAATTATGCCGAAAATGCTTCGCTTCTCGTGGAACGCGGGCGGCTGGAGGAGGTGACGGAAAACCTCAGGCGTATTTCGGGTCTTATCGACCGCATGGCGTCGATCAGCAAGCATCTCAGGAATTTCGCGCGCAAGCCCAACGAAAAAATGGCGGCGGTGGGTCTGGAAGCGGTGCTTCGGGATACGCTCGAAATTGTCGGTGCGCGGTTGAAGGCCGCCGATGCGGTGCTGGATGTTGATCTCGGGCCGGTACAGCTTGCGGTGAAAGCCGGCCCGGTGCGATTGCAGCAGGTGCTCGTCAACATCATCTCCAACGCGGCTGATGCCGTGGAAGGGCGCGAGGATCGCCATATTGCGCTGCAAGCCGTCCAGCATGGCCAGATGGTATCGATTTTTATCCGCGACCGTGGTCCCGGCGTGCCGGCGGCGATTTCGGAGCGCATTTTTGATCCCTTCTTCACCACCAAGGGCGTGGGACGCGGCCTCGGCCTCGGCCTGTCCATCTCCTACAACATCATCAAGGATTTTGGCGGCCAGCTGCGGGTGAGAAACCATGAAGAGGGTGGGGCGGAGTTCGAGATCGAATTGCCAGCCGCCGTCTGGCGCGTGGAGGCGGCTGCGGAATGACCATGTCGCGGGTATTGTTGATTGATGACGAGGAGGAGCTGCGCTTTTCCACCGCGCAGGCGCTGGAGCTTTCCGGCTTTGCCGTCACCATGCTGGCGAGTGCCGAGCATGCGCTCGAACTCATCGGTTACAGCTTTGATGGCGTCGTGGTCAGCGATATCAGGATGCCCGGCATGGATGGTATGACGCTGCTGCAGAAGGTGCGCGAGCTCGATCCGGAAATACCTGTCATCCTGATGACGGGCCATGGTGATGTGCAGCTTGCGGTCAACGCCATGCGCAACGGCGCCTATGATTTCATCGAAAAGCCGTTCACGCCGCAGTATCTCGCCGGCATCATCAAAAGGGCGAATGACCGGCGGGCGCTGGTGCTGGAAAACCGCCGCCTGAAGGCGGTGGCGGGCAAGCACGACGATCTCGAAACACGTCTGCCCGGCAGAACCCAGATCATGGTCGATCTGCGATACCGCATCCGCGCGATTGGCGCGACGGACGCCGATACGCTGATCGTCGGCGATACGGGCGCGGGCAAGGAGGTCGTGGCGCGCGCGCTTCATGATATCAGTGCCAGAAGCAACCGGCCCTTCGTTGCGATCAATTGCGCCGCCCTTCCGCAGACGTTGATCGAAAGCGAATTGTTCGGTCATGAGGCGGGTGCGTTTCCCGGCGCGCTTCGCCCGCGCTACGGCAAGTTCGAACATGCCCGCGGCGGCACGATCCTGCTTGACGAGATCGGCTCCATGCCCTTCGAATTGCAGGGCCGGTTTCTGCGTGTCCTGCAGGAACGGGTGATTACCCGTCTGGGCTCGAATGAAACGGTCGAACTCGATGTTCGCTTCATCGCCACAAGCAAGGTGGATCTGGAACAGGAAGTCGCGGCTGGCCGGTTCCGTGCCGATCTTCTTTATCGGCTCAACGTGGCTACACTTCTCGTGCCATCTCTTTCGCAGCGCAGTGCCGATATACCGCTCCTCTTCCTGCATCTCGTGCGGGAAGCTGCTGCGCGCTACGGGCGGGAAGACATGGAGGTGCCGCAAAATCTGCTCTCGTCCATCTCCCTTCGTGAGTGGCCGGGCAACGTGCGTGAATTGCGCAATGCCGCGGACCGTTTCGTTCTCGGCCTGGAAAGCGATGTTTCCGAAGGGTCGTTGCCGTTTCAGGCTGACGGAAAAGCGGCTCTTGCTGCAAGGGTCGCGGCTTATGAAAAAAGCCTGATCGCACATGCAATTGCCGCTCACGGCGGAAATCTGAAATCCGTCTATGAGGCGCTCGGCATTTCGCGCAAAACGCTCTATGAAAAAATGCAGAAATACGGGCTGCATCGCCATATGACCGAGGTGTGATGGGTGGATTTCCACCCATGAATAGGTGCCTATGGGTCGAAATCCACCCATTGCCTCCCGCGATAGCGATAAAAGCGCATCCCGCTGCAAGACCGCCATTGCTGAACGGCAATGCCGGATCGCAAATATGCCACCCCGGTCGCCATGGAGGAGCATGCGCGGCTGAAGTGGCGAACATTTTCATCCGGGAGGAATCGATGAAAATACTGAAGACAGTTACCGGCTTTGCTGCCGCCGCTGCCGTTTCCCTTTTTGCGCTGTCCGCATCCGCTCAGAACTATCCAGAGCGCAACATCACAATGGTCGTGCCCTTTGCCGCCGGCGGCCCAACGGATACGGTCGCGCGTCTCGTTGCTGAATCCATGTCGAAGGATCTCGGCCAGCAGATCATCGTCGAAAATGTCGGCGGCGCAGGCGGCACGCTGGGTGCTGGTCGTGTGGCATCGGCCGATCCGGACGGTTACACGGTCCTTCTCCATCATATCGGCATGGCCACCAGCGCCACGCTCTACCGCAAGCTTGCCTATGACACGCTGAACGCCTTCGAATATGTCGGCCTGGTCACCGAAGTGCCGATGACCATTCTGTCGCGCAAGAACCTTGAGACGAATGATCTGAAGGGTCTGATCGAATACGCCAAGGCGAACAAGGACAAGGTCACTGTCGCCAATGCCGGCATCGGCGCTGCCTCGCATCTGTGCGGCATGCTGTTCATGAGCGCCATCGAGACGCCGCTGGTCACCGTTCCCTACAAGGGTACCGGACCGGCCATGACCGATCTGCTCGGCGGCCAGGTCGACATCATGTGCGACCAGACCACCAACACCACCAAGCAGATTCAGGGCGGAACCGTGAAGGCCTATGCCGTAACCACGGCCAAGCGGTTGGACGTGCTGCCTGACGTGCCGACGGTCGTCGAGGCGGGCCTGCCGAAGCTTGAGGTTGGCATCTGGCACGGCATCTATACGCCCAAGGGCACGCCGGCTGAAATCAACGAAAAGCTCTCCAAGTCGCTGCAGGTCGCGCTGAAGGACAAGAATGTCGCGGCTCGTTTTGCCGAACTGGGCACCACGCCCTCCTCGGAGAGCGATGCGACGCCAGCGGCGCTGAAGGCCAAGCTCGAAAGCGAAATCGCCCGCTGGAAGCCGGTGATCGAAGCTGCCGGCCAATATGCCGACTGATGAACGCGGAAGGGCCGGCGGCATCGCGCCGCCGGTCGACCGTGATCATTTTAACAGGCGGACCGGTGTGATGCCGGCCGCGGTGGAGGGGCATCTTTCATGAAGTCGTTATTTAATGACCCTGCCGAGGCAGTCTGCGGGGCAATTTTCATGGGACTTGGCGTCTTTTTCGCCTTGCAGTCCTATGGGCTGGAGATCGGAACCGCCTTTCGCATGGGGCCGGGCTATTTCCCGCTCGTTCTGGCAATCATTCTCATTCTGCTCGGTGGCATCATATTCCTGCGCTCAGCCCGCCCGGCCGCGGAAGGGATCGGAGCGATCGCCTGGCGTGGCATATTCTTCATCCTGCCCGCGCCGATCTTCTTCGGCTTCACCGTTCGGGGTCTTGGTTTCGTGCCGGCGCTGTTTTTCAGCGCACTCATCGCCTCATTCGCCTCGCACAAGATGAGCCCGCTTATGGCGATTGTTCTTTCCGCAGCCATCACGGCCTTTTCCGTCGCTGTTTTCAATTACGGTCTCGGCCTGCCGTTCCAGCGCTTCGGCCCCTGGCTTAAATTTTGAGGTGCTGCGATGGATTTGCTCGATAATCTTGCTCTCGGTTTCGTCACGGCCTCATCGCTGGCAAACCTGTTCTTCTGCCTGATCGGCGTGCTGCTCGGCACCCTGATCGGTGTGTTGCCCGGCATCGGCGCGACGGCGACCATTGCCATGCTGCTGCCCATCACCTTTCAGCTCGAGCCCGTCTCGTCGCTGATCATGCTCGCCGGCATTTATTATGGCGCGCAATATGGCGGTTCCACCACGGCCATCCTGATCAACATGCCCGGGGAATCCTCCTCTGCCGTCACCGCCATCGATGGGTATCAGATGGCGCGCAAGGGCAAGGCAGGGGCTGCTCTCGCCATTGCCGCCATCGGTTCGTTCTTTGCCGGCACGGTTTCCACCTTCCTCGTGGCGATCTTTGCGCCGCCGCTCACCGCGATTGCGCTGGAGTTTGGTGCGGCGGAATATTTCTCGCTGATGGTCGTAGGCCTCGTTTCGTCCATCGCCCTTGCCCATGGCTCCATCGTCAAGGCGCTGGCTATGGTCGTACTCGGTCTGCTGCTCGGTCTGGTCGGCACGGATATCTATAGCGGCACGCCGCGTTTCACCCTTGGTATCCGCGAATATGCCGATGGTCTGAACTTCGTCGCCGTGGCTGTTGGTGTCTTCGGTATCGCCGAAATCCTGCGCAACCTCGAAAACGAGCGCACCCGTTCAGTACTGATCGCCAAGGTCAGCGGGCTGATGCCCACACGGGAGGATTTCCGGAAAATGGTCGGCCCGGTACTACGCGGCACGGCCATCGGTTCCGCGCTCGGCATCCTGCCGGGCGGCGGCGCCATCCTCGCGGCCTTTGCGTCCTACACGGTGGAAAAACGCGTCTCCAAGAACCCGGAAGAATTCGGGCATGGCGCGGTGGCCGGTGTGGCCGGTCCGGAATCGGCCAATAATGCCGGCGCCCAGACCTCCTTCATCCCGCTGCTCACTCTCGGCATCCCCGCCAATCCGGTGATGGCGCTGATGATTGGGGCGATGATCATCCAGGGGATCGTGCCGGGTCCAAACGTTGCAGTCGAGCAGCCGGCGCTGTTCTGGGGCATCATTGCCTCCATGTGGATCGGCAACCTGATGCTCGTCGTCCTGAATCTGCCGCTGATCGGGCTGTGGGTTAAGCTGCTGACGGTGCCCTATTACGTGCTGTTCCCCATCATCATGGCCTTCTGCGCCATCGGGGTATACAGCGTCAACTCCAACGTCTTCGATCTCTATGCCGTCGCCTTCTTCGGCTTCATCGGCTACGTGCTGGTGAAACTGCGCTGCGAGCCGGCGCCGCTGCTCCTCGGTTTCGTGCTCGGCCCGCTGCTGGAGGAAAACCTGCGTCGCGCGATGATCCTGTCCCGGGGTGATCCGACCACCTTCGTCACCCGGCCGATCAGCGCCACACTGCTTTTCATCGCTTTGGCCGTGCTGATCGTCGTCTTCCTGCCAAGCGTGAAGAAGAAACGCGAAGAGGTTTTCGTAGAAGAAGACTAGGCAATATCAAACTTCTGGACGCCGGCGATGGAAACATCGCCGGCTTTTTCCGTTTCCGGATCACTATGACGAATTCGCTTCGCGAAAGCGACATATGGTTGACTCGCAAGCTTTTAGGCCCAAGGAAGGGCTGGAAAGAGAGGTCGATATGACGTCGGAAACCGAAAAACGGATCATCGCGCTCGAGGAGACGGTCGCGCATCAGGCGAAGGTGATAGAGGAACTGTCCGACCAGTTGGCGGAACAGTGGAAGGTGGTGGAGCAGACCCGTGCCAAGCTCGACCGATTGACGGAGAGGTTCCTGACCCTTGAGGAACAATCGCTGGACGCGCCTGCGATCACCCGGCCGCCGCATTATTGACAGGGAAGAGCAGATGAAAAACGACACAGCCGCGCTTGCCGCCGATATCGTCGATTTCTGGAAGAAGGCCGGGCCGGACAAGTGGTTCGACAAGGATGCCGCCTTCGACAGTCATTTCCACGACCGTTTCCGTGATGCGCATTTTGCGGCCGCGAGACGCGAGCTGGACGACTGGCTGGACGGCGCGGAAAGCAGCCTTGCGCTGATGCTTCTGCTGGATCAGTTTCCACGCAACTGCTTTCGCGGCACTGCCCACATGTACGCCACCGACCCGCTGGCGCGGCTCTTTGCCGATGAGGCCATCCGACGCGGGCATGATCAGGCGGTGGGCGAGGACTTACGCGTCTTCTTCTATCTGCCCTTTTCCCATGCGGAGGATATCGCCGCCCAGCGGCGTGCATGCGACCTGAACCAGCCGCTCGGCGGGCTTTATCTTCATCATGCCGAAGAGCATCGCGATATCGTTGAACGTTTCGGCCGTTTTCCGCATCGCAACGACATATTGCTGCGGGAAACGACATCAGAAGAACGGCAATATCTGGAAGAAGGCGGCTTTTCCGGCTGAGCCCAAACGCAAACGCCGCCAGTCTCAAGGGATGGCGGCGTCCTAAAAGCTTGGGACCGGCGGAAATCAGCCGTCGAAGAATTCCTTCATCCGGGCAAAGAAGCCCGTCGATTCCGGATTGTTCTCCTTCGAGGAGAGCTGCTCGAACTCCTGCAACAGCTCGCGCTGACGCTTGCTGAGTTTCTGCGGCGTCTCGATCTGAATCTGGATATAGAGATCGCCTGTCTGCGCCGAACGCAGCACCGGCATGCCCTTACCCTTCAGACGGAACTGCTTGCCCGGCTGGGTGCCCTCGGGAACCGTGACACGTGACTTGGTGCCATCGAGTGTCGTGACATCGAAGGTGCCGCCAAGCGCCGCCGTCGTCATGGAGATCGGTACGGTGCAATAAAGATCGGCGCCGTCGCGCTGGAAGAACTCATGCGGACGCACGGACAGGAAGATATAGAGATCGCCCGCCGGACCGCCGCGCATGCCGGCCTCGCCTTCGCCCTGCAGGCGAATGCGGGTGCCGTCTTCGATACCCGAGGGAATGTTGACCGAGAGCGAGCGCTCTTCCGTTACGCGGCCCTGGCCGTGGCACTTGCCGCAAGGATCGGAGATCGTCTGACCGCGGCCATGGCAGGTGGGGCAGGTGCGTTCCACCGAGAAAAAGCCTTGCGCCGCGCGCACGCGGCCGGAACCCTGACAGGTGGCACAGGTCTTCGGCTGTGTGCCGGGTTTGGCACCCGAGCCCGAACAGACGTCACAGGTGATCGAGGTCGGAACCCTGATCTGCGCCGTCTTGCCGGTGAAGGCCTCTTCCAGCGTGATTTCCATGTTGTAGCGAAGGTCGGCCCCGCGCTCGCGCCCGCCGGAGGAGCGGCGCGCACGGCCGCCACCCATCATCTCGCCGAAGATGTCCTCGAAAATATCGGAGAAGCCGCCATTGGCGAAACCGCCGCCACCAAAGCCGCCCCCGCCGCCCATGCCGCCATTTTCAAATGCGGCGTGGCCGAAACGGTCATAGGCCGCGCGCTTCTGCGGGTCTTTCAGCGTTTCGTAGGCTTCGTTGATTTCTTTGAATTTCCGTTCGGAATCGGCATCATCAGGATTCTTGTCCGGATGGTACTTCATCGCGAGTTTGCGGAAGGCGCTTTTCAGCTCTTTTTCGTCCGCGGTCTTGCTGACGCCGAGTGTTTCGTAAAAGTCTGCTTTCGCCATTAAGTTAACAAGCCCCGCAAATGGATTTCCGGCTGCACTCGGCAGCCGGATGTCTTGCATATGTTGTCAGGAGACGGGAAGCCGCGCGATTAAGCGGACTTCTTGTCGTCCTTGATTTCTTCATAGTCGGCATCAACGACGTCATCCTTGCCGCCTTCAGAAGCATCACCGGCCTCGGCCTGCTGTGCTTCGTAGATGGCCTGACCGAGCTTCATGGAAACTTCCATGAGGGTCTGGGTCTTCGCCTGAATGTCGTCTGCGTCAGGCTCGGCGGCTTCGACAGCGGTCTTCAGGGCGGCTATGGCGTCTTCGATTGCCTTACGATCGGTCTCGGAAACCTTGTCACCATATTCCTTCACCGACTTCTCGGTGGAGTGAATGAGGCTTTCGGCCTGGTTCTTGGCTTCGACACCTGCACGACGCTTCTTGTCGGCTTCCGCATTGGCTTCGGCGTCCTTGACCATCTTTTCGATGTCGGCATCGGAAAGACCGCCGGAGGCCTGGATACGGATCTGCTGTTCCTTGCCTGTGCCCTTGTCTTTCGCCGAGACCTGCACGATGCCGTTGGCGTCGATATCGAAGGTGACTTCGATCTGCGGAACACCGCGCGGCGACGGCGGCAGGCCGACGAGGTCGAACTGGCCGAGCAGCTTGTTGTCCTGGGCCATTTCGCGCTCACCCTGCGAAACGCGGATGGTCACGGCCGACTGGTTGTCTTCGGCGGTCGAGAAGGTCTGGCTCTTCTTGGTCGGGATCGTCGTGTTGCGATCGATCAGACGGGTGAAGACGCCACCCAGCGTTTCGATGCCGAGCGACAGCGGGGTCACGTCGAGCAGCAGAACGTCCTTGACGTCGCCCTGCAGAACGCCAGCCTGGATAGCGGCGCCCATGGCAACCACTTCGTCAGGGTTCACGCCCTTGTGCGGCTCCTTGCCGAACAGCTGCTTGACGACTTCCTGCACCTTCGGCATGCGGCTCATGCCACCGACGAGAACGACTTCATCGATCTCGGAAGCGGAAACGCCGGCATCCTTCAGCGCTGCCTTGCAAGGCGCGACGGTGCGCTGGACGAGATCATCGACCAGGCTTTCGAACTTGGCGCGGGTCAGCTTCAGCGTCAGGTGCTTCGGACCGGAAGCGTCAGCCGTGATGAACGGCAGGTTGATTTCGGTCTGCTGCGAGGACGAGAGTTCGATCTTTGCCTTTTCGGCAGCTTCCTTGAGGCGCTGCAGGGCAAGCTTGTCGTTCTTCAGGTCGATGCCCTGATCCTTCTTGAACTCGCCGGCCAGATATTCGACGAGACGCATGTCGAAGTCTTCACCGCCAAGGAAGGTATCACCATTGGTGGACTTCACTTCGAAAACGCCGTCGCCGATTTCCAGAACGGAAATATCGAAGGTGCCGCCGCCAAGGTCGTAAACGGCGATGGTCTTGCCGTCCTTCTTGTCGAGGCCGTAGGCGAGCGCTGCCGCGGTCGGCTCGTTGATGATGCGCAGGACGTCCAGACCGGCAATGCGGCCGGCATCCTTGGTAGCCTGGCGCTGGGCGTCGTTGAAATAGGCCGGAACGGTGATGACGGCCTTTTCGACCTTTTCACCGAGATAGGATTCAGCCGTTTCCTTCATCTTCTGAAGGATCATCGCGGAAATCTGCGACGGGGAATAATTCTTGTCCTGAGCCTTCACCCATGCATCGCCATTGTCGCCCTTGACGATTTCAAAGGGAACGAGGGCCTTGTCCTTTTCGACAGTCGGGTCTTCGTAACGACGACCGATAAGGCGCTTCACCGCAAACAGGGTGTTGGTCGGGTTGGTGACCGCCTGGCGCTTGGCCGGCTGGCCGACAAGGCGTTCGCCATCGTCGGAAAATGCCACCATGGACGGCGTGGTGCGCGCGCCTTCCGCATTTTCAATTACTTTCGTGTCCTTGCCGTCCATCACTGCGACGCAGGAATTGGTCGTGCCAAGGTCGATACCGATTACTTTTGCCATGCTCTTCTCTCCTTGAAGCGAGCCGTCGGAACCCCGTGAGGCATTCCATTGACAACTCCTTGACTTGGATTTGCAGTATTCGCTGCAGTTATGCGGCGTATATAAGGAGCGATTTTTCCTGCTGCAAGGCGCAAGAGAGGGGTAAGAGCAGCAAAAAGCGGATGAATCCCTTGTCTGTGCAGAAGCATAGCCATCAACGCATGCGGAAGCGGAAAAACGCGACTTTGCCGTTACGCCTTGCCGTTATTGAATGCGGCCGGGTTGGACGCTGGCGGGGTTCGGTTTTGACGCTGATAGAGATGGCGTGAAATGGCGGACAGGGTGGGATTCGAACCCACGGTACGCTTTCACGCACACACGCGTTCCAGGCGTGCGCCTTAAACCACTCGGCCACCTGTCCTTTTTTCAAATCTGCATGTTTTGAAGAATGCAAATCACTGGAACGGCGCGATATATACCGATGAATTCGCAGGGATCAACACGAATCTGACAGTTTTTTGAAATGTCGGCAATTTCCTGTGTTCCGACGCGATTGCAAACCGGTTTTCCCACCTTTATCGATGCATTATAGGTTTCAAAAAGTGGCTGTCTGACCGGCAGATCGTGAGCGAGGTATACCAATGAAAGCTTTTTTGCGGTTTTTGAGCTTTCTTTTCCTCGTTGCGGCGGTTTTTCTGGGCGTGCTCGATTCGATCCGCTCGGTTTCCACATCCTCGATCGACATCACCGGCATCCTGTCCGTCTGGAACTATCTTCTTCCTGCTTCCCGCACCATGGTGGAAGCGGCCTTGGCTCACTATATTCACCCTGAAGCGTGGCGCTTCATTGAAAACGCCCTGACGGCGGTGCCCGCATTTGCCGTTTCCCTGGCGCTTTCCCTGCTCTGCTGGATGGCGGGGTACAGGAAACACAGGGCGATGCGGCGTTTGTCAGCCTGACTTATGTCAGTCGAATTGGGCGCGCCCGCAGACGTGAACCACAAGAGAAGCGGCGGAGCTGGCCGCATGGAGGACCGAATGTTCCTGTTCGATACGCTTTCAAAAAAGACGACGATGCCGACGCAAGAAACCGCCTTGCCTGGCCGTGAAGCGGCGCTTGCGGTGCCGGAAGCCCATTTTGTCAATGGCCGGCCCTTGAAGGGACCTTATCCCGACGGTCTTGAAACCATCTATCTCGGCATGGGCTGCTTCTGGGGCGCGGAACGGCTGTTCTGGAAAACGCCGGGGGTGTGGGTGACGGCGGTGGGTTATGCTGGTGGTTTCACCCGTAATCCCACCTATCAGGAGACGACGACAGGTCAGACGGGCCACGCCGAAGTGGTCAAGGTTGTCTATGACCCGGCCGTGATTTCGCTCTCGGGCCTCTTGAAGATATTCTTTGAGGAGCACGACCCGACGCAGGGGATGCGCCAGGGCAACGATGTCGGCACGACCTATCGTTCCGCCATTTACGCGACGACGGAAGGCCAGTTGCAGCAGGCGCAGAAAGCGCGTGATGCTTTTCAGGAGGCTCTGGAGGCGGCGGGCCATGGCAGCGCCATCACCACCGAGATCGGGCCGCTTGAAAAGTTTTATTACGCTGAAGACTATCATCAGCAATATCTTGCCAAGAACCCGGGTGGCTACTGCGGCCTCAGGGGAACGGGCGTAAGCTGCAATATCGACTAGATTTTTTGCAGGTCGCCGGGTGGAAAGACCAAAAAAGCGCCAGAATAAAGTTTTTCCACCGGGTCAAAAAAACCGGATGAATTTTTCATTGAGCCATGCAAGGATATGAGCCAAGCACAGCCGGGAAACACGGCTGGCGGTTCCGCAGACATTCCCGGCCAACGGGTTTGCGGGAGGACCCTTAAAATATCAATTGCAACAACAGGGCTGCACAATGAAAAAATCCCTTCTGACGCTTTTTGCGCTTGCCGCAATGTCGGCTTCCGCGCTGGCCGCCGATATTAAGCCGGCGCTGGTCTATGGCACGGGCGGCAAGTTCGACAAGTCGTTCAACGAAGCCGCTGCGGCTGGCGCTGAAAAGTTCAAGGCGGAAACGGGCATCGAGTTCCGCGATTTCGAGCCGACCAGCGACACGCAGGGTGAACAGGCCATCCGCAACTTCGCCAGCAAGGGCTTCAACCCGGTCGTTGCTATTTCCTTCATCTGGGAAGCGCCGATGGCCAAGGTCGCGGCAGAATATCCCGATACGAAGTTCGTGATTGTTGATACGGTCGTGGATGCGCCTAACGTGCGTTCCGTCGTTTACAAGGAGCACGAGGGTTCTTACCTCGTCGGTCTTCTGGCGGGCATGGCCTCCAAGACCGGCAAGGTGGGATTCGTCGGCGGAATGGATGTTCCCTTGATCCGTAAATTCGCCTGTGGTTATGCACAGGGCGCAAAAGCCGCCAACGACAAAATCGAAGTCTTCCAAAACATGACGGGAACGACGGGTGCAGCCTGGAATGATCCCGTCCGCGGCGGTGAACTCACCAAGAACCAGATCGATCAAGGCGCCGACGTGATCTATGCGGCAGCCGGTGCGACCGGTCTCGGCGTTCTGCAGACAGCCGCAGACAATAAGAAGCTTTCGATCGGCGTCGATTCCAACCAGAACCACCTGCATCCCGGCTCGGTTCTGACGTCCATGGTCAAGCGGGTCGATCTCGCAGTTTATAACGCGTTCAAGGATGCCAAAGACGACAAGTTCACAGCTGGCGTCGTGGCGCTCGGCGTGAAGGAAGACGGCGTCGCTTACGCGGTTGACGACAACAACAAGGCTCTGATCACACCGGAAATGACTGCTGCCGTGGACAAGGCGAAGGCCGACATCATCTCTGGCACCGTCAAGGTCCATGACTATATGGCGGACAAGTCCTGCCCGAAATGATATGATACAAGCTTGGGGCGCATGATGATTTTCATCTTGCGCCCTTTTCATATCCAGCCTTCGGAGAGGTTTCGGTTTGAGTATGGACCCTGCAATCGAACTCGTGGGCATCGACAAGAAATTCGGTGCCGTTCACGCCAACAAGAACATCAATCTGACCATTGCCAAGGGCACAATCCACGGCATCATTGGAGAAAATGGCGCGGGAAAATCTACCCTGATGTCTATTCTCTATGGGTTTTATCAGGCAGACGCCGGTGAAATCCGCATGAAGGGCACGCCAGTCTCGATCCGCGATAGCCAGGCAGCAATCAATGCCGGTATAGGCATGGTGCATCAACACTTTATGCTGGTGGAAAATTTCACAGTGCTGGAAAACGTCATGCTTGGTGCTGAAGGCGGCGCGACACTGTCGAGTGGCCGGGCTGGCGCACGTAAGGAACTGAAACGTCTAGAGGAAGATTACGGACTGGAAGTCGATCCGGATGCGGTGATCGAAGAACTGCCTGTCGGTCTCCAGCAGCGCGTCGAAATCCTCAAAGCCATGTATCGGGGCGCGGAAATCCTGATCCTCGACGAGCCGACCGGCGTTCTGACCCCGGCTGAGGCCGATCACCTTTTCAAGATCCTCGGCGTGTTGCGCGAGCAGGGCAAGACCGTCATTCTCATCACCCACAAGCTGCGCGAGATCATGGCGATCACGGATTCCGTCTCCGTCATGCGCCGCGGCGAAATGGTGGCGACCCGCAAGACATCCGAAACCAGCGTCGAGGAACTGGCCGAACTGATGGTGGGCCGCCGGGTGCTGCTCCGGGTGGAAAAGGGTGAGACGACGCCGGGCGAGGTTCTGCTTTCCATCCGCAACCTGACCGTCAAGGACAGCCGCGGCGTCACCATGGTGGATGATGTCTCGCTCGATGTCCGCGCCGGTGAAATCGTCGGCATCGCCGGTGTGGCGGGCAATGGCCAGTCCGAACTTCTTGAGGCGATCGCGGGGATCCGCAAGCCCTATTCGGGAGAGATATGGGTGGCCGGGCAGAAGGTCGACCGTCCCGATCCGGCTATTTTGCGCGAGCTCGGTCTCGCGCATATTCCGGAAGACCGGCACCATATGGGGCTGGTGTTGAAATTCGAGGAATATGAGAACTCCATCCTCGGTTATCACCATGACGAGCGTTACGGCAAAGGGCCTTTCCTAAACCCCGAGGCGATCCGCAAGGATGCGGTCGAAAAGATCGAGAAATACGATATCCGTCCGCCGAACCCGCAGCTGAAGACCGCCAATTTTTCCGGCGGCAACCAGCAGAAGATCGTCGTCGCCCGCGAAATCGAGCGTGACCCCAAGATGCTGATCATCGGCCAGCCCACCCGCGGCGTGGATATCGGCGCCATCGAATTCATCCATCGTCGCATCATCGAAATGCGCGATGCCGGAAAGGCTATTTTGCTGGTTTCGGTCGAACTCGATGAAATCCGTTCCCTTTCGGACCGGATCATGGTCATGTTCGCCGGGCGTGTCGTTGGAGAAAAAACGGCGGAAGCCGAAGAACAGACGCTGGGCCTGATGATGGCCGGCATCGCCGCATGAGGCATGAATGAGCACCGCTTCCACCCCCCTGCCAAACTGGATCAGCTACGGCCTGTTGCCGCTGCTGAATGTCGTCACCGCCTTTCTGATTTCCGGCCTCGTCGTCTGGTCGATCGGTGAAAATCCGCTGGCAGCACTTCGCCTGCTGATCGAAGGTGCGCTCGGCCGTGGCGACGCTATCGGCTTCACGCTGTTTTACACGACGAGCTTCATTTTTACCGGCCTCTCTGTCGCGGTCGCCTTCCATGCCGGTCTGTTCAATATCGGCTCCGAAGGTCAGGCCTATATTGGCGGGCTGGGCGCCGCGCTGGTGGCGCTGGCGCTCGACCGTTATGTGCCCTGGTATGTGACGATGCCCTTCGCCGTCATCGGTGCTGCAGTTTTCGGCGCGGCCTGGGCCTTCATTCCGGCATGGCTGCAGGCAAAACGCGGCAGCCACGTGGTCATCACCACCATCATGTTCAACTTCATCGCCGCGGCGCTGATGGTCTATCTGCTGGTGAACGTGCTGATCGTACCGGGCAAGATGGCGCCGGAAACGCGCACTTTCCTGGCCGGGGGGCAATTGCCGAAACTGGACTGGCTGATGGCGCTGTTCGGCCTCAAGCTTGGGCCGGCGCCGTTCAACGTCTCCTTCATCATCGCGCTGGTCATGTGTTTCCTCGTCTGGGTGCTGATCTGGCGCACCAAGCTCGGTTATGAGATGCGCACACTCGGCGTCAGCCCTTCAGCAGCCGTTTATGCCGGCATTCCCTATGCGCGCACCGTCATCATCGCCATGCTCATTTCCGGCGGTCTGGCGGGCATGATGGCGCTGAACCCGGTCATGGGCGCTTCCGCCCGCCTGCAGGTGGAATTTGTCGGCGGTGCGGGGTTTGTCGGCATTGCCGTGTCGCTGATGGGGCGAAGCCACCCGCTTGGCATCATCTTTGCGGCATTGCTGTTCGGCATCCTCTATCAGGGCGGCGCAGACCTCTCTTTCGAGATGCCGAACATTACCCGCGAGATGATCGTGGTCATCCAGGGTCTGGTGATCCTTTTCGCCGGCGCGCTGGAATATATGTACCGGCCGGCGATCGTCCACATCTACCAGCGCTTGGCAAAGGGGTGAGCTGATATGGATTTCTTCGATATGATGGTCAGCATTCTCGGCTCGACCGTCCGTCTCACCATCCCGCTGCTCTTCACCGCGCTTGCCGGGCTTTTTTCCGAACGCGCCGGCGTGTTCGATATCGGACTTGAAGGCAAGATGCTGGCGGCGGCCTTCGCTTCCGCCTGTGTTGCCTACATCACCGCAAATCCCTGGGCCGGTCTGCTGGCCGGCATTGCCGTCTCCATCCTGTTCTCTTTGATCCATGGTTTCGCCGTCATCACCAATCGTGGCAACCAGATCGTTTCGGGCGTGGCGCTCAACTTCATCGCCGCCGGTCTGACGGTGGTTCTGGGGCAGGCCTGGTTCGGGCAGGGCGGCCGCACACCGCAGCTTCCGGGAGAAGGTCGGTTTGCCCCGATCATCCTGCCGGGTGCGGATGCGCTGCGCGAGGTGCCGTTCATCGGCCCGCTCTACTCCAATGTCATTTCCGGCAATAACATCCTCACCTATCTCGCCTTCCTGGCGGTGCCGCTGTCCTGGTGGGTGCTTTACCGTACCCGTTTCGGCTTGCGTCTGCGCGCCGTCGGTGAAAATCCGGGTGCTGTCGATACGGCAGGCATTTCGGTCACATGGATGCGTTTCCGCGCGGTCATCGTCGCCGGTTTCCTCTGCGGTTTCTCAGGCGCCTATCTCGCGGTGGCGCAATCGGCAGCCTTCATCGCCAACATGTCGGCCGGCAAGGGCTATATCGCGCTGGCAGCGCTGATCTTCGCGAAATGGAAGCCGGTGCCGGTCATGTTCGCCTGCCTGCTTTTCGGTTTTCTGGATGCTTTCGCCAACTTCATGCAGGGCAAATCCGTGCCCGGCATCGGCGAGGTGCCGGTGCAGATTTTCCAGGCCATGCCCTATATTCTGACCTGCATCCTGCTTGCTGGTTTCATCGGCGTCGCCAAGCCCCCCAAGGCCGGTGGCGTTGCCTATGCGAAGGAGCGTTAAACTTATGTCCTCCGATACCCAATCCCATGCCCTGTTCGAGGCAGCGGTGGAGGCCATGGCCTTTGCCCACGCGCCCTATTCGAAATTCCCGGTCGGCGCGGCGATCCGCGCCGAAGACGGCAAGATCTACAAGGGCGCCAATATCGAGAACCTCTCCTTCCCTCAAGGGTGGTGCGCCGAACCTTCCGCCATCAGCGCCATGATCATGGGTGGGGCAAAGAAGATCAGCGAGATTGCCGTCATCGCCGAAAAGCTTGCTCTTTGCCCTCCCTGCGGCGGATGCCGGCAGAAGATCGCCGAATTCGCCACGCCGGAAACGCGAGTCTATCTGTGCGACGAAACCGGCGTCCAGAAGGTCATGACCATGGAAGAGCTTTTGCCCTTCAGCTTCAAGACAGAGCTGCCCTGATGCCGGATATGCTGATCGACATTCTGGTGGAGCGCCTGAACGGTCTGATGCCGCGCGTGGCCATCGTCCTCGGCTCGGGTTTGGGTTCTCTGGTGGAAGAGGTCAGCGATCGGATCCGGGTGCCCTATGCCGAACTTCCGGGTTTTCCCGCAAGCGGCGTCTCCGGCCATGCGGGTGAGCTGGTGGCCGGTTATCTCGGTGGTGAACCGGTCATGATGCTTTCCGGCCGGGTGCATTATTACGAAAAGGGCGATCCCTCCGCCATGCGCGCGATCATCGGGGCGCTGGCCGGTCTCGGCGTGCAGTCGCTCATCCTCACCAATTCGGCAGGTTCCGTCAGGCAGGATATGCCGCCCGGCTCGGTCATGCAGATCACCGATCACATCAACTATTCCGGCATGAACCCGCTGATCGGCGAGGAAAGCGACCGACGCTTCGTCGGCATGACGACGGCTTATGACCCTGACCTGATGCTCGCCATGCGCAATGCCGCGATCCGCGCGACGGTGCCCCTGTTCGGCGGCGTCTACATGTGGTTTTCCGGCCCGAGTTTCGAAACGCCGGCGGAAATCCGCATGGCGCGGCTGCTGGGGGCGGATGCCGTTGGCATGTCCACCGTGCCGGAAGTCATCCTTGCCCGCTTTTTCGGGATGCGCGTTGCCGCCGCATCGGTTATTACCAACTACGGTGCCGGCATGACTGGCGCGGAACTGAGCCATGAAGAAACCAAGGATATGGCTCCCGTAGGTGGCAAGAGGCTTGCCGCCATTCTGAAGGAAATGATCGCAGGAGGAGCGTGACCATGGAACTCCAGCGTCCGCGCGAAGCGGCTGCCCTGACACTGTCCTTGCTGGACCTGACGAACCTCAAGGAAGACTGCACGCCTGAGCAGATTGCCGCTTTGTGCCAGAGGGCGCATACGGAATATGGCAATACGGCCGCGATCTGCATCTGGCCGCGCTTCGTGGCGCAGGCGCGTGCGGCGTTCGGAAAGGACCACGCGATCCGCATCGCCACGGTCGTCAATTTTCCTTCGGGCGATCTCGATGTCGCAACCGTAGTTGCGGAAACCGAAACGGCAATCCGCGACGGCGCCGACGAAATCGATCTCGTCATTCCCTATCGCAAATTCATGGCAGGCGATGAATCGGCAGTTTCCACCATGGTGGCCGCCGTGCGCAAGGCCTGCGCAGCGCCCGTGCTTCTCAAGGTCATTCTTGAAACCGGTGAGCTGAAAGACAAGGTCCTCATTCGTCGCGCCTCCGAACTCGCCATTGCCGAAGGGGCGGATTTCATCAAGACCTCGACCGGCAAGGTCGCCGTCAACGCAACGCTGGAAGCCGCCGACATCATGTTGCAGGCGATCCGCGACAGCAGGCAGAAGGTTGGCTTCAAGCCCGCCGGCGGCATCGGCACGGTGGAAGACGCCACGCTTTACCTGCGATTGGCGGAAACCATCATGGCGCCTAACTGGGCCATGCCCTCCACCTTCCGTTTCGGCGCTTCGGGCGTTCTGGATGACGTCTTGAACGTGCTGGCTGGCGGTGAGCCGGCCAAGGCCGCCAGCGGGTATTGAGCTTGATCCCGCAGGAAATCATCCGCCGTAAACGCGATGGCCTGTCTCTGGAACCGCAGGAGATCGCCGCTTTCATAAGCGCGCTTTCGAAAGACGGCATATCGGAAGGCCAAGCGGCCGCTTTTGCCATGGCTGTGTTTTTCCGTGGCATGAACCGGGACGAGATGGTGGCGCTGACGCTCGCCATGCGCGACAGCGGCGATGTTCTGTCCTGGAGCGATATCGGCAGGCCGGTGGCGGACAAGCACTCGACCGGCGGTGTCGGCGACAATGTCTCCCTGATGCTCGCTCCCATCGTTGCGGCCTGCGGTCTCGCCGTGCCGATGGTTTCCGGCAGGGGCCTTGGCCATACCGGCGGCACACTCGATAAGCTGGAAGCGATCCCCGGCTACAACGTGATGCCGGACGAAGCCCTGTTTCGCCGGACGGTGAAGACGGTCGGCTGCGCCATCATCGGCCAGACGGGCGATCTCGCCCCCGCCGACAAACGCCTCTATGCTATTCGTGATGTGACCGCGACGGTGGATTCCATCCCGCTGATAACCGCCTCCATCCTGTCGAAGAAGCTTGCGGCCGGGCTGCAGACGCTGGTTCTGGATGTGAAGGTCGGCAATGGTGCTTTCATGCAGAGCGTGGAGGATGCCCGCAATCTCGCCCGCGCGCTGGTCGATGTGGCGAATGGTGCGGGCCTGCCGACGACGGCCCTGATAACCGACATGAACCAGCCGCTTGGCGATGCTGCCGGCAATGCGGTCGAAATCGTCAATTGCCTGGATTTTCTGGCTGGTCGCAAAGCGGGAACCCGTCTCGAAAAGGTCGTGCTCGCCTTCGCCGCGGAAATGCTGGTGCAGGCCGGGAGCGCGACTACGCTTGATGAAGGCGAGGCGCTGGCGCTGGCCGCTCTTTCCTCCGGCCGGGCCATGGAGGTCTTTGCGCGGATGGTTTCAGCACTCGGCGGGCCTTCGGATTTCGTTGAGCGCCCGTCCCATTATCTGCCATCCGCACCGGCCACTCTCCCGGTTTCGGCTCCGCGCAGTGGTTGGCTTGCATCCTGTGCGACGCGCGATCTCGGTATGGTGGTTGTGGAGCTTGGCGGCGGCAGAAGAAAGCCGTCGGATACCGTCGACGCTGCGGTCGGTATTTCGGACATGCTGCCGCTCGGCACAAAAGTGGAAAAGGGCGAGCCTATCACCATCGTCCATGCGGATTCGAAGGAAGAAGCGGAACGTGCTGTCAAACGGATTGCGGCCTGCTACGGGATTACTGACTCTGTTCCAGAGATCAGTGCGCCCATTCTTGAGCGGATCACCTGATCAGCCGCATTTCGCCGCCCGATACCTTAAATGACGACAACTGTTTCAGGAAGCTCATGCCGATCAGCATGTTGCTCAGCGCATTGTCTTTGAGCACGATGGCATCGACATTCTGAACGCGGATCGTGCCGATTTCTACTCGGTCGAGCTTCACATAGGCCGCCATGGTCTGGCCGTTGGCGGTCGAGATCGGATATTTGAAATCGAGGCTGTTGACGCCGAAACCGAGCCGCCGGGCGATCGTTTCGTTGATGGCGACCGTGGAGGCGCCTGTGTCGACAAGCCCGTCGAAAGATTTGCCGTTGATACGGAAGGTGGCATTGAAATGACCGCGCGCATCCGCCTTCAGACTGACGCTGCCCAGCGACACCGGCTGCGGTTTGGCAAGTTCGGTGGCGGCGTCGGATTTTGCCGCGCCGTTTTCCGGGCGCGGCTGAAATTTTTCCATCAGCGCCGGGATCTGCGTGGCGCTGACCGAAAGACCGACAAGCAGAAAAATCGCACGCGCCAGCAAGTGACTACTCCCAATGGCTAGGTTTATTCAGACGCAGCATAGGCGCAAAACATGCTGAAATCTTAAAAGAAAAAGCCATCCGCCGCGTTGGGTGCGGCGAATGGCTCAAGCGGTTAAGCAATGATGAACGGTGTTATTTGGTGCCGTACATGCGATCACCGGCATCGCCGAGGCCGGGAACGATGTAACCCTTTTCGTTCAGCTGCTTGTCAATTGCGGCGGTGTAGATCGGCACATCGGGATGCGCTTCACGGAAATTCTTGATGCCCTCGGGGGCGGCCAGCAGACACAGGAAGCGGATGTTCTTCGCACCACGTTCCTTCAGCTTTTCCACGGCGGCAATCGAGGAATTGCCGGTTGCCAGCATCGGATCGACTACGATGATAAGGCGCGCATCGAGACTTTCGGGAGCCTTGAAGTAATATTCGACGGCCTCCAGCGTATCGTGATCGCGATAAACACCGATATGGGCAACGCGCGCCGAAGGCACGAGTTCGAGCATGCCTTCCAGCAGGCCGTTGCCGGCGCGCAGGATGGAGGCGAAAACCAGCTTCTTGCCCTCAAGCACCGGAGCCTCGATGGTTTCCAGCGGCGTATCGATGGTTTCCATCGTCATTTCAAGGTCGCGCGTCACTTCATAGCAGAGCAGCGTCGAGATTTCCCTGAGTAGGCGGCGGAAGCCGGCCGTCGAGGTTTCCTTCTTGCGCATGATGGTAAGTTTGTGCCGCACCAGCGGATGTTCGATGACTGTGACGCCGTCCATGAAACTGGCCTTCCTTTTTATCTTGTGCCCCTGTAATTCACCGAAAGTGCGCTTTTCGCAAGCCTTGTTCGCGGTTTTACCCCGCGAACCGCGACGTCACGCACAATCGAGTTTTGCAAGCAGCCGATTGCGCGTTTCCTCGTCCACGAAGGCGCATTCCAGCGCGGTTCGGGTCATGCGGTTGATCTCGGTATCGTTGAAGCCGAACTCGTCCGCGGCCAGCGCATATTCCCGTGCAAGCGAGGTGAAGAAGAATGGCGGGTCGTCGGAACTGATGCAGACGCGCACCCCGGCGTCGCGCAACGCCTTGAGCGGATGGCTGGCGAAATCGGGATAAACGTCGAGTGCGATATTCGATCCGGGGCAGACCTCCAGAACCGTTCCCGCCTCGATCAGCCGGGCGACGAGACCGGCATCTTCGATGGCCCGCACGCCATGCCCGATGCGGGCCGGCTTGACGAGATCGAGTGCGTCGGCAACGCTTTCAGGGCCGCAAACCTCACCCGCATGGATGGTCAGCCCAAGACCCGCATCGCGGGCAATGTCGAAGGCGCGCGCATAATCGGCGACCCGACCCATACGCTCCTCGCCCGCCATATTGAAGCCGGTTACCAGGGGATGCTTAGCACGCGCCGCATACTCAGCAGCTGCGATTACCCGTTCAGGACCGAAATGCCGCTCGCCGGTGACGATGATGCGGGTCTCGATGCCGGTCTTTTCTTTGGCGATGCGGATGCCCTCGGCGATACCGGCTAGATAGGCGTCGGCACCGAGCCCGATCCGGTCGCCATGATCGGGTGAAATGATCAGCTCGCTATAGATCGTATTGGCTTGCGCAAGTTCGGTGAGATAGGTTTCGGTCAGGACGGCATAATCCTCATCCGTCTTGAAAACCTGCGCCACCGCATCATAACAGCGGATGAATTCAGCGAAATCCGACCAGACATATTGGCCGTCGCGCAGAAAGCCGCTGGTGTCTATGCCGTATTTCTCCGCCTGCCTTGCGACGAGCGCGGGCGGTGCCGCCCCTTCAAGGTGGCAGTGGATTTCCGCTTTCAGCAAATGGGATGTCAAATGAAGCTCCTGCCGTGAGAACCGGCCTCGATGCCAAGATGGTGGGCGATGCTTTCACCGATATCGGCGTAGCTTGAACGGATGCCGACATCACGGGAACGGATACCCGGCCCGAATGCCATGATAGGCACCCTTTCCCGTGTATGATCCGTGCCCCGCCAGGTGGGGTCGCAACCGTGGTCGGCGGTGAGAAGGGCGATATCACCCGGCGCCATTTTGCGATGGATTTCGGGGATACGCGCATCGAAGGCCTCAAGGGCCGCCGCATAACCGGCAACGTCGCGACGGTGGCCAAAAAGCATGTCGAAATCGACGAAATTGGTGAAAACGAGATCGCCATTCTCAGCTTCGTCGATGGCCTGCAACGTCGCGTCCATCAGTGCGCTGTTGCCATTTGCCTTGATGACGCGCGAGATACCCTGATGGGCATAGATATCGCCGATCTTGCCGATCGCGTGCACCTTGCGGCCGGCCTCTACAAGCCGGTCGAGCAGGGTCGGTTCCGGTGGCGGCACGGAAAAATCGCGGCGGTTGCCGGTGCGTTCGAAGGTTGCGACCGTTTCGCCAATGAAGGGGCGGGCGATGACGCGGCCGATATTCAGCGGATCGAGCAGCTTGCGCACCGTCTCGCAGAGCGCGATAAGCCGCTGCAACCCGAAATGTGTTTCATGCGCGGCTATCTGGAATACGGAATCGGAAGAGGTGTAACAGATCGGCTTGCCGCTCCTGATATGCTCCTCGCCGAATTTCGCCATGATCTCGGTGCCGGAAGCATGACAATTGCCGAGAATGCCGGGAATATCGGCCTGCCTGCAAATGGCGTCCACCAGATCAGGAGAAAAGGCGTCGCCCTCCGTGGGGAAATATCCCCAGTCGAAAGTCACCGGCGTGCCCGCGATCTCCCAATGGCCTGAGGGCGTATCCTTGCCCTTGGATATTTCACTGGCGGAACCGTGCAGGCCGAAAATGCGCTCTGGCGGTTCCATGCCGGCAGGAATGTCGCCGCTTGCCTGTTTCGCGATCTCCAACAGGCCGAGCGAACTCATGTTCGGCAGCTTCAACGGACCGGAGCGAAGCCCGGCTTTGTCGGCGGCGCCCGCGGCACAAAATTCCGCGATATGGCCAAGCGTGTTCGCGCCAAGATCGCCATAGTGTTCCGCATCGGGTGCGCCGCCGACGCCGAAGGAATCCAGAACGAGAAGAAATGCTCTTGCCATAACTCACCGAAACAAAATGCGCCGACGGGCAATGTCAGGCCGAACTGTCGTTATAGATCAGCAAAACGTGAAGAAGGAAGTGCTTTTATGAACCATCCGGTAAAACCGGCTGTTCAATCCTCGCCCCGTTTCGATTTGGGAGCATTGAGATTACGCAGGACATACCAGCCCGCAGCCACCACCATGGCCGCCAGAATATACCACGTAACGGCATAGGAGAGGTGGTTGTTGGGGAAGGTGAGCATGGTCTTGCCGCCGACCGGCAGGCCGCCCGGATTGGGTGTTGCGTCGGCGTCGACATAGAACGGCGCGACATCGGAAAGGCCGGATGCCTGCGAGATCTGAGGAATATTGCGGGAATACCAGCGGCCATTTGCGGGATCGTTGGTGCGCAGGAAAAGCCCGCCGGTTTCGGGCGCGCGCATCAGCCCGACGATCTCGACGTTGCCGGCTGGTTCGCTTTCCCGGCGGGAGGATGGATCGCGCCTGTCGGACGGCACGAAGCCGCGATTGACGATGATGCTGGAGCCATTGTCGCGCTTGAGTGGCGTCATCACCCAATAGCCGGGGCCGAGGTCTGTGACCGTATAGACCTGAACCTCCCTGTCATTGAGGAAGGTGCCGGACAGTTTCACACGGCGATATTCGTATTCCGCGGGGTCGTTGAGTGCTGGCCATTCGCCGACGGCAGGGGCATCGACAGGATCGGCATGGGCGCGGGCTTCGACGCGCTCGATAAGATCGAGCTTCCAGGAAAGGCGTTTGACCTGCCATGTGCCGAGCACCAGCAGCAGACCCGTCAGGACAACGGTCAGAAACAGAACGACGATCGCGGCGGGGCGGATGCCTCGGTTGTGGGGTGTGTTTTCACTCATGTCACGGTCCTTGCGAAGCGCGGCTGGCGGGAAAGGCCATCTGCTTTGGTGAGCCTTTTGGTGCCCGCCGGGGCTTCCTCCAGCAAATAACCCCATAAATCGCGCGGGATTCATGGGGTTATGTGTTGGCGCGGAATGCGGCCCGCCGGAAAACCGGCGGACCGTTGATATCTGCTGCTCAGGGCAGGTTCTTCACATCCTCGATGTGCAGCGGCATCATGTTCTTGTTCATGTTGTACATGACCCACAGCGAACCGGAGAGCGTGATCAGGAGCACCACGACGGTGAAGATCAGCGCCATGAAGGTCCAGCCGCCTTCGGACTTGGTGTCCATGTGCAGGAAGTAGATCATGTGCACGAAGATCTGGATGACGCCGAGACCCATGATCGCGATGACCAGCAGGGTCTTGTTTTCAAGGACGTCGCCCATGACCAGCCAGAAGGGGATCGCCGTCAGGATAACCGACAGGACGAAGCCGATCATGTAGCTTTTGAACGTGCCGTGGCTGGCGCCATCATGGTGATGGTCGTCGCCATGCGCGTCGTGGTGTGCTTCGGAACTCATCAAAGAACTCCCATGAGATAAACGAAGGAGAAGACGCCGATCCAGATGACGTCAAGGAAGTGCCAGAACATCGACAGGCACATCAGGCGACGCTTGTTTGCCGCGATCAGGCCGTGCTTGGAGACCTGGAACATCAGCGTGACGAGCCAGATGATACCGAAGGTGACGTGCAGACCGTGCGTACCGACCAGCGCGAAGAAAGCGGAAAGGAACGCCGAGCGCTGCGGGCCTGCGCCTTCCGCGATCAGGTGGTGGAATTCATAGAGTTCCACGGCGAGGAAGGCGAGGCCGAAGAGACCGGTGACGCCGAGCCAGACCAGCGTGGCCTTCACCTTCTGCTTTTCCATTTCCAGCATGGCGAAGCCATAGGTGATGGAGGAGAAAAGCAGGAAGCCGGTATTGATCGCCACCAGCTTCAGATCGAACAGGTCGGCGCCCGAAGGGCCGGCCGCATAGTTGCGGCCGACAACGGCATAGGTGGCAAACAGCGTTGCGAAGATGAGGCAGTCGCTCATCAGATAGAGCCAGAAGCCCAGCGAGGTGCCGTTCTCCGGGTGGTGGTCTTCCTTAAGGTAGAAGACCGGTTCAGCGCCGTCGACGCTTTGTGCAGGTGTATGAGCCATATTCGTTACGCCTGTTCAGCAAGCAGCTTCGTACGTTCCGCCTCGACCGTCGAAACGTCGGAGGCAGGAATGTAGTAATCGCGATTGTAGTTGAAGGTATGGGCGATGGAGACCGCGATGATGGCGAGCATGGACAGAGCCGCAAGCCACCAGATGTGCCACACCAACGCAAAGCCGAGAACCACGCTGATGGCGCTGATAATAACGCCTGCGCCGGTATTCTTCGGCATATGGATCGGGATGAAGCCTTCCTTGGGACGGTTGTAACCGCGCTTCTTCATGTCCGCCCAGGCGTCGACGTCATGCACAACCGGCGTGAAGGCGAAGTTGTAGGCCGGCGGCGGCGACGAGGTCGACCATTCCAGCGTACGGCCGTTGTAGGGGTCGCCGGTCACGTCGCGCAGCTTTTCGCGATTGAGGAAGCTGACGATGAGCTGGATGACGAAGGAGGCGATGCCGAGCGCGATCAGGAAGGCGCCGAAGGCGGCGATGAGGAACCAGATCTGCAGGGAATTATCCTCGAACTGGCTGATACGGCGGGTAATGCCCATCAGGCCGAGAATATAGAGCGGCATGAAGGCGAAATAGAAGCCGATGAACCAGAACCAGAAGGACAGCTTGCCCCAGAACGGATCGAGACGATAACCGAAGGCCTTCGGGAACCAGTAAACGATGCCCGCAAGCACACCGAACACTACGCCACCGATGATGGTGTTGTGGAAGTGGGCGATGAGGAACAGCGAGTTGTGGAGCACGAAGTCCGCAGGCGGAACGGCGAGAAGAACGCCGGTCATGCCGCCGATGACGAAGGTGATCATGAAGCCGATCGTCCACAGCATCGGAACATCGAACTTGATGCGGCCCTTATACATGGTGAAGAGCCAGTTGAAGATCTTCGCACCCGTCGGGATCGAGATGATCATCGTGGTGATGCCGAAGAAAGCGTTGACGCTTGCGCCGGAACCCATGGTGAAGAAGTGGTGCAGCCACACGATATAAGCGAGGATGGTGATGACGCCCGTAGCGTAAACCATCGAGGCATAACCAAAGAGACGCTTGTTGGAGAAGGTCGAAACGATTTCCGAGAAGACGCCAAAAGCCGGCAGCACCAGGATGTAAACTTCGGGATGGCCCCAGATCCAGATGAGGTTGACATACATCATCGGATTGCCGCCGAGATCGTTGGTGAAGAAATTGGTGCCAACGTAACGGTCAAGGGTCAGAAGGGCGAGCGTGCCGGTCAGGATCGGGAACGAAGCCACGATCAGGATGTTCGAACACAGAGACGTCCAGACGAAGATCGGCAGGCGCATCATGGTCATGCCAGGGGCGCGCATCTTGATGATCGTCACGATCAGGTTGATGCCCGAAAGCGTCGTTCCCACACCGGCGATCTGCAGACCCCAGATGTAATAGTCCACACCCACACCCGGACTGCCGTCGATGCCGGAAAGCGGCGGATAGGCGAGCCAGCCGGTCTGCGCATATTCACCGATGAACAGCGAGATCATGGTGATGACGGCGCCGGCCGTGGTCATCCAGAAGGAGAAATTGTTGAGGAAGGGGAACGAAACGTCGCGGGCGCCGATCTGCAGCGGCACGACGAAGTTCATGAGACCCGTGATCATCGGCATGGCCATGAAGAAGATCATGATGACGCCATGGGCCGTGAAAATCTGGTCGTAATGGTGGGGCGGAAGGTAACCTTCCGATCCGCCCGACGCGATCGCCTGCTGAACGCGCATCATGATCGCGTCGGCGAAGCCGCGCAAGAGCATGACCAGCGCCAGAATGATGTACATGATACCGATCTTCTTGTGATCGATGCTCGTGAACCATTCGTTCCAGAGATAGCCCCACAGGCGGAAATAGGTGAGGGCGCCGACGACGGCGATACCGCCCAGAGCCACGGCCGCGAAAGTCGCGACAAGAATGGGCTCGTGAAGCGGGATGGACTCCCATGTCAGCTTCCCGAACAGGAACGACGTTTGATCGGAATTGACGATCATTTTTAGCCTCTTGCGATTCTAAGACATAAGATCGGCGCAGCCATTGGCCGCGCCGCATAATGCCGGGACGTATCCGTCAGCCAGCGACTTGTTTCTTTTCCGGCAGCGCCGCAGGCTCGAAAGTCTGACCTTCGATGGCAGCCGGAGTGGATTGAGGACCGCTGGCGACGCCATAAGGCGCAAGCGGTGTGCAAACGACCGAGTTCAGCGCCTTGGCGATGTCGATACCTTCCTTGCCGCCGCCGCCATTGGCGTCGATATGCATCATGTCGCGCATGCAGAGCTTGTTCGGTTCGACGCAGCGGTTGAGGATGGCGCTGTAGAGTTCCGGATCGACCGAAGCGAAATATTGCACGGGCTCACGCTCGGAAGGCTTGGCGAATTCCAGATATTCCTGCCGGCCGAAGCCCTTGCCGCCTTCCTTCGCCTTCGCAACCCACTGGTCGAAGCCCTGCTGGCTCAGACCATGGAACTTGAAGCGCATGTGGGAGAAGCCGGGGCCGGAGAAGTTGGCCGAGAAGCCGTCATAAACGCCTTCCTTGTTGATGACCGCGTGCAGCTTGGTCTGCATGCCGCCCATGGCGTAGATCTGGCCGGCGAGCGCTGGAACGAAGAAGGAGTTCATCGCGGTCGTGCCGGTGATCTTGAAATTGATCGGAACATCGACCGGAGCGGCGAATTCATTGACGCTGCCGATGCCAAGTTCGGGGTAGAAGAACAGCCACTTCCAATCCATGGCCACCACTTCGACGGTAATCGGCTTGATGTCGGCGGTCACCTGGCGGTTCTCATCGATACGTTCCAGCGGGCGGTAGGGGTCGAGACGGTGGGTGGAAATCCAGGTCACGGTGCCGAGCATCAGGATGATGGCGACCGGAGCCGACCAGATCACCATTTCAAGGCGCGTGGAGTGGTGCCACTCGGGATCATAATCCTCGGCTTTCCCCGATTCGCGATACTTCCATGCGAAGAACAGCGTCAGGGCAATGACCGGGACGATGATGAGCAGCATCAGAACCGTAGACGTGATGATGAGGTCGCGCTGCTGGATGGCGACATCGCCCGAAGGGTTCATCACCACGAGGTTACAGCCGCTGAGAAGCAGCAGAGCCGGGATTGCCAGAAGGGCGGATAGGATTTTTTTGATCGTGCGCACGTTCTTTGAACTCGTACAGTTTGGATTATGCCGCGAATAATTGCCGAACATCATTTTTCAAATGAGGTATATTGTCGCGGTGCAGCGAAACCTTCGCGATGCACCATGTCTCGGGCAGAGCTGCGTTTGAGGACGGAGCGCGTGCATTATCGCATGGTCGGCTGACTGGGCAACCCTTTATTGCCAAACTTCAATTGACGTTACGTAGGGTGCGTGTGACAATCCGCCGCATCGTAACGCAACGGAAGAGGAGCCGGGGCCTTACAGGAAATGGTTCGTCCATGACGCAGGAGGGATATTATGAGTTATACGAATGCTGCTCCATCCTTTGGGCAGGCGCCGGAAGCGAACGGACATGGGGCCGGTCCCGTCAAGGTCGATCCGGATCGCATCACGATTGCAGTCATTCTCGCGAGAATGACGGAGTTTTTTGACTTTTTCATCTATGCCATCGCCTCCGCGCTCGTTTTCCCGCATGTCTTCTTTTCCTTCGTCGATCCGCTGACGGCCACGCTCTATTCCTTCGCGGTTTTCTCATTGGCCTTTATCGCAAGGCCGATCGGCTCGCTGATCTTCCTCCAGATCGACCGCAAATTCGGACGCGCCGTGAAGCTGATGGCCGCCCTCTTCACGCTCTGTGGTTCCACCATGGCGATCAGCTTTCTTCCGTCCTATGCGGAAGCGGGCATGCTTGCCCCCTGTCTTCTGGCGGTATTCCGTATCGGCCAGGGCCTTGGACTTGGCGGCGCATGGGATGGTCTCGTCTCATTGCTCGCCATGAATGCACCGCCGAAGCAGCGCGGCTGGTACGCCATGATGCCGCAAATTGGCGCGGCCATGGGTTTCGGTCTCGCCAGCGCTTTCTTCATCGTGTTCGTGACGCAGCTTTCCAATGCGGAATTCCTCGCCTGGGGCTGGCGTTTCCCGTTCTTTGTGGCGCTGGCGCTCAATGTGCTCGCGCTCTTTGCCCGTCTTCGCATGATCGTGACGCCGGAATTCCAGGCCATGCTTGAACAGCATGAGCTGGAGCCGCGCCCCATGTTCAAGATGCTGCGTTCGCAGTTTCCGGTGGTCGCCACGGGTGCCTTCGTGCCGCTGGCGAGCTTTGCGCTCTTCCATCTCGTCACGGTCTTTCCGCTGAGCTGGGTTTCGCTCAACACCAGCCAGCGTGTCTCGGATTTTCTGTTCGTGCAATTCGTCAGCGCCATCATCGCCGGCGGCATGATCGTGGTTTCAGGCATACTGGCCGACAGGATCGGCCGGCGGAAGCTCCTGGCTGTCGCGGCGGTGCTGATCGGGCTCTTCAGCCTCGTGGCCCCCGTTCTCCTGAGTTCGGGCGATATCGGTCGCTATCTGTTCGTGTTGATCGGCTTCTCGTTGCTGGGTCTGTCCTTCGGTCAGGCGGGTGGTGCGCTCGCCTCCCGCTTCAGCCGTGAATACCGCTATACCGGCGCATCGCTCACCTCGGATATTTCCTGGCTGATCGGCGCTGGTTTCGCACCGCTTGTCGCACTCGGATTTTCGTCCAAATTCGGCCTTTTCGCGGTTGGCATCTATCTGATGTCGGGCGCTCTTTGTACCCTGATTGCCCTCTGGTTCAGCCGTACGCTGGACATGCCGTCTGAGTGATCTCGGCAATTTAAAAATCCCTGCAGCCATCGCGCCGCGGAATCCTGTCGGATTTCGCGGCGTTTTTGTTTTTTTATTGCGCAAGGCCGATTTTAATCTTGACTCGGTCGATCATGAAATATTATGTAAGCACTACTGACGTAATTCAGTGTATCTCACCGCCGGAAAGCCGGCCATCAGGGAACGCGATGCGAACGATGACGATCATTATTTGCGAGAAAGCGGCCATCGCCGCCACGCCGTTTGCCGGCCGCAAAACGACCGTTCGCGCCATTAAACGCCGATAAGCAGAAGAAGAGGAGCAGCCAGGTCGCCTGCGGCTCCGCCCGCAGAGTGCCGGTTGCCGCGCCGGATTTCGGGAAAAGAGGGTGATGCCGCGCGAAATGCGCAACGAGAGGAGAGTGCCTTGAGTGTGACGGAGCAAAAATTCGGCCTTTACGATGCCGCTTTTGAAAAAAGCAGCTGTGGCGTCGGTTTCATCACCCGCAAGGATGGCGTGCAGACACATGATGTATTGAAGCGCGGCCACGAGGCGCTCTGTGCCGTGCCGCATCGCGGCGGCATGTCGGCGGAAGGTGTCGGTGACGGTGCCGGCGTGTCGCTCGACATCTCGCTCTCCTTTTTCCAGAAGCTGACGGGCAACGATACCTTGCAGGCCGGCCGGTTTGGCGTCGGCAATTTTTTCCTGCCGCAGAACCCAGCTTTCCATGAACAGGCGGTTGGCATTATCGGCAGCGCGCTGCAGCAGCAGGGGTTTTCGATTCTCATCGTCCGCGATGTGCCGGTAAATGACGCGGCCCTCCGCCCGGCTGCCATCCCTTACCAGTTGCCGATCCGGCAATGGGTTTTTTCGGCTCCAGTGGAATGCGCAACTCTCGTCGAATTCGACTGGCGCATCCACAAGGCGCTGCTTGCCATCGAAGCGCTTGCCTATACGGTGCCGGAACTCACCGGTTTTTATCCGCTGTCGCTCAGTGCGCGGACGCAGGTGCTCAAAGGGCGTCTGAACTCGCACGAGGTCATGCCCTATTTCTGCGACCTCACCGATCCGCGCCATGAAGTGCATACGATGTATTTCCACACGCGGTTTTCAACCAATACCGATCCACACCCCTCAATGGCGCAGCCTTTCCGCCTGATGGCGCATAATGGTGAGCTCAACACCGACAAGAAGAACCGGCTGTCGGAAGCGGCCGTGGCGCTGGCGAAGAATGCCAGCATCGTCAGGCCCAAGGGCCAGTCGGACAGCTGCCGGCTGGACCAGACCTTGCAGGCGCGGGTGATGGAGGATGGTCTCGACCTCGTCACCGCCGTCGTCTCGATGATGCCGCCGGCATGGGAAAACGACGACACCCTGTCGCCCGGCGTGAAGGCGATGCTGGAATATTTCTCGCTCTATGAAGAGAAGAATGACGGCCCGGCCGCGCTGATTTTCGGCGACGGTACTATCATCGGCGCCCGTCTCGATCGCCTCGGCCTGCGCCCGCTGCGCACCGTCGAGACGGAGGATTATCTCTGTGTCATGTCGGAGGCGGGGCAGATCGCCTTTCCGGCCGAAAGCGTCATCCGTCGCGGCCGCATCGAGGCGGGCGGCATGCTTTACTACGATCACGCCGAACGTCGCGCCTTTTCCACCGTCGAGGCGTTGGAGCTTCTGGCAGCGCGGAGGGACTATCCGGCGCTGCTGTCCGAATCCCGGGTAATGCTTGATGATTTACCAGAAGTGTCCGCCGAAAAGCAGGGCTCGCCGCTTCGTTACAATGGCGATCTGGAACGGCATCAGCGCTACGTCGCCTATTCGCACAATCAGGAAAGCTTCAAGTTCCTGATGGACCCGATGTTAGCCTCCGGCGCGGAAAAAATTTCGGCCATGGGTTACGGCAACGCCATCAACGCGCTTTCCGATCAGGAAGGCGGGGTTGCCAAGTATTTCTCGCAACGCTTCGCGCAGGTCACCAACCCGCCGCTCGACAGCATTCGTGAGGCCGATGGCATGACGCTGCGCGTGGCTCTCGGCGCAAAGCCGAACAGCGGCGCGAAGAAGGCCCGCCAAATCGTCGTGCGCTCGCCGATCCTGACCCACCTCGACATGCTGCGTATTCGCGAACAGTCGGAGACGCCTCTTCGCCGTTTCGAAATGCTCTATTCGCCGGTCTTCGACGTTGCGCACGCCAATGAAACGGCCCTGCGGCAGGCAATCGACGGCCTCTGCGGTGAGGTTGTGGCTTTTGCGGCTGAGGAAGGCGGCATTGCCATCATCACCGACCGGCATGTCTCGGCAGGCCGCGCGGCTTTGCCGATGATCATGGTCGTCTCCGCCATCAATCAGCGGCTGATCGAGGAAGGCCTGCGGCTGCGCGTTTCGCTGATCGTCGAAAGCGGGCAGTTTTCCTCCTCGCATCACATTGCGGCAAGCCTCGGCTTCGGCGCTTCGGCCGTCTATCCGCTCGGCGTGCAATTCCGCGCCGAGGAGAAATTCGGTGCTGATGCCGACAAGGCCTTCAAGCGCTTCGCCAAGGCGGCCGAAAAGTCGCTGATGAAGACCATGGGCAAGGTCGGGCTGTGTACGGCGGAAAGCTATATTGGCGGCGAGTTCTTCGAGCCGAACTTCCTCGATACCGACGACGTGGTGCTGAAGCGTTATTTCCCGAATGTGAAGACGCCGGTCGGCGGCGTCAATTTCGCCGTCATTGCGCAGGCGGTGGCTGACTGGCACCGGAAGGCGCTGTCCGTGAAGGGTGAAAATGACATTCCCCTGCTCGGTCTTTTCAAGGAGCGCGCCGAAGGGGCCGGCCATTCCTATGGCACGACGGCCGTGCGCGGCTTCGTGGACATGACGGAGGAAAAGATCGGTTTCGACAAGGGAACCGATAATGAAGAGGCGCTGCGCCTCCTGCCGCTCAACCGGCTGGAGGATGCCTTCGGTCTCAACGATGCGGCCTATTATCACAATAGCTTCGACCGGCTGACCCCGGAGGCGATCGACGCCTTCGAGGTAACGCCCGGCTATCGCGCCTTCGCCCGCATGATGGCGGAAGAAAGGTCGCGCCGTCCTGCTGCCCTGCGCGATGTTCTGGAGTTGCCGGCCGATGTGACATTCGCCGGTTCGGCAGAAGAGTTCCGTCGGGAAATGGGTCGCTTTTCCCGGCATGGCAATAACAGCTTCATGGTGCGCGGATTGCTTTGCGAGAGCGCGGGAGACGGTGCGTTCCGGCTACAATTGACCGGCTCGCACGGTCATGAACTTGCCCGGCTTGCCGCACTCGGCCAGTCATTGCTCGACCGCTTCGGAACGGATATCCCCGGCCATTGGCTGGAAGGCGGCGCGCTGCTGGTTCAGGCAAAGGGCGAGGCATTCACCTACCTGTCTCTCATCCGTACCGCGCCGGCAGGCATTCCGCTTTATGCCGTGCAGAAGGCCAGCGAGATCACCAAGACCCTAGCATCGGGCGCCATGAGCCATGGCGCGCTGGTCGCTGCCGCCCATGAGGCGGTGGCGCATGGCACCAACATGGTCGGCGGCATGTCCAATTCGGGTGAGGGCGGCGAGCATATTTCCCGTTACGGCACCATCCGCGCCTCGCGCATCAAGCAGTTCGCCTCCGGCCGTTTCGGCGTCTGGGCCGGTTATCTTGCCGATCCGATGCTGGAGGAAATCGAGATCAAGATCGGCCAGGGTGCAAAGCCAGGCGAGGGCGGGCAATTACCGTCTCCCAAGGTGACGGTCGAAATTGCCGCCGCGCGTGGCGGCACGCCGGGCGTCGAGCTTGTCTCGCCGCCACCGCATCACGACACTTATTCGATCGAGGATTTGGCCCAGCTCATCCATGACGCAAAGGCGGCGCGTGTGCGCGTCATCGTCAAGCTCGTGTCTTCGGAAGGCATCGGCACGATTGCGGTCGGCGTCGCCAAGGCGGGTGCGGATGTCATCAACGTCGCCGGCAATACCGGCGGCACGGGGGCTGCGGCCGTCACCAGCCTCAAATATACCGGTCGTGCGGCGGAAATCGGTATCGCAGAAGTGCATCAGGCGCTTTGCGCCACGGGCCTCCGCGCCAAGGTTCTGCTGCGTTGCTCCGGTGCGCACCAGACGGCGAGCGATGTGGTGAAATCAGCACTTCTCGGCGGCGACAGTTTCGAGTTCGGCACCACGGCGCTGATGATGCTGAAATGCGTCATGGCGAAGAACTGCAACATCAAGTGCCCCGCCGGCCTCACCACCAATCAGGAAGCTTTCAACGGCGATCCGCGCGCGCTGGCGCAATATCTCATGAACATCGCCCATGAAACGCGCGAGATTCTGGCCGCACTCGGGCTGCGCTCGCTGCGTGAGGCCCGGGGCCGTTCCGATCTTCTTCATCTCCTCGATCATCCGGCCAGCGTCGGCCAGCTTGACCTCCGGGCGATGCTTGCCGTGGTCGAAGAGGTGAAGATCGACAACCCTGTCTATATGGAAAAAGACTTCGCGCTGGACGATGCCTTCATCGAACTCGTGCGCTCGGCTCTGATCGACAGCAGACGGGAAAACATCGAGCTTGGCGGCAATCGTTTCCTCAATAATTGCAACAAGAGCGTTGGCGGCCAGCTCGCCGTCGATATAGAGCGCATGCTGAACCATGAGCTTTCCGATGAAGAGGCGGATGCGCTTCCGGCGGTGAAGCGGGATAGCCGTGGCCGCCGGTTCCTTGAGGCTGGGTCGGTGCGCATCGATACTTCAGGGTCGGCCGGGCAATCCTTCGGCGCTTTCTGCAATGACGGCATGGTCATGGTCCATACCGGCACCTGCAATGACGGCGTCGGCAAAAGCGCCTGCGGCGGCACCATCGTCGTGCGTTCTCCGGGCGGCGGCTCGGAAGAGACGGGCGGTAACGTGCTGGTCGGCAATTTCGCACTGTTCGGTGCCACTGGCGGCCGCACTTTCGTAGAGGGTCAGGCGGGCGACCGTTTCGCGGTGCGTAACTCCGGCGCGACCGCCGTGGTCGAAGGCGTGGGCGATTTCGCCTGTGAATATATGACCAACGGCGCCGTCCTCAACCTCGGCAGTTTCGGCAAGGGTTTCGGCAACGGCATGAGCGGCGGTTTCGTCTATCAGTATGATCCCTATGGCGATCTGCTGAAGAAGGTCAGCCACGATTCGATTCTTCTCGGTTCGATCACCGGTGAGGACGAACAGGCCGCGATCCACAATCAGGCCGTCCACCAGCTTTTGACCTGGCATGTCGCGGAGACCGGCTCGGCCAAGGCCGCATGGCTTCTGGAAAACTGGGAGAGCGAACAGCACAATTTCGTCTATGGCATGCCGCGCGCCCTGCTGCTTTATCAGGACAGCGATGAAATTCTGAAGGCGAAGCCCCGCAAGGAGCTGCTGGAGGAACTGGCATCTGCGCTTGCCGCCCATCAGGTGCGGAAGTTCAAGCTGGCTTACCGCGACCGTAGGGCCGTTTTGAACGGAACCGTACCGGGTTATGGCGAGACGGACACGGAGGACATGTATGCGCTTCTCAACAACTACACGGTGTTGAGCATGGCGCAGGCCATCGCCCTGCAACGGTTGCCGCTGGCATCCGGCCCTTCTGATCCCGCCGTCGAAAAAGCCGTGCGCAATCTCATCCTCACGGAAGATTATGCGCTGATGCAGCGGCTGCTGAAATATGCGCGCGAGGCGCTTTCCGACCATAGCGACGAACAGCTTGCGGTGATGATCGCCGCCAAGCGGCTCGACGATTACAAGCAGGCGCTGGCGCGCCGCAACATCTGGTCGGTGGACAGTCCCGGCACCTATGGCTGGATCATCAAGCAGAACCGGAAAAACATCGAGAAGATCGGCCGCCTGCCGGGCTTCGAGGAGCTTTTCGCGGCCCGCGCCATTCCCGACCTCGCCATTGCATCCAGCCACAGGGCAGCATGATGAAGATACCTTATATTCCCGAAGATGCGCCCTTCAATGGTGATCAGCGCGCATGGCTTTCCGGTTTTCTGGCCGGGCTCCATTCCCGCGCCGCCATAGGTCTGGAAACATCTGTTGCCGCCGCTGCCCCGAAGGCGGCGACGAGCGTGCTGAATATTCTCTTCGGCACACAGACTGGCAATGCCGAGGCCTTAGCGATGGATATCGCCGCCGTAGCGCGTGCGCAGGGCATGCGGCCGGTGGTGGCTGCGCTGGATGATGTCTCGATGGACGGTCTCAGTGTCATGAAGCGGGTCATCGTCGTCACCTCGACTTACGGCGAAGGTGAAATGCCTGACAATGCCCAGCTTTTCTGGGAAGCGCTCGCCGCTGACAGCGCGCCGCGTCTGGACGAGATGAATTTTGCCGTCCTTGCGCTCGGCGATACCGGTTATGACGGCTTCTGCCAGGCGGGCAAGCTCATCGATATGCGGTTCGAGCAACTTGGCGGCAAGCGGATGAAGACGCGTATCGACTGCGATATCGACTTCGAGGATGCGGCCGCGGCATGGATCGGAGAGGCCCTGCCGCTTGCGCTTGCTGTCGATGGCGGCAATGCGCCAGCTGTCATGGCCGATGCCGCCGAACCGACCGTGCCGGCAAAACAGGGCTGGAACCGCAAGAATCCCTATTCGGCCGGGGTGAGCGTCAATCGCCGCCTGTCCGGCTCCGGTTCGTCCAAGGAGATTCGTCACTACGAATTCGATCTCGGCGAAAGCGGCCTCGGCTATGAGGCGGGTGATGCTCTGGGCGTCCTACCCCTCAACGACCCGAAACTTGCCGGCGCGCTACTCGAACATTTCGGAGCAGCTGCAGACAGCGAAGTGGCCGGGCTGGACCGGCCGGTTGGTGATGCGCTTCTCAACATGTTCGAGATATCGACTCCCTCGCGCGAACTGGTTGCCGAAATCGGCAAGCGTGCGGGGCATGAAGAACTCAACCACGTCATAGCAAACGGAGACAGGGAACAGCTGGCGACCTTTCTCTGGAGCAAGGATATTCTCGATCTCATCAATCTCGGCGGAAAGCCGCTATTTGATGTCGCCGAATTCTTGACGTTCCTGAAGCCGCTGCAGCACCGGGCCTATTCCATCTCTTCCAGCCCCCTGGTTGCGAAAAAGAGTGTGCATCTGACGATTGCCAGCGTTCGTTATCGAGCCGAGGGCCGTGAGCGTGGCGGCGTGTGCTCCACCTATCTCGCCGACCGGGTGGAGGCTGGGCGGAATGCCGGAATTTTCGTCTCGCCGAACAAGTCATTCCGTGTGCCGCAGGACAATGATGCGCCTGTTATCATGGTGGGACCGGGCACGGGTATCGCGCCCTTCCGGGCATTTTTGCAGGAACGGCAGGCGCGCGGCGCCAAGGGCAAGAACTGGCTGTTTTTCGGTGATCAGCACCGGCAGTCGGACTTCATCTATGAAAATGAACTTGCCGACATGAGCCGCGAAGGTGTGCTGACCCGTCTCGACCTCGCCTTTTCGCGAGACCAGGCGGAGAAGATCTATGTCCAGACCCGCATGCGGCAGAATGGCAAGGCGCTCTATCAATGGCTTGAAGAGGGCGGTTATTTCTACGTGTGCGGCGATGCGACCCGCATGGCGAAAGATGTCGATGATACTCTGCACGACATCATCAGCGATGAGGCTGGCATTTCCACTGAGGCATCAAGCGATTATGTGAACCGGATGAAGCGCGAAAAACGCTATCTGCGCGATGTCTATTAGGCTTCGTTTATAAGGAGGCCGCCCTCAGAGCGCTGATTGGCTCAGCAATTGGTGCAGGCGGTCTCGGCGTCACGTTGCTTGAAGAAGTAGTCACGACCGATCGTGATTGATTTCACTCCGGAGGAGGTGACGTCGGGCATGAACATCAGCAATTCATGCGGGATGGAAAGTTCGACATGGATGAGAAAGGTGTTTTCCTGCAGCAGGCGGGTTGGAACGGTGACCAGTGACCCCACCGCATAGGGTCTCAGATTCTTCTCATCCCAAGACCAGGTAATTTTCGCCTGTTTTTGCGCGTCGATCTTGATGCCGCTGATCTTCAGTTGCAGACCCTTTGTGCTGTAGGGCGCAAACACTGCGGCTGCAACATCCTGCATGCCTGTAAGATAGGCTTTGTCGACAGAACCTGTTTTCGATATCAGGTCGTTGATCGTGGCAGTGGCGCTGCTCGCGCGCTTGTACGTGTTATAGCCGATCGTCAATTCGAACGAGGTCAGATAAAGCGCGAGCAATATCGGAAAGAGGATCGCGAACTCCACCGCGCCCACGCCGCGCTTGTCTTTGGCAAAGCGCGAAACGAGCGCCATCAAGCGCCGCTTGCTGTTTGCTGCACCGGATATCAGTCCCGCCATCATAAGCCCCCGCTCGTGATGTATTTCTCGTTCATGAACGCACTTGTCGCGACGATAAGGAAATGTGAGGGCATCGATCCGTCGGCCGGACGTACTTTGGTCAGGTATGGCCGGATGATATCGGCGACCACACGCCAGCGATAATAGACGCGCAACATGTTAATGGTCTCAGGTCCGCCCGGCTTGAAGCCGAATTGCGCCGTGTCGAGGTCGTAATATTCGCCATAGGCTTTCAGGGGTATCTTGGTCGGGATATCCTTGAAGGTGGTGAAGGAGCGCAGGTCGACATAAAGTTTCTGTTCTTTTTGGATCTCATCTGCCGCGCAGGTGATCATCACAGAGACTTCATTGCAGAAGTTTCTTCGGAAATCTTCCTTGGAAATCGAACTGCTTATCTGTCCGGTCCTCAGACGCCGGGCCATGTTTTCAGTGGCGTTGACGACCACCTGTTCAGCCATCATGGCGATGAAGGTTTCGATGATCGCAAAAACAACAAGAAAATAGGGGATGGCGAGGATTGCGAACTCGATGGCCGCTGTCCCGTCGCGCGAGACTCCGAATTTTTCCAGCAATGGCTTCAGTCTGGCCAGTCGCATGAGGTGGTGTCTATCTCTAAGAATATGCGGCAAGCGCAACCGTTGAATTTGTTGCGGACCATAACCACCCCGATGTTTAAATTCAGTTACTCCAATGAATTATACTTTAGTGATTTCCGAAATTGATACGACCCGCAATATAAAAGCCCGGCACATGGCCGGGCTCTTGTCGAAACTTAAAATGAGCGATTATTCCGCATCCGCTCTGGAGAGAACCTCCAGCGTCGGCGTGGAGGTGATGTTATAACCGCAGTCGACATAGTGGCACTCGCCGGTAACACCGCGCGACAGACTGGACAGCAGGTAAAGTGCCGATCCGCCGATATCATCGATATCCGCCGTCCGCCGAAGCGGCGCGTTTTTCTGGTTCCATGCGTAGATCGCCCGCGCATCCGAGATGCCGGCGCCCGCCAGTGTACGCACCGGCCCAGCCGAGATGGCGTTGACGCGGATATCGCGCGGACCGTAATCCGCGGCGAGATAGCGAACGGAGGCCTCAAGCGCCGCCTTGGCGACGCCCATGACGTTGTAGTTCGGAATGACGCGCTGCGAACCATTGTAGGTCAGTGTGAGCATAGAGCCGCCGTTCGTCATCAGTTCGGCGGCGCGCTTGGCGATTTCCGTGAAGGAGAAACAGGAAATGACCATGGTGCGGCTGAAGTTCTCCCGCGTCGTATCCGCGTAGAGACCCTTCAACTCATTCTTGTCGGAAAAGCCGATGGCGTGAACGATGAAATCCAGCGAGCCCCATTTTTCGCGGATCGTTGCAAACAGGGCGTCGACCGAGGCGATATCCTCGACGTCGCAAGGTACGATGAAATCGGAGCCGAGTTCGGAGGCGAGCGGTTTCACACGCTTGCCGAGCGCTTCGCCCTGATAGGTGAAGGCGAGTTCCGCGCCCTGCGCCGCAAGCGCCTTGGAGATACCCCAGGCGATCGAGTGATTGTTTGCGACGCCCATGATGAGGCCGCGTTTACCCTGCATGATGCCGTTCATTGGCAATTATCCGTTATGACGCTGGAAGACGAGCGTGGCGTTGGTGCCGCCGAAGCCGAAGGAGTTGGAAAGGATGGTGTCGATCTTGGCGTTGTCGATGCGGCTGCGAACGATCGGAACGCCCGCAAATTCGGGATCGAGTTCGGAAATATGCGCGCTTTCGCCGATGAAGCGTTCCTGCATCATCAACAGGCCGTAGATCGATTCCTGCACGCCCGCAGCGCCCAGCGAGTGGCCGGTGAGGGACTTGGTCGACTGGATATGCGGGATCTTGTCGCCGAAGACTTCCCGGATCGCGCCGATTTCCTTGCTGTCGCCAACCGGCGTCGAGGTGCCGTGGGTGTTGATGTAGTCGATATCGCCCTTGACGGTGGAAAGGGCCTGACGCATGCAGCGGATCGCGCCCTCGCCGGAAGGGGCCACCATGTCGTAACCGTCTGAGGTTGCGCCATAACCGACGATTTCGGCGTAGATTTTCGCGCCGCGCGCCTTTGCATGTTCCAGTTCTTCGAGAACCAGAACGCCCGCACCGCCGGCAATCACGAAACCGTCACGGTTGACGTCATAGGCGCGCGAGGCAACGTCCGGCGTCTCGTTATATTTGGACGACATGGCGCCCATGGCGTCGAAGAGGTTGGACATGGACCAGTCGAGATCCTCATGGCCGCCCGCAAACATCACGTCCTGCTTGCCCCACTGGATCATTTCAGCGGCGTTGCCGATGCAATGCGCCGAGGTGGAGCAGGCCGACGAGATGGAATAGTTGACGCCGTGGATCTTGAACCAGGTGGCGAGCGTCGCGGAGGCTGTGGAGGACATGGCCTTCGGCACGGCGAAGGGGCCGATGCGCTTCGGGCTGTTGTTCTTCAACGTGATATCGGCGGCTTCAACGATGGTGCGGGTGGAAGGACCGCCCGAACCCATGATGATGCCGGTGCGCTCATTGCCGCTGATATCGCTCTCTTCGAGACCGGAATCGGCGATCGCCTGCTTCATGGCCACATGGTTCCACGCGCCACCCTGCGACAGGAAGCGCATGGCGCGGCGGTCGACCAGATCGGTCGGGTCGAGAGACGGCTTGCCCCAGACCTGGCATTTGAAACCGTGTTCGGCAAAATCCGGCGAGAATGAAATGCCGGATTTGGCATTGCGCAGGGATGCGGTGACTTCAGCGGCATCACCGCCGATGGAAGAAACAATACCGAGGCCGGTGACAACAACTCGTCTCATGAAAGGGACCTTTTCTTAAGATTTCGGCTGGACGACCGAAGCCGCCCGGCGTTTGTCAGGACTATTCCGTCTGCCTCAGGCAGCCTTTTCCTTCGACAGGCCTACACGCAGGTCCGTCGCCTGATAAATGGTTTCGCCGTCCGCCTTCAGCCAGCCGTCGGCGGTGCCGAGCACCAGACGGCCGCGCATCACGCGCTTGAAATCAATACCATATTGAAGAAGCTTCGTGTGAGGGCGAACCATGCCCTTGAATTTCACTTCGCCGGTTGAAAGCGCCATGCCGCGGCCTTCTTCGCCCAGCCAGCCAAGGAAGAAACCCGTCAGCTGCCACATGCCGTCGAGGCCGAGGCAGCCCGGCATGATCGGGTTGCCCTGAAAGTGGCAGGGGAAATACCAGTCGTCGGGGCTGACATCGTATTCGGCACGGATGAAACCCTTGTCGAAGGCGCCGCCGGTTTCGGAAATTTCAGTAATGCGATGGACCATGAGCATGGGGGGCAATGGGAGCTGTGCATTTCCCGGGCCGAACAATTCGCCGCGACCGCAGGACAGGATCTCCTCATAATTGTAACTTGATTGCCTCGTTGCCATACCGCTTTCACTTCCCCAGTTACTGGTGTTGATCGACTTCACTAGAGCAAGTTAGGTTCAAAATGAAGCGCTGCAAGGGCAGAGGCCGCTCGGGCGTCATTCTTTGTCTTCGAACCTTCTTTGCAGAAGTCATTACCTCAATATGCCGTCCGCATACAGGAACCATCCGGCTGGAACCAGAGGAAATTTGCAAGAATGGCCGGTTTGCCGCCATTTGCCGCGCCTGACGGCGCTGAAACTATTGAAAGCGCTCGCTGCAAAAGATATATGCTAATGCAATTGATGAGTTTTACTCCTGTGCTCGGAATGGGATTGCATGGCATTTGACGCCACATTGGATATCGGAACAAGGCTGCGGCGCTCGGGGCTGCGCCCCACGCGGCAGCGTGTGGCTTTGGGTGATCTTCTCTTCGCAAAGGGTGATCGCCACCTGACGGTCGAGGAACTGCATGATGAGGCGGTCACCGCCGGTGTGCCCGTTTCTCTCGCCACGGTTTACAACACGCTGCACCAGTTCACCGAAGCCGGTCTCATCCGCGTTCTCGCTGTGGAAGGTGCCCGCACCTATTTCGACACCAACGTGTCCGATCACCACCACTTCTTCGTGGAAGGCGAGAACGAGGTTCTCGATATTCCTGTCAACAATCTCCAGATCGACAATCTGCCGGAAGCACCCGAAGGCATGGAAATCGCCCATGTGGACGTGGTCATCCGCCTTCGCCGCAAGCGTGGCTGAAGCTCTTTGTCCGATAGCGGATGTGAAAATGGCGCCCATGGGCGCCATTTCTGTTTTCAGCAGTCATTCTATATGTCACTTCATGACATCCTCCGGCCGCCTGCCTGGCTTGGCCTTGTAGGGCGGGAAAGTCCAGCCGAAGATCAATGCACCGGACCGGATGCCAAATGCCGTCAGGAAACCCGCCGCTGATGCGGCATAAAGCGGTGCGCCGAAAAAATAGACGACAATGAAGGTGGAGGAGCCCAGAAGCGCGCAGGTGATGTAGATTTCCGGGCGCAGGAGAACGGAAGGCTCCCCGGCGAGAACATCGCGCAACACACCACCGAATGTCGCCGTCAAAACGCCGGTAACGATGGCAACGGTTGCTGAGCCGCTGGCCGCAAGCCCCTTGGCTGCTCCCATCACACAATAAGCGGACAGGCCGAGCGCATCGAGCCAGATCAAAACCCGGTAGCGGGATTCGAACAGATGCGCGGTAAAGAACAGCAGCACCGCCACCGAGACGCAGACGAGGATATAGGTAGGGTTTATCACCCAGAACACTGGCGTCCTGCCCAGCACGAGATCACGCACCGTGCCGCCGCCGATGCCGGTCGCGGCTGCGAAAAACAGGAAGCCGATCAGGTCGAGCTGCTTGCGCGAGGCGGCGAGCGCGCCGGTTGCGGCAAAGACGGCGACGCCGGCATAATCGAGAAAACCCAGAAGCGTCATGAAAAGGTTCCCCCCGGAAACACGGGCTGCGAACACGTCAGTGTCGCGCAAGCACTAAACTCTAGGCTGGCCGCCCGGATGATCGCAACATCCATAACCGAAACGGATGCAAAGGAAAATGCCGTGCGAATCGCTCTCGTTGCCGCTCTTCAGGCGCTGGTTCTCTTGACGTTTCCGGTGACGCTATCGGCGCAGCAGCAGCTGGTGAGTGACCCCGAGATTTATGAAAAGGACCATTTCCGCAACGAGTGCAAGGTGGCGGCCTTCGGCGACGATTTCGTCACGCGGCTGGATATCAACAATGACGGGCTGATGGATGCCGTCGTCAATCATGGCGTTCTCGATTGCGATGGTGAAAAAGGCCGTGCCTGCGATGACGAGGGATGCCCCTATAATTTTTACGTCCAGGTGAAAGAGGGCGGTTATCTGATGATCGCTACGGCCCGGATTTACGGTTATGATTTCATCAAGCGTTTCGGCAACATGGTTTTCGTGCTGAAGATGCATCCGCGTTATTGCGAGCGTACCGACAAGGAACCCTGCCTGATGACGGTGCGGGTGCGCGGCACGAAATTCGTTACCATTTCGCGAAAGTGACGGCGACGATCTTCAGGGCGTAATCCGCCGGATTTTGACCCTTTGATTGTAGCGCTGCCGAAGCGAGCGCGGAATGATGAGGGTGGCGATGGCGACGGCGAAAACCGTGGCCGCAACCACCCACAGGGCATTGGACTGCAGCGTGGCGGCAAGAACCGCTCCACAGATCGCGCCGCTGATCATGCCAAGCCAGGGCACGATCTGAATGCCCCAGTCGAGGCTCCGTTCGCCGAGAAGAAAACGGCCAATGCCACGCCCGAAGCGGGAAAGCGCGCCGGTCACATAGGTAAGGCCGATCGGCAGCCCCTCTATATGCTCGACGGCGGCGTTGACCATTCCCATGGCGAAAACGACGCAATAAAATTGCACGAGAGCGGAAGCTTCACCACCGAGCAGTGCGGCAATGACCACCAGCGATCCCACCGCCATCAGAACGGCAAAGATGCGCCGGTCGAACTTATGCGCTACCACGATGCCGCCGGCATTGCCCGCCACGAAGGCGATGATCGCGAAAAGCAGTTTTGCGGCATGGGAATAGAGACCGGCCTCCATTGAGACTGCGGCGCGCGTGGTATTGCCCGTCATGAAGGACACGAAGTCGCCTGAAATATGCAGGCCCACCGCGTCCGTCATGCCGGCGATGAAGGAGATGGCGGCAACCAGCGCAATTCCGGTTCCGGTCCGCCTTGCCCTGATGATACTGCGACGTCTTTGTCTGGTCATGGAAAAGCTCGGTATGGAAAAACAACATACCCGTGCACGGGCCGTGTTATCCTATGTGTAGAATGCCGGGCGGTGTGTTTGCAATCGTTCTGGAGGCGCTCGGGAGCGGCTATTTTGTCTAGACAAATACAAAATCCCTGCCTACCATGCCTCAAATAAAGCGAAAAACAACATCGCACAAAAATAAATCAAAAGGGGTTCAGATCATGAAAAAAACGTGGGTTCTCGCCACTATTGCAGCGCTCGTGTCATCCGCTTCCGCCTATGCCGAGACGTCGGTAACGATCGGCATGTCCGGCTGGACCGGTTTTGCGCCGCTGACACTTGCAAAGCAGGCCGGCATTTTTGAAAAGAACGGCCTGAAGGTCGATATCAAGAAGATACCGCAGGCGAGCCGCCATCTTGCCCTTGCATCAGGTGATATCCAGTGCGCCGCCACCACGGTGGAGACATGGATCGCCTGGAATGCCAATGGTGTGAAATCCACGCAGATTTTCCAGATGGATAAATCGCACGGCGCCGATGGCATTGCCGTGCGTAGCGACGTGTCCAAGATTGCGGATCTCAAGGGCAAGACGGTTGCAGCGTCTGCGCCGGGCACGTCGCCCTATTTCTTCCTTGCCTGGATTCTCAAGGAGAATGGCCTGACGCTCAAAGACGTCAAGGTCGTCAACCTTGAGCCGGGACCGGCCGCGCAGGCATTTGTCGCCGGTCAGAACGATGCGGCCATGACCTATGAGCCCTATCTCTCCACCGTGCGCGCCGCCCCCGATAAGGGCAAGATTCTCGCGACGACGCTGGATTACCCCGCCGTCATGGATACGTTTGGCTGCACGCCGGATTTCCTGAAGGCCAATCCGCAGGCGGCGAAAGCCCTGGCGGATAGCTATTTCCAGGCTCTCGACCTCATCAAGTCCGACCCTGAAAAGTCCTATGAGACAATGGGAGCGGATGTGAAGCAGGCGGGCGAGGCCTTTGCCGCTTCGGCAAAGTTCCTCGAATGGCAGGACAAGGCCGCCAACCAGAAATTTTTCGAGGGTGAGTTCAAGACCTTCTCTGAAAAATCGGCTGATCTGCTTCTGGAAATCGGCGTGATAAAGTCGAAACCCGATCTTTCGACACTCGCGGATACTTCCTTCATCAAGTGACAGAAAAAGGCGGCCGCATTCCCAGCGGGGAATATTGCGGCCAAAGATAAGTGAGAGCGTCGATTTGTGCATCACGACAGGCGCACGGCGCTCTGATGGCGCGGCGAAAATGCCGCGCCGGTTTTTTAGACAGGCGACAGATGCAACCTCTTCAACCCATAAAGAACAGTACGAGGATTATCCTCGGCATCCTGTTCTTCGTGCTGTTTTTCTCCGCCTGGGGCTTTGCCACGCTGGGCGGCTTCGTGTCGCCAACCTTTCTGGCCGACCCCATTACCATGCTGAAGGACGGCATCTATCTTCTGACCGATCAGGGGTTTGCCAGCGATATCGGCATGACGATCTGGCGCGTGGTGGGTGGTTTCGTGCTGGCGTCGCTCATTGCCGTGCCGGTTGGCATCGCCATGGGAGCTTATAAGCCCATCGAGGCGCTGCTTGAACCCTTCGTCTCCTTCGCACGCTATCTGCCGGCTTCCGCCTTCGTGCCGCTCCTCATTCTCTGGGCCGGTATCGGCGAGATGCAGAAGCTGCTGGTGATTTTCATCGGTGCAGTGTTCCAGATTATCCTGATGGTGGCCGTGGCTGTCGCCGGCACGCGACGGGATCTGGTGGAGGCAGCCTATACGCTGGGCGCGAAGGACCGGGGCGTGGTGCGTCGTGTCCTCATTCCCGCCAATGCGCCCGATATTGCCGAAATCCTCCGCCTCGTTCTCGGCTGGGCCTGGACCTATGTCATCGTGGCGGAACTGATCGGCGCATCCTCGGGTATCGGTTATATGATCATCAACAGCCAGGCGCTGATGGCGACCGGCCAGATCATCTTCGGCATCATCGTCATCGGCATTATTGGCCTTATTTCGGATTTTGCATTCAAATCGCTGAACCGGAAGCTTTTCGCCTGGAGGCTTGCCTGATGAGCGAACTCGTTATCAAGGGCGTCAGCCGCACCTTTCCCGGCGTTCAGGGCGGGCAGCCGACGCTGGCCTTGCAGCCGACGAATCTGGAAATCCCCCGCAATGATTTCGTCACCATCCTCGGCCCGTCGGGATGCGGGAAATCAACCCTGCTGCGCATCATCGCCGGTCTCGACCGTCCGACAACGGGCGAGGTATTGTTGTCGGGCAAGGCGGTGACGGGCCCGGGGGCGGATCGCGGCATGGTGTTCCAGTCCTACACGCTGTTTCCCTGGCTGACGATCCGCGAAAACGTTGCTTTCGGCCTTCGTGAGCGCGGCGTGGCCGAGAAGGAGAAGTGGGAGATCGTCGATAGCTATATCGACAAGGTCGGCCTGCGCGGCTTCGAAAACCATTGGCCGAAACAATTGTCCGGCGGCATGCAGCAGAGAACGGCGATCGCCCGCGCTCTGGCGAACGGCCCGAAAATCCTGCTGCTCGATGAGCCTTTCGGCGCTCTCGACAACCAGACGCGCGGGCTGATGCAGGAATTGTTGCTCGGCATCTGGGAGCGGGAGCAGAAGACGGTCATTTTCGTCACCCATGATATCGAGGAGGCGGTCTTCATGGCGTCGCGTGTGGTGACAATGTCCGCAAGGCCGGGCCGCATCAAGTCCATCACTCCGGTCGACCTGCCGCATCCGCGCCACTACACCGTGAAGGCCAGCCCGGAATTTTCTGAGCTGCGCGCCAAGCTTACGGAGGAAATACGCAGCGAGGCGATTGCCGCCGCTGCCCATGGATAGTTGATCCAGCAAAAGGGGAGGATGGAAGTATCGGGATGAGGAGCACAGGCGCCGATCTTCAGGAGAAATCGCTGCACGAGCGCATCCGCAATGATGTCGAGCGCCACATCATGTCGGGCGAATGGCCGCCGGGATACCGTATTCCCTTCGAACACGAGATGACCCGGCAATATGCCTGTTCGCGCATGACGGTGAACAAGGCTCTCGGCGAACTGGTGCAGCGAGGCCTGATTGAAAGACGCCGGCGTCTCGGCACTTTCGTTCGTCAGCCCCATGCGCAATCAGCCGTGCTGGAGATCCATGACATTGAACGGGAGGTGCAGGCGCTCGGTCTCGTTTACGGTTATCGTCTCGACAAGCGACATCTGCGCCCTGCAGGGGAAAAAGACGGCGCAGCCATGGCCCTTGCGGCCGATGCCCCGGTTCTGCAACTCACCTGCACGCATTTTGCCGGCGGCGTTCCCTTTTGCCTTGAAGAGCGCATCATCAATACAACCGCCGTTCCAGAGGCGGAATTTGCGGATTTTTCGCAGGTCGGGCCAGGAACTTGGCTGCTGAAGATGGTGCCCTGGAGCGCTGCCGAACATCGTATCAGCGCCGTTTCCGCCGACCGTAAAAATGCGATGGCGCTGGGTATCGCTTCCGGTGCGGCCTGTCTGGTCATCGATCGGCGGACCTGGCATGGGACGGACTACATAACCCGCGTTCGGGTCACTTATCCCGGCGATCGACATGCGCTCGTTGCGCAGTTTTCACCGTCACAGAACAGCTGAAGACCGTCGATCGGTCAATTTTTTGTAAAGAAGAGTTTACGGGTCGTCTTTTGGCAATATAATAGTTGTCAAAAGAACTCAGGTTTATTATCGGAACGTCAAGCTTTCGCGACGGTATCCGTTCATGGCCCCGGTTTTCAGGAACCGGCCAATCTGCGGATGAGTTCATCGACGGAAATCCGGGATAAAAATTATGTCAGCTGAGACCTCAACTTCTTCCGCATCTTTCAACAGGGCAAACACAACACGGCATCTCTCTCTTGCCATGGCTGTCACCTTGCTGGCCGGCTTAAGCGCCGGCGCGGTTTTCGCTCAGACGGCGCCGGAAGCCCAGACGCAGCCCACGCCGCAAACGGAAGCGGTTCAGCCCGCCCAGCCTGCAACACCGAGCGCTCCGGCCGCCGCGCCCCTTCCGCCTTCGACGACTGCGTCGGAACAGCCGGCCGCTACCGCACCGTCGCAGCCCCAGCCTGCACCTACGCAGCCCGCGACAGATATTGTGCCGCAGCCGACGCAGACCGAGCAGCCCGCGCAGGCGAACCAGACGGCCGCGCCGAATGAAGCCGCGACCCCGATAGAGCCTGTCAGCGCTGCGCCCGCAAGCGCCGAACATCGTGCGGATATCCCGCACAACCTGTCTCCCTGGGGCATGTTCATGGCGGCGGACTGGGTCGTGAAGGGCGTGATGATCGGTCTTGCCTTCGCATCGCTGGTCACCTGGACGGTCTGGGTGGCAAAATCAATTGAGCTTGCGGGTGCGCGGGTGCGCGCCGGCGCGACGCTCAAGGTTATTCGCAGGGCAAAAACTCTGAACGAGGCCACCGAGGCCGTCGAGAAGAAGGGCGGCCCGGCAGCGTTGATGCTGCGCATGGCAACCCATGAAATGCAGCTTTCCGATGCGGTGGTGGAACACACGGATGGCGGCGGCATCAAAGAACGTGTCTCCTCGGCCCTGTCGCGTATCGAAACCCATGCGGGTCGCCGCATGTCGCGCGGAACGGGTGTTCTGGCGACCATCGGTTCCACCGCCCCCTTTGTCGGCCTGTTCGGCACCGTCTGGGGCATCATGAACTCCTTCATCAGCATTTCGGAATCGCAGACCACCAATCTTGCTGTTGTCGCGCCGGGTATTGCCGAGGCGCTGCTGGCGACCGCCATCGGTCTCGTTGCCGCTATTCCGGCCGTTGTGATCTACAACGTCTTTGCCCGCTCCATCACCGGATACCGTCATCTGCTGGCGGACGCCGCAGCCGGCGTGGAACGCCTTGTCAGCCGCGACCTCGATTTCCGCCGCATTCCGCCGGGCAGCGCCAGCAAGCCCGCGGTGTCGCTGGTTGGACGGTGATCGGTCATGGCTGGCGGCATTCGCGAAAATAGCGGAGACGATCTCTCCGAAAACCACGAGATCAACGTTACGCCCTTCATCGACGTGATGCTTGTTCTGCTCATCATCTTCATGGTGGCCGCACCGCTCGCCACCGTCGACGTGAATGTCGATCTGCCGGCATCCACTGCCAAACCGGCGGAGCGCCCGGAAGAGCCGCTTTATCTGACGGTCAAGGACGATATGTCGCTCAATCTCGGAAATGATGCGGTTGCCCGCGAAGCCTTGGCGGCCGCCATCGACCGGCAGACCGGCGGCAAGAAGGATACGCGCATCTTCCTGCGCGCCGATAAAGCGGTCGATTACGGTCACTTCATGGAAATCATGAACCTGCTGAGAGATGCCGGCTATCTGAAGATCGCCCTTGTAGGGCTGGAAAACGCGGCTGCCGCATCGCAGCCCGCCGTTGGCCAACCAGCACCGGCGGGGCAGGGAACCGCGCCATGAGTGAAAACGGCTATCCGCAGGCCCGGCATTCCCGTCTCGGGGAAGTGATGCTGTGGTCCGCCGCGGCGGTGCTCATGCTGAGCGTTCATGCCGGGTTTGCCTATTATCTGATGCAGGAGCCCGAGGAGGTGGATGCCGGTGGGCCACCGCCTGCCGCGATCATGATCGAAATGGCGGCGATACCGGAAGCCGTCCACACCGAAGAAACGACGCAGGCGCAGGATGTCGAAGACGCCGAAGAGGTAAAGAGCGACAGCAGCGAACCGGTCGAGGAAGCAGCCCCGGAAGAGCCGCCGCCACCGGAGCCGGTTGCGGAAACGCCTCCGCCGGAGCCGGTACAGCCGCCCGAACCGCCGGTCGAGGAAATCGTCGAACCGCAAGAAATTCCCGAGCCGGCGGAGCCGATCGATCCCTTTCAGGAGCAGATGATGGCGGAACTCGAAAATGTCGAGGTTCCCTTGCCCGTCATACGGCCTCCGCCGCCACCTGTCGAAAAAAAGGTGGAAAAGAAAGAGCCGGAAGAAAAAAAGAAGGTCGAGCGCCAGCGTCCCAAACCGCAGCAGGCCTCGGACTTTCGCGAAACGGCGAAGGCAGAAGCCCAGCAGTCAGACCGAACTGCTGCATCGCGCAGCAATGCCGGCTTCTTCTCGTCCTCGTCTGCCTCGCCGGCGAAATGGGGATCGAAGGTCCGTTCGCATATTCAACGGCGCAAGCCCCGGTCTCTGCGCAGTGATGCTATGACGGCGACGGTTCGTTTCAGGGTCAATGATGCTGGCGCCATCAGCGGGGTCAGCGTTGTGCAGTCCACAGGCGATTCCTCTATCGACCAGCAGATTGCGGCATGGATTCAGAGCGCGTCACCTGTGCCTGCTCCACCTCCGGACGCAAACAAAACGATCACACTGCCGATCAGCATCCGCTAGGCCGCCTGCTTAAGTCACCCCTTGGGTATGCTCACTATTCCTCATGCGCGGCCCGTTTGGGCATGAATAACATTTCACGAATGTTTTTGATGGTGTAGGTCTTATCGACTTCAAAAGCAGAGGCATTCCGGAATGAAATTCTCAATCGCAGAGGCGGAGGATCTCGTATCCTCTATCTTTCAGCGCAATGGCGTTCTGCCGCAAAACGCCCTTTCGGTAGCGAAGGCGCTTGTCGCCTCCGAGGCGGCTGGCCAGGGTGGCCACGGTTTTCGTCGCATCCCCGTTTATGTCCGTCAGGCGAGGGTTGGAAAGGTTGATGGCAAGGCGTGTCCGGTGGCGACGCGCGTGAAGCCGGGTTTGCTCTCCATCAACGCCAACCACGGTTACGCCTATCCGGCGATCGATTGCGCCCTTGAGGAATTGCCTGAAATGGCCCGGCAGCAGGGCATCGCGCTTGCAGCGATCCACCGCTCTCATCATGCGGGCGTCATGGCGCTGACCGTCGAGCGGCTCGCCGAAATGGGCCTTGTTGCACTCATGTTCGCCAACGCGCCTGCATCCATGGCGCCATGGGGTGGCAGTAAACCGCTTTATGGAACCAATCCAATCGCCTTCGCCACCCCTGTCGGCGGCGCCGATCCGCTGGTCATCGATCTCGCGCTCTCCAAGGTCGCTCGCGGAAAGATCATGGCCGCCCGCCAGAAGGGTGAAACGATACCCGGCGACTGGGCGCTCGACCGAAACGGCCGGCCGACGACCGATCCCGAAGAGGCAATAGAGGGAACCATGGTGCCTGCAGGCGAGGCCAAGGGTGCTGCGCTGGCGTTGATGGTGGAAATCATGGCCGCTGCGATTACCGGCGGAAACTTCGCATTCCAGGCTTCTTCCCTTCTGGACGACAAGGGCGCCCCGCCCTCTCTCGGCCACACGATCATCGCGATCGACCCAGTGTCGTCAGGTGGAGCGGCCTTTACCGAGCGGCTGGCGCTTATCGCCGGCGAGATAGAAAAGCAGGAAAATGTGCGTCTGCCCGGTCGCCGCAGCCAGGGTATTCGTAAACAGGCGCTGGAAAGCGGCATCGTGATCGAAAGCGATATCCTGGCCGAAATTCAATCGCTCTAAAGTCTCCAGAATAATAAAACCCGGCGGGTCGAATAGGACCCGCCGGGCAAACCGTAAATGGCTGCTTTGCATCTGCGTCGATAGGGCGGGACATCATGTCCAGCCCGCTTTTGGTCCGCCATCCCGCCATTGATATGGAAGGATTTTGACGCAGAAAGCCGCTCATTCGGTTTTCAGCTTACGGGAGGGGACGTTTCACGTAAGCCTGGATTGTGCAGGTGGCGGTTATGCGTCCTGTTCGATCAAGCCGCGCAGCAGTGCTATGCTGACAGCGTTAAGCAGATTGGCCGCGCCCAGCCTTTGGCGCACGCGTTCAAGAGTATCCTTCACGTCTGCTTCGTCCGCACCTGTAATCAACGCGACGTGGGAGGGATGCTTGCCTCTCGCGACCAGCCCGAGATATTGCCGCTCGAGTTCCGAAAGGATGATTCCGCGTGTCTGGCGATGTTTATGCGGCGTATTTGAAGACATTTTCTTTCAGCCTCAAAAGAGATTGACCTTCCCGGGGGCGCGATCAGGCAATGATTCACTCCCCGAAACCAGCTCGCTAACCGCTCTGTCTACACGCGAACAGAAACGTTAGTTTCGCCAATAGGTTTCATCCGGCATCGGGAATTATGCAGTAAAAGGCCGCCTTCGCAGCCAGCCGATCCCGGCGTAGACGCTCTATTCTGGGCATTGAAGGGAATTGCGACACCGATATCGCCGGAGACCATAATCGGTTCGGCGCGAAGGCAACTTCAAGGCTCTGGAATGTTTTTCGTCACACCCTAAGGATATGCGGCGCTCTAATAGACGATGCGCTGCATCGATAGAATAACATCGCGCGCCAAGTTTTTCATTTTATTGTTATGGTTCGGCACATGTTGCGATGATAGGCGACATATTTCTTAAATTAAATGCCTCATTCCGAAATATTGATGCCGTCAACATGTATTATCCGGCGGAATGATGCGCGTGTTTCTTGCGAATGTCCGTGGGTGTCGCCCCGAACCAGCGGGAAACGGAACGCGAAAACGCACCTGGCGTCGAATAGCCAAGTCTGTAACTGATGTCGGATACCGGAAGATCGCTTTCCACGAGGAGTTTATAACCGGCGTTTTTGCGAATGGCATCCTTTATCTCGTTGAGATTGGTGCCGAGCTCAGCGAGCCGCCGTTGAAAACTCCGCTCCGACAGGTTGAAATAGGGAGCGATCTCGCCGAGCGAAAGCTCGGCATCAGAGAGCCGCATCTGCATATAACGCTTCACCTGATCGATGAAATGGGTCGCATCCGCCGATGTTTCCGGTCGCAACATGCGGCATTGCAGATTCATCAGCTCGAACAGCCGCTCATCCGCATTCGGATTGACCACATCGAGAAGTGATACCGGAAGACGCATGGTATGGATCGGCTGGGAAAAACTGACGCGTCTGGTCATTCTTTCTTTAAATAGCTGAATATTATTCGGTTTCGGCCGCTCCAGACCGATCTCGATCTGATTGATGCGATCTCCGAGAATATCACGGAGGCGCTGTACCAGGACGGCGAGCGACAAATCCACATATTGATCGCGTTTGGCAATCACCGGTGAGAAGGACCACGACAGGGTTACCTGCGTGGCATCCGTTACCATGGTGAAATTGCTGTTATTGGTGGCGTAATAAACATGGTCCTGAAGAAAACGCAGGAACGCCCGTACCGTCGGCGCGCTGATCAGCCCATATCCGAACGCGCCGGATGCACCCGCTGGAAAGGTGGAGGCGCATTGCAAACCGAAGGCGTCATCGCCGGAAATCAGTGCGCAGGTTTCGAGCAGACGGGAAAATCTATCGAGGCTGATGCGTTCCGTCAGGCTGCTGAATGTGGCGGGATCAATATCAAGAGCTTTGCAGATGGGAGCGATATCGATGCCCCTTGACCGGGCATAATTGCTGACGCCGGCAGCCAGGCCGGCCACCACACTTATCTCGTCACTGACCCTCTTTTCAGGCATCCCTCGCCTTGGCGCACCATGTTTGGAAATTGTCGCCTGATGGTAAGCCCTGAGACAGCGTTTGTCGAGCAGCCCGGCTGCGGGATTCTAAGTACGGCTGGAGCCGAGACTTTGCTCCAATAGCTGCATGATGGTTGTGCCGGCATCTTCGATTGCGCCGCTATTATCGACAGTCGTCACGTCGAAGTCCCCGACGACCGTCAGAGAGCTGCGTTCCAGCCGCCGGAGAATATCTTGCCGGCTTTCCCGCCCACGCTGCTCCAGCCGCCTTGCCAGCACGTCCGGCTGTGCGACGATGTTCACGACCTTGAGACGGGAAAAGGCGGTGCCGAAATGGGGCAGGGCGGAACGTGAGCCGTTGGCGATGACCACGTCTCCCGCGTCGAGATGATGATAGACGGCAACCGGGATTCCGTATTTCAGCCCATGCGCCTCCCAGGAAACTGCGAATGCGCCTGCATCTTTCAGGCGGTTGAATTCGTGCATCGAAACGGCGTTGTGATTTTCACCGCCCGCGTCGCCGCTGCGGGTTATGACGCGACGCGTAAAGTGGAAACCCGGCCGGCCGGAAAGCTGGGTCGCCGCAAAATCCATCAGTGTGTCCTTGCCGGCCCCGCTCGGGCCGACAACCACGATCATCGTACCGGGCGATTGTTCGCGTCGGTTATCCTGCCCATCGTCGGTCATGCCACGCGCTTGCCCTGACGCCAGACGGAACGGGCGACCGGCACGCCATCTTCACGGTGAACGCGGACCAGATCGGCCCGCAATCCCGTCGCAATACGACCGCGATCAACAAGGCCAACCGTCCGGGCGGGCGTGGCGGTGACCATGCGCAGCGCTTCCGGCAGGCTGATGGCTTCCACCTGGTCGGCAAGCAGGAACGGTGCGAAGAGCAGGCTGAACGGCACGTAGTCGGAAGAAAGAACATCCAGCACGCCGATCTCGGCGAGATCGCGGGCGGCGATATTGCCGGAATGGGACTTGCCACGGACGATGTTCGGCGCACCCATCAGCACGCTCATGCCGGCGCTGTGCGAGGCTTTTGCGGCTTCGACGCTGGTCGGGAATTCCGCCAGCTTCACGCCGTGGCCGATCGCTTCGCCCACATGCGCTTCGGTGGCGTCGTCATGGCTCGCAACGGTGATGCCACGCTCGGCGCAGCGGGCGGCCAGATAATCGCGGTGCTTGGTGGAATATTCCGCCGATGCAGCCTGCCGGCGACGCACGAATTCGGCGAAGGCCTCGTCGCTCAATCCGCGCTTCTTTTGATAATAGAAGATATACTGATCCATGGACTGGAACTGGCGCTGACCCGGGGAGTGGTCCATCAGCGAAATCAGCCGCACGCGCGGATCCGTTTCAAAGTCTTCGAAATGTTCGAGCACATCGGCGGAGGCCACTTCGCAGCGCAGATGCAGCAGGTGGTCTGCGCGCAGGCGGTTCTGATCCGCTGCCGCCTCGATGGCGTCAGCCATTTCCCGCATTTCGCCCTTCTGGAAGCCGCCATCCTCATCCGAACCAAGCCGCAGGCAGTCGAACACGGTGGTGATGCCGGAGGCGGCCACCTGCGCGTCATGCGCCTGAATGGCGGCGATCTTGTCCCAGATCACGCCGGGACGCGGCGAATAATGCTGTTCCAGATGGTCGGTATGCAGTTCCACCAGACCGGGGATCAGAAAGTCACCTTCAAGGTCTTCACCGGTTTTGGAAGCGCCCTCGCTGATATCGGCAATCTTGCCGTCGCGGATCAGGACGGATCCCAGAATAATATCGTCTTCCAGAACGATACGGGCATTGGAAAGGGCGTGCTCGGTCATGGGTTCGCATCTTTCTTTGGTGGCTGGCCAAGGGGGTGCCAGCTATGAACGGTAAAGGGTGCGCCGCGCGTTTCTTCAATGAACAAGGCGAGGCCGGAAATGGTGAGAGGCTTGTCAACGAATTCGGAAAATCGCGCCGAAAGCACCTCTTGCATGGCGGGCTGTTCGGTTTCATCGATGCGGCCGGTCAGCGTCATGTGAAAACGGAAATCGTCCATGACATGCGGATAACCCCAGAGCGACAGATTTTGCCGCTGGCTTTCCGTCAGCATCTGTGGCCGCCGACGGGCAATATCGGTCTCCGAGAGGGGTGCACGAAACCGGTCGAAATGGTCGACGATCTCGGCGGCAAAATCCTGCAGCGGTTGATAGATGCGGTCCGGGACCAGTGCGTAAAAAGGCCCTAGCGCACCGACAACGACCCGCGGAATCTCGAAGACGGACTGGCTGGCTGCGAAATCTTCAAAGGCCGAAAGTAGTTCCGCTTCGCTGTATTTTTCGGCAAGTTCGAAAGGAGCCTTCAGGGTCGCGTGGAAACCGTAGCGGCGAGGCTCCTCCGTCATATCGGCATAGTCGTCGTGGTCGTCATGCAATGTGCCGGAAAATGCATTGCGGCCCAGCCATCGTGACGCTGCCTCGGTCAACGGATGATCTTTAGCCGGAGAAAAATAGATGGCGTAGCGCACGGCAAGCACTCTTCAGTGTCATGGGAAACCAGGGATGAGAAGCTATTTGGCGTGACTCGCCCGCTTCCCGCAAGGTCAGGAGTGCGAGGTAATCGGTTTCCGTGACAGAATGATGATGCGGATGGAAAAAAGCGCATTCGAAATGCAGCAAATCTTCAGAATACGCCGAAGACACAGAAGGACATGACGAGGCGGTGCGGCTGGCAGAAATAAGGACTGTGCGAGTGTCCTGATGGGATGACGACCGTCGTTGCGACTCTCGTCATCCCACCCCATCAAAGCTCAGTGCTGTGTTTTGCCGATCAGGCGCGAACGCAGTGAATTGGAGATATGGTCGAACAGGAAAACGACCAGGAGAATAAGCAGAACCATATAGGCGACCTTGTCCCAGTCGGCATTGGTGCCCATTGCTTCCAGCAGCTTAAGACCAATGCCGCCCGCACCCACCGCACCGATGATGGTGGCGGAGCGCGTGTTGCTTTCCCAGAAATACAGCGATTGCGAAATGAAGACCGGCAGGACCTGCGGCAGCACACCGAAACGATTGACGGCAATCGGGGATGCGCCGACCGATTTGACGCCCTCGCGCTGCTTGTCATCGACATTCTCCAGCGCCTCGGCATAGACCTTGCCCAACGCTCCGGTATCGGTGAAGAAGATCGCGGCAATGCCGGGGATCGGTCCGGGGCCGAAACTACGGGTGAAGAACAGCGCCCAGATCAGCATGTCTATCGAGCGAAGGAAGTCGAACAGGCGCTTCATGCCCCAGTTGGCGGCCTTGTTGGCGGTGATGTTGCGTGCGGCGATAAAGGCGAGCGGCAGGGCGACGACTGTGCCGAACAGCGTGCCGACGAAGGCCATGACCAGTGTCTGCACCAGCTTGGAAAGAATATCCGCATGTTGCCAGACGCTGTTGTCGAGGAAATCATCGACCATGTGGCCGATATTGGAGCGTTCGGGATCGAGTCTTTCTCCCCACAGGGCGAGAGCGGCGAGTTCGCCATAACCCTTGCCCCAGAATTCCGATTGAGTGTCGAACAGGAAGTTCGCCCATCCGAGGAAGCGGCGCTGCACATAGACCTGGCTGGTGCGGATTTCGGCCTGACCGGCAAAACCGTAATGCACGAGGACCTTCTTGCCGTCCTGCTGGATTTCGGCGGGAAGACCCGGTGGTGCGACCGCTGCATCGTCATTGATGATAACGGGGTAGCTCTTGCCGTCGACATAAACATCCACCCGTGTCGTCGTCACGTCGAGGCGGTTGTCCGAGCCCGCATAGACGACGCTGTAGCCGCCATCCGGCAAAGGCTGCAGCCAGTCGATCTTTGCATCTGTGGGATATTGACCGCGGCTCGACCATTGCGGCTGAACCTTGCCGTCTTCGAAACGAAGGCGCGGCTGGGCGCGCCAGGAGTACCAGTCCTGAATATAGCTCGAGGCGCGATCCCAGCGGCCCTGCATGAAAGCCGGACCGACATTGAAAAAGAAAAAACAGCCGATGAGATAGACGGTGACGGCGAGAAGGCCGACGAGCAGACCATATCGCTGCATGAAACTGCGGTTGAACACTTGCGGATGTGCGGCCGTCAGTCTTTCGCGGTCGGCGGTGTTGAGAATGAAGCTGGACGACATCAGGCCGCTCCCCGTCCGAATTCAAAGGATTGTTGGCCGATCAGCCTGCGGCGCAGCCAGCTGGAGAACTGGTCGACGGCGATGATGGTGATCAGCAGAAGGATGATGATGGCATAGGTCTTCGACGCATGGTCGTTTCCGATCGACAGCCGGAAGACCTCGCCGATACCACCGCCGCCGACCGCACCGATAATGGTGGAGGCGCGCACGTTGATTTCGGCACGCAGCAAAGCGTAGGAGACGAAATTGGGCAGAACCTGCGGCACGATGGCGAAACGCACACGCTCCAGCCAGTTGGCGCCGGCGGCGCGCAGACCCTCATCCGGCTTCATGTCCGCATTTTCCACCACTTCGAAGAAGAGCTTGCCTAGCGCACCGATCGTGTGGACCGAAATCGCGATGATCGCCGCGATCGGACCGATCGACAGGATGGCGGTGAGCAGCCCGGCAACGACGATTTCCGGAAAGGCGCGCAGCACTTCCATCACCCGGCGCACCACCCAGCGCACGAGGCCGGCGCCGACGAGGTTGGTGGAGGCGAAGAAGCAGAGCACGAAGGCGAAGCCTGTACCGATGATGGTCGAGACGAGTGCGATGTTGAGGGTAATGATCAGCTGGTAGATGAAATGCGGTATGTAGAAACTGTCGGTGACGTAAACACGATCCGCAATATAATTATATTTCATCGAGCCGTTGTCATAGGGCGAGGGCAGGTCGAACATCGCCCGGACGATTTCCATCGGACTGTCGGGCACAAAGGTTTTCATGAAATCGAAAAAATACGGCAGGCGCTCGAAAAACTTGCCTGAATTGGCAGCATTGGCGAAATTCAGCGAGGCGGCGAGGATGACGAGAAAGATCACGAGCGAAATGACGGTATAGATCCGCCGCGTCGCAAGCTGCTGTTGATAGTGACGCATGACCGTCTGGGACGATGCGCTCAATCCCTCGGGCGAGAGGGTACCATGGTGCAGTGTGGTCGCCATGCCGCTTTTCCTTTATTGGCGAAAGCGGCGGCGCCGCAAGGCACCGCCGCTTCCGGATATGATCTGAGAATCAGCCGCCGATAACGGACTTACGGGCGTCGATGATCGTCTGATAGAAGGACGGATCGACCTTGATGTAGGCGGTGTTCTTGCCCTGCGTGTAACCCTGGAAGCAGGCGAGGTCCTTCTTCGGCAGTTCCATGAAGAAGTCTTCGACCTTCTTCTTCATGCTGTCGCCGAGCTTGTTGGCGACCATCAGCGGGCCGTTCGGGATCAGCGGCGACTTCCAGACTTCGACGATATCGTCCATGTCGAGGTTGCCCTTCTTCACCATCTGGTGAAGGTTGCCGCCGGAATAGCCCTCTTCCCACTTGCCAACGCCCGAACCGAAGGTGGTGCCAACGTCGAACTTCTTGTCGAGAACGGCGAGAACGAGGTTCTCATGGCCGCCGCCGAAGCCGGTTTCAGCGAAAAATTCCTTGATCGGCGTGCCGGTTTCCTTCGGGATGGCGACGTTCGGAACGAGGAAGCCGGAAGTGGAGTCAGGGTCGGCAAAGCCGATCTTCTTGCCCTTGGCGTCTGCCAGCTTCTTGATGCCGCTGTCCTTGCGGGCAACCATGATGGTGTAATAACCGCTGGAACCGTCAGAACCCGTATAGGTCAGGATCGGATCGACGGCCTTGGGGTCTGCGAGCGCGATCTTGGCGTAGGAGGACGCGCCCATGGAGGCGATGTCGATGGTGCCGCCGAGCAGGCCCTGGATGACGCCGTTATAGTCCGGCGACGGGAAAACCTGAACTTCGGAAACGCCGGTCGCGGCCTTCAGGCCATCGGCAACGCATTTCGTGCTGCGGATCATGTCGGCTTCGTTTTCGGAACCGTCGAGACCGATGCGCAGAACCTTGACGTCCTGAGCCATGGCGGAACCGGCCAGAACGCCAAGGGCGACTGCCGAAAGAAGGACTTTCTTCAACATGGACTTTCTCCTGTTTCCCGGCGAGCCGGAGTTTGTTGTGAAGTATCGGCCCTTGACGCGGGCGCAAACGATGCTGAGCGGTTCCTCAGAGCCCGGCGAGAGCGAGCGGTTCGGGGCCGGCAGATTGCTGCACCGGACGCGCGGCAAGCTGCGCGCCGGGAATGTTGATGCTGGTTGAGGTCATGGTCTCGTCGATGCCGGAGCCTTGAGAATCGGTTCCGTAAATCTCCGTGACGGCCGCAGCCGTCAGTTCGGCGGGTGTTCCGTCGAAGACGACGCGGCCCTGAGACATGCCGATGATGCGTTCGCAATAATTGCGCGCCGTATCCAGCGTATGCAGATTGGTCATGACGGTGATGCCTTCGCGCTCATTGATGTCGCGCAGCGCGTCCATGACGATCTTGGCGTTCAGAGGGTCAAGCGAGGCGATCGGCTCATCGGCCAGAACCATCTTCGGAGACTGCATCAGCGCACGCGCAATGGCGACGCGCTGCTGCTGACCGCCGGAAAGCGTGCCCGCCGCCTGCATGGCCACATGCTCGATGCCGAGCCGCTCCAGCGCGGCGATCGCCATCAGCCGCTCTTCATGGGTGAAGATGTTGAACAGGCTGAGAGCCGTCGAACGATGGTTGAGGCGGCCCAGCATGACATTGGTCAGCACGTCAAGGCGCGGCACCAGATTGAACTGCTGGAAGATCATGGCGCAGTCGCGCTGCCAGTTGCGGAGCGCCGCGCCCCTCAACGCCGAAACTTCCGTGTCGTTGAAATGAATGGAACCCGAGGAGGGATCAACGAGGCGGTTGATCATGCGCAGCAGCGTCGATTTTCCCGCACCCGAGCGTCCGATCACGCCGACCATCTGACCTTGCGGTATCTCGACATCAACGGAATCGACCGCAGTGTGCTTGCCGAAACGGCGCGTGACTTGCTTCAGGTGAAAGCTCATTTCCCCGTCCAATCTTCTTTTGACGGGGTTCGACGTAGCAGCGGTGCGTGAAGTGGGGATGTCAGTTTGATGAATAAAATATTACAGATTTCCCCGGGGCTTGGCGTCCACCTGTTCGCCGACGAAGCTCTCGGGAGGCATGTCAGGGCGTTGAAATTCGCCGGCATTTTAGAGTGTATCGACAAAAATCCCGGGGTTTCGCCCCGGGATTTGCACTTGCCTTGCCAGAGGTGAGATTTCACCCGCCATATTTTGCAGCGAAATCCTCGGCATCCAGGTTACGGAAATCGTCAAGAGCGACGCGCAATGTTGCGTGATCCCAATCCCACCACTTCAGATCATCCATTTTCCGGCCCAGCTCCGTCGGGAAGCGTTCCCGGATCAGCCGTGCGGGCACGCCGCCGACAATGGTATAGGGCGCAACGTCTTTCGAGACGACCGCACCCGCCCCGATCACCGCGCCGTTCCCAACTGTGACGCCGGGCAGGATCGTTGCGCCGTGGCCGATCCAGACATCGTGGCCGATCACCACGCGCTTGGCGCGGCGGGCGGCAAAGAAGTCCGTTTCATCCTCGGCGTCGTCCCAATAGCTGTGAGCGCGATAGGTGAAATGATGCAGCGTCGCCCGCTGCATAGGGTGATTGGTGGCGTTGATGCGGACGGAGGCGGCTATATTGACGAATTTGCCGATGGTGGCGCACCAGATCGCACCATCCTGCATGACATAGGAGTAATCGCCCATCTCTACTTCCTCGATGCGGCAGCGTTCCGAGATTTCGGTGTAGCGGCCGATCGAGGAATTGGTGACACGTGCGCTTTCGTGGATGACGGGTTCGAGACCGACTTTCACGCTCATGCGGCTGCCTTCCGGGGAGAGAACTGCGAGACGTCGAGAATTCGGTCCGCCACGGCTTCGCGCACTTCCTCATCATGGAATATGCCGAGCAGCGCCGTGCCTTTTTCTTTTTTCTCCCGGATCATGTCCACCACAACGCGCCGGTTGGTGGCGTCGAGCGAAGCCGTCGGCTCATCGAGAAGCAGGATCGCATGATCGGTGATGAAACCGCGTGCGATGTTGACGCGCTGCTGCTCACCACCCGAAAATGTCGCCGGCGGCAGCGACCATAGTTCCCGCGGCAGGTTGAGCTTCGAAAGCAATGCCGCCGCCTGCTCACGCGCCTCCTCATTGGCGACCTTGCGCGCCAGAAGCGGCTCGGCAACCACGTCGATGGCGGCGACACGCGGCACGGTGCGCAGGAACTGGCTGACATAACCGATGGTGCGGTGGCGGATATCGAGGATCTTGCGCGGCGAGGCATTGCCGATATCGATGACCTCACCCTCATGGCGGATGAGAATTTGCCCGCTGTCGATGGCGTAATTGCCATAGAGCATTTTCAGGATAGAGCTTTTGCCAATGCCCGAAGGGCCGCCGAGCACGACACATTCGCCGCTGGAGACGGAGAAATTGACATCGCGGACGACAGGCAGCTCGATGCCGTCGCGAAGATGCATGGTGAAGCTTTTGAAGACTTCCGAAACGATGAGAGGCGTCGTCATGGCGTCAAACCTGCAGAATAGAGGAAACAAGCAATTGCGTGTAGGGTTCGCGCGGGTCGTCCAGCACCCGGTCGGTCAGGCCGTGTTCGATGACATCGCCGCCCTTCATCACCATCATGCGGTGAGACAGCAGCCGCGCGACCGCCAGATCATGGGTGACAACGACAACGGCGAGACCGAGATCATTGACGAGGCCGCGGACCAGATCGAGCAGACGCGCCTGCACGGAGACATCGAGGCCACCGGTCGGCTCATCCATGAAGACGAGGCGCGGCGAGGTGACGAGGTTGCGGGCGATCTGCAGGCGCTGGCGCATGCCGCCTGAGAAGGCGCGGGGCTGGTCGTCGATACGGTCGGTGCCGATTTCCACCCGCTCCAGCCACTCGCTGGCCGATTGCCTGATATTGCCGTAATGCCTGTTGCCGACAGCCATCAGCCGCTCGCCGACATTGGCGCCGGCGGAAACGGCCATGCGCAGCCCATCTGCGGGGTTCTGGTGCACGAAACCCCAGTCCGTCCGCATCAGGAAACGCCGTTCGGCCTCACCCATATGATAGAGGTCACGCACCGAGCCGTCGCGCATGCGATATTCCACACTGCCCGCCGTTGGCATGAGACGGGTGGAAATGCAGTTGAGAAGCGTGGTTTTGCCGGAGCCGGATTCGCCGACGATTGCCAGAACCTCGCCGGGATAAAGCTCAAAGGAGACGTTGCGGCAACCGGCGCGGTCGCCATAATATTTGGAAACGTCCCTGACTTTCAAAAGCGGTGCGTCGCTCATTCTGCAGCCTCCTTTACTTCCGCCAGCAGATGGCCCTTGTGGCCATGGGCGCGGCGGTCCTCGCAATGGTCGGTATCGGAGCAGACGAACATCCGCCCGCCCTTGTCGTCCAGCACCACCTCGTCCAGATAGACATTCTCGCCGCCGCACAGCGCGCAGGGCTTGTCAAAGCGCTGGATCTCGAACGGATGGTCCTCGAAATCGAGGCTGACGACGTCGGTATAGGGCGGCACGGCATAGATGCGTTTTTCGCGTCCGGCGCCGAACAGCTGCAATGCGTCCGAGAGATGCATTTTCGGATTATCGAATTTCGGGGTCGGGGATGGATCCATCACATAACGCCCGGCAACCTTCACCGGGTAGGCATAGGTGGTGGAGATGCGGCCATTGCGGGCGATGTCCTCGTAAAGCTTGACGTGCATCAGGCCATATTCTTCCAGCGCGTGCATGACACGGGTTTCGGTTTCGCGCGGTTCGAGGAAGCGTAAGGGCTCAGGGATCGGAACCTGATAGACCAGGACCTGGCCCGAATGCAGCTCCTCTTCCGGAATACGGTGCCGCGTCTGGATGATGGTCGCGTCCCTGGTGCGGGTGGTGACGGCAACATTCGCCACCTTCTGGAAAAAGGCGCGGATGGAAACCGCGTTGGTGGTGTCGTCGGCGCCCTGGTCGATGACCTTCAGCACATCGTCGGGACCGAGGATGGATGCCGTCACCTGCACGCCTCCTGTGCCCCAGCCATAGGGCATGGGCATTTCGCGGGAAGCGAAGGGAACCTGATAACCGGGAATGGCGATGGCTTTCAGGATCGCCCGGCGAATCATCCGCTTGGTCTGTTCGTCAAGATAGGCGAAGTTGTAGGCAGCCAGCCCGTCGTCAAATGAAACTTCTTTAAGCATTGCGCGTTAGCCTTGTGAAAAAAGGAGTACAAGCTCATGGAGATTGGAATTCTTGCAGCCGTGTTCTTTGCTGTCTTTGCAGCATCGACCGTCTTTTGCGCCTTTTGGTTTGGTGAGCAGGGCAGCCGCTGAGCTATTCGGCCGCATCGCCCATCCATTCCGCGCCGTCGGCGTTAATCGCCTCGAAATCGGCGCGCATTTTCCTGACCAGACCGAGTTCGGCCTGAAAATCAACGTAATGCGGCAATTTCAGATGTTCGACGAAACCGGTCGCCTGCACATTGTCGGCGTGTGAGATGACGAATTCTTCATCCTGCGCGGGGGCAACGACATCTTCGCCGAATTCGCCCGCACGTAGCGCCCGGTCGACCAGCGACATGGCCATCGCCTTGCGTTCACTCTGACCGAACACCAGACCGTAACCGCGGGTGAATTGCGGCGGCGCCTTGGCCGACCCCTTGAACTGATTGACCATCTGGCATTCGGTGACCTGTATATCGCCGAGCGAGACAGCAAAGCCGAGTTCCGGCACGTTGAGTTCGATCTCCACCTCGCCGATGCGTATTTCGCCGACGAAGGGATGCGTGCGGCCATAACCGCGCTGCGTCGAATAGGCGAGTGCGAGAAGGAAGCCCTCATCACCGCGCGCCAGCGATTGCAGACGCAGGTCACGCGCCATCGGAAATTCCATCGGCTCCCGCGTCAGGTCGCCGGCAATATGATCATCAGGCATATCGCCGTCGCTTTCGATCAACCCTTCCTGGGCCAGAATATCGGAAACGCGCATGACATAATCAGGCTCGCCTTCGCGCTGGGTGGCGGTCTCGACTGTCTCGTCTTCCAAAAGAGCGGGGTCAAGCAGGCGATGGGTATAGTCGAAGGTCGGCCCCAGCAATTGTCCGCCGGGCAAATCCTTGTAGGTCGCGGAAACGCGCCGCTGCACGGTCATGCCGGCAGTGTCCACCGGAACCGAATAACCGAAACGCGGCAGCGTGGTGCGGTAGGCGCGCAACAGGAAGATGGCTTCGATCATGTCGCCGCGGGCCTGCTTGACGGCAAGCGCTGCAAGCGACTGATCATAAAGGGACGCTTCCGCCATCACGCGGTCGACGGCGAGAGAAAGCTGCGAAACGATCTGCGCAACGGTCATTGCGGGCAGGTCGCGGTCTCCGCGCCGCTTGTCGGCCAGAAGCCGGTGGGCGTTGGCGATGGCGGTCTCTCCGCCTTTGACAGCAACATACATCTTATGTCTCCACGGGTTTGATGCGCGTCGTGCGCGGCAGGCAGACAAATCGGTCGGCGGATGTCAGGATGATGTCGACGCCGCGCGGGAAAACGGCATTGTTTTCCGCCCACAGCCTCGGGAATATGTCCGGCAGGCCGGTGGGGCTGATGATGTTGACGTGGCGAATGCCGGGACCGGAGAGCAGCAGTTCCCGTCCACCGTCCAGATCAGGCAACTCGATGACAAGCGTTGTGGAGCGGTCGGGATATTCCTGGGTGCCCTGAGCGAAGAGACCGAAGGACGCAATGGCGCTTCCCGCCTCGATGACGGCGAAATGTGCCGCGCTTTTTTCTTCCGTCGCCACAGCCCCGGTGTGAAATCCGATCCAGCCCGGCACCGCGGTCTTGCGCAGCGGGCCGCTCAGCCAGACCGGCGTATCATGGTCGCAAAGCGCCAGCAGAACCGCGCCTGTTGCAACGCCAAGCGGTAGCGGTGGGGCGACCGCCGTTTCGATGGTCTGCGGTGTGCCCGGACGGGCCATGCCGTCCATCAGCTTTTTGAAAATCCGTTGGGAATCGAAGACGGTGTCAGAAAAACCGCCGGTCAGTGCTTCGGCCTTGACGCTCATCAATCCTCTCCTCGAACCATGGTGAAGAAATCGACCCGGGTGGCGGCAGTTTCTTTGGTCTTGCGCTGTTTTTCGGCGGTCAGCCTTTTTTCGACCGGGGAAAGAAGCTCAGTCTCGATGAAGTCCCGCGTCGGGCTTTCCTGCCAGAGGGCGTCGAAAACGGCGGCATACCAGGCCTTTTTGCGGCCGGTGCCAAGAACATGGGCGTGGCCCACGGTGCCGGATGCGAGCTTGATCGTTGCCCGGGTAACGGTGGTTTCACCCAGATTAAAAGGTGCGCCGCCGCCGCCGATACGACCCTTGACCATGACGAGGCCGGTTTCCGGCCCGCGCACATTTTCCGTCTGCGGGCTGGCATCCTGCCGGTTCCAGACGGTTTCGAGTTCCTGAACGGTGGCGCGGGCAAGAAGGGCCGCCACTCGCTTCCTCTCCGCATGTATATTCGCAGCTTCGTTATTCATCGCTTGACCTCTAATGTCTATTGATATAGACAACTATACAATATAAGCTACAATTAACGTCGATGAATGACAAGCGTGTGACATGAGCCCTGCGGCAGCAATGAAAAGAAAGAACGGCGTGGCGCTCTGGCGGCAGATCGCCGACCGGATCAGAGGCGAGATCGCGGCTGGCGATCACGACGAAACCGGCATGTTGCCGCCGGAAATGATCCTGGCCGAAAAATTCGGCGTCAACCGCCATACGGTGCGAAGCGCCATTGCCGCCCTTGCCAGCGAAGGCATTCTCGAGCCGATGCAGGGGCGCGGCACGATGATCGCCCGCAAGGAGCGCCTTAGTTTTCCGATTTCACGGCGCACGCGATTTACGGAGGGCATCGGCGATCAGGTGAAGGAAATGGAGGCGCTGCTTCTGTCCCACACCACCGAGCCGGCCAATGCCGATCTGGCGGCGCGGCTGCAAGTGCCACCAGGCGCGCCGCTCGTGCGCCTCGAAACGCTGCGCAAGGCGGATAACCGCCCCGTTTCCCGCTCGACCACATGGTTCCCGGCCGACCGTTTTGCCGGAATAGGCGAGGCCTATCAGAAAAGCGGCTCGATCACGGCGGCTTTCCAGATGCTCGGCGTGGCGGATTACGTGCGCATTTCCACCGTCATCTCCGCCAGCCATGCGGATACGCAGGATCTGGCCGATCTCGAATTGTCGCCGGGCGCGATCCTGCTCGTCACCCAGGCGCTGAATGCCGATATGGATGGCGTGCCGGTGCAATATGCCATCAGCCGTTTTTCGGCTGATACGGTGGAATTCACGGTGGAAAATTGAGGTGAAAGCCGCAGCGGAAGCTTATTCCGTCTGCGATAGGCCCAGCACATCCAACATCGAATAGAAGCCCGGCTTTTTATCCAAGGCCCAGAGTGCCGCCACAATTGCCCCGCGTGCGAAGATGGAGCGGTCGCCGGCATAATGGGAAAGCTCCACGCGCTCTCCCTCTCCGGCGAAGATCACCGAATGTTCGCCGATTACGGAACCGCCGCGCAACGTAGCGAAACCGATGGTGCCGGTATCACGCGCACCCGTATGGCCGTCGCGCACGCGAACGGAAGAGGCCGCGAGATCGACCTTGCGACCGGCCGCCGCTGCTTCGCCGAGCAGCAATGCAGTACCCGAAGGCGCATCCACCTTGTGCTTGTGGTGCATTTCAAGGATTTCGATATCCCAGTTCTGCGCATCCAGCGCCTGCGCCGCCTGCTGCGTCAAAACGCTGAGAAGGTTGACACCGAGGCTCATATTGCCCGACTTGACGATGCGGGCATGGCGCGACGCGGCCTTGAATTTTTCCTCGTCTTCCGGTGAGCAGCCCGTGGTGCCGATGACGTGCACGATGCGGGCCTGCGCGGCGAGCCCGGCAAAGGTGACGCTGGTCGCCGGCGCGGTGAAGTCGATCACCCCTTCCGCATGAAGAAACGCCTGCAACGGATCGCTGGTGATTTCGACGCCGATCGGGCCGAGACCGGCAATCTCACCGGCATCGCGGCCGACAAAAGCGGAGCGTTCGCGCGCGACGGCGGCATGGAGCTGAACGCCAGGGGTCTGGTGAATGAGGCGGATGAGCGCCTGTCCCATGCGGCCCGCCGCGCCGACCACCACCAGTTTCATGCCGCTGCTGCCCATGCTGTCACTCACTTTTCATGTCGGGCGGATCGGAACCCGCCGGTATCGGATGTTTGATGTTGCTGTAGCGACGTTAAAGACCGTCCGCCCGCTTCGCAAGCATCACATCAGGCTCTCCAGCGTCGCCCGTCCAGTGACAGGCCGAAATCGGATGGCGTTCTCGAATAGGTGGCGAGACCGGAAAGGGCCGCCTGCGGATGGGTGACGACGAAAGTGGGAATAGTGCGCATCAGGGCGCTGTGCGGCGCCTTGTCCTCGAAGGCGGCCCGGAACTCCGGGCTCTTCAGTGCCGGAATGATCTTCTGCGAAATGCCGCCGGCCAGATAGACGCCGCCCTTGGCCATGAAGATCAGCGCGAGATCGCCGGCCACGCGGCCGAGATAGGTGCTGAAAAGCGAAAGTGTTTCTTTAGCCTGTGGATTTTCACCCGAAAGCCCGTGTGCGGTAATGTCGGCCGGATCGGAAAAAACGGGTTCGATGCCATCGGCGATGCAGACGGCGCGGTAAAGATTGACCAGTCCGCGCCCGCACAGAATCTGCTCACCGGCGACGCGGCCTTCGATGGTTTCGATATGCGGGAAAACCGCATAGTCGCGTGCGCTTCTCGGGCCGATATCGATATGCCCGCCTTCGCCAGGCACCGGAAACCACATATGGCGGGCATAAACCAGCCCGGCAACACCAAGCCCTGTACCCGGTCCAAGAACGACGCGCGACGCCAGCACATCTTTTTTGCCGGAGCCGATGGCGTCGCGGTTGTCGTCGTCAAGGGCGGCAATCGCCAGAGCCTGCGCCTCGAAGTCGTTGATGACGATGACGTCCTTCAGGCCGAGATTGACCAGCATGTCCTTCGGCTTGACGACCCAGTGACAGTTGGTGAGGGGAATCTCGTCACCTTCGATCGGGCCGGCAATCGCAAGAATGGTCGAGGCCGGCTGAAGCGAGGTCTTGTCCAGAACCGCCTGCTGGATGGCGTCGTCGATCGTCGGATATTCCGCCGTCTTCACGGTGGTGAGGTGCGCCGGTTCCGCAAAGGAATCGATCAGAATGGAAAAGCGGGCATTGGTGCCGCCGATGTCGCCAAGAAGGATCGGAAAGGACAGATATTCGGTATCGGACGTCTTCGGCATTGCCTGTTCCATGGTCGGAGTGTCAATTGGCGACGTGGAAGTCGATGAGGTTTTCTGCGGTGGCGCGGTTAAGCGCCATGGGAATGTCATAGACCGTGGCAAGCCGGGTCAGCGCCTTCACGTCAACATCATGCGGCATGGCTGTCAGCGGATCGGTGAAGAAGATCAGAATATCGACCTCGCCTGTCGCGATCATTGCGCCGATCTGCTGGTCGCCGCCGAGGGGGCCGCTTTTGAGGCGAGTGACTTCAAGCCCGGGACAGGCTTCCTGCACCCGCCCGCCGGTAGTGCCGGTGGCGACGATCCTGAAACCGGCAAGCGCCTTCTGGTGGTGACGGGCGAAATCCGCCATATCGTCTTTTTTCTCGTCGTGAGCGATGAGCGCGATACAGCGTTGTCCTTCCATGGTCACAGCCTGTCCTCAAAGAATTAAATCGATTTGAAGCCTTCTATAACAGCTTGCCGCCATTTGAAAAGGGAAGCTGTTGAATGCCTCATTTCTGTTTCAGTTCAATGTCGGACGCTGGGTCGGAAGCGGAATATCCGAAGGCGGCTGCAGGGCGGGCGCGGCCTGAATGACCTGTTCCACACTTTGCTGGCGCGCAGCCGGAGCCGGGGAGTAGGCCTGTGCCGCAATTCCTTCGGGGTTGGCGGAAGGAGCGGCAGCCACGGCAGCACAGGCGGAAGGCAGGTCGGAGACCATGACCGGACGCGGTTTCACCGGCTTGGCATTCGGGTCCTTTTTCGGCGGCGCCCATGGTTCCTTGGTGAACCACCAGGCGAGCGACTTGTCGCAGCCGTCACCTTTGCCCACGGCGGCCTGCGGTTTGCAATTGGGCGCGCCCGGCGGGCATTCGAGGCGGATGTGGAAATGCTCGTCATGGCCATAGATCGGTCTGATCTTGCCCATGAAAGTGCGGTCGCCGGTCCATGTCTGGCAGAGTTTCTGCTTGATGGCCGGGTTGACGAAGACACGCTCCACCTGCGGATAACTTGCCGCCATCATCACCAGCCGGGCATTGAGCGGCGACCATTTGCGGTCATCGACCGTCAGGAACTTGCTCTTGTCCAGCATGGAAATGAAAGGCACCGTTTCGCGCTGTTCCACGGTCAGCCGGGGGGTGGGCATGGGCCGCCACCACACGTCGACATCAAGGCCGATCTGGTGCGAGGCATGGCCGGTCAGCATCGGGCCGCCACGCGGCTGGGAAATATCGCCGAGCAGCAATCCCGGCCAGCCGATCTTCTGCGCGTCCTGCGAAAATTGCTCGAGGAAAGAAATAAGCTGCGGTTGGCCCCAGCGCCGGTTGCGGGAAAGGCGCATGGCCTGCCAGCCGGGACCATCAGTCGGCATGGCGATGGCGCCGGACTGGCAGCCCTTGGCATAGGAGCCGATCGGCTGCGAGCCCGTGGCGGAAGGCAGCGCCATATGGCCGAACACTTCTTTCGCGGGCCTGTCCTCGGCCGATGCGGTTTCCATCTGCAACTGCAGCGCGGAGACGACCGAAATCGCCAGCATGGCCGTCTTGAAAACTCTCGATGATCCCGCCGTCATATAGTCGCGCCCGTCCGATCAGATGATTCTCTTCCCCTCAGGATAAACTGGAACGGGATTTTGTTGAAACCATGTTTCACCCCGCATCTCGCAAACCGGGAAGATAAAGGCGCCGATAAAGAGCTTGTGAGTCGGCGCATCTGTTTTTTGACAATCTTTGTTTTATGCTCTCTCCAACAAACACGAAAACAGGGACATTCCCCCAATGATATTGGTACCACTGAAATCCCGTCTCGTCATTGCCCTTGCGGCATCCGCCTTGTTGATACCGGCGACGGCCTCCGCACAATCGGCTGATGTATGGCGAAAGGGGATTTCGACGGTCGGGGAACTGAAACATCCAGATGGCTTCGATCATTTTGACTATGTGAACACCAAGGCACCAAAAGGCGGCACGCTTCGCCTGTCGACGACGGGCACCTTCGACACGCTCAATCCGCTGCTCGCCAAGGGCGAGGCGGCAACGGGCCTTTCGCTGGTTTTCGATACATTGATGAAGTCGACGGAAGAGGAGCTGTCTGCCTCCTACGGCTTGCTGGCCGAGGGGGTGAGCTATCCCGACGATATTTCGAAGGCCACCTTCCGGCTGCGCGCGGAGGCCAAATGGGCTGATGGCAAGCCGGTGACGCCAGAGGATGTCGTCTTCAGCTTCGAAAAAGCGAAGGACCTCAGCCCGCAGCTTGCGACCTATTACATCCATGTCACCAAGGCAGAGGTGAGCGGCGAAAGGGACATCACCTTCACTTTCGATGAAAAGAACAATCGCGAATTGCCGCAGATCGTCGGCCAATTGCTGATCGTTCCCAAGCACTGGTGGGAAGCCGCCGGCCCGGACGGTAAGCCGCGCGACATCTCGCGCGGCACGCTGGAGCCGGTCATGGGCTCGGGCCCCTACAAGATTGCGTCAGTTTCTCCCGGCTCCACAATCACCTATGAACGCCGCGACGACTATTGGGGCAAGGACGTCAATGTGAATGTTGGGATGAACAATTTCAAAACCATCGCCTACACCTTCTTTGCCGATCAGGATGTGGACTTCCAGGCTTTCAAGTCCGGCACCGTCGATTTCCGGCAGGAAGCCTCCTCCAGCCGCTGGGTCACCGGTTATGATTTTCCGGCCGTCAAGGAGGGCCGCGTCAAGAAGGAAGAGCTGCCGAACATCTATCGTTCCGTCGGCATCATGCAGGCCTTCGTGCCGAACATGCGCAGGGAGAAGTTCCAGAACCCGAAACTGCGCAAGGCGCTCAATTACGCTTTCGATTTCGAGGAGCTGAACCGGACGCTGGCCTATGGTCAATTCCAGCGCATCAACAGCTTCTTCATGGGCAGTGAACTGGCCTCTTCCGGACTGCCGACCGGTCGCGAGCTCGAAATTCTGCAGGAGTTGAAGGATCAGGTTCCGCCGGAAGTCTTCACGACAGAATATCGCAACCCGGTCGCCGGTGATCCGGCCAAGCAGCGCGACAATCTGCGCGAGGCGGTCAAGCTGATGAAGGAGGCCGGTTACGAGCTGCGCGGCAACCGCATGGTCAATGCGGCGAGCGGACAGCCGCTCGATATGGAATTCCTGATCGATTCCGCCGGCATGGAAAGAACCATCCTTCCCTATGTCCAGAACCTGAAGAAGATCGGCATCAACGCGACGATCCGCACGGTCGACGCCTCGCAATATACCAACCGCACCCGCAGCTTCGATTATGACGTGATCGTCAAGCTCTGGGCGACTTCGGCGAACCCGGGTAACGAGCAGGCGGATTTCTGGGGCTCTGCCGCCGCCGATCGTCAGGGATCCAACAATATTGCCGGAATCAAGAACCCGGCCGTTGATGCGTTGGTCAGGAAGGTCATATTCGCGCCCAACCGCGATGAGCAGGTGGCCGCAGCACGCGCGCTCGACCGGGTGCTGCTGGCCAACAGCTATGTCATACCGCAATTTTACCGTGGCGAGATGTTCATCGCCTACTGGAATACGCTCATTCGTCCGGAAAACCTGCCCGAATATGGTGTCGGTTTTCCCGATGCATGGTGGTCCAGCCAGGCCGGAAACTGACGCCGGCCTTGCTTTCGCAGCCAAGGCTTGATTCACATAGGGCGAGACGAATCGCTCAAAGCGCGCGGGCAGCGCTTTCAGGAAAGGACCGGGTTTGACAGACACGAAAACCGCTGACGTATCGGCCGGGAGCAAGGGCTGATGGGCGCCTATATCCTCAGACGTCTGGCGCTGATGATCCCGACCATTATCGGCATTATGGGCATTTCGTTTCTCGTCATCCAGTTCGCGCCCGGCGGGCCGGTGGAACAGGTCGTCGCGCAGCTGACGGGGCAGGGCGACAGCGCTTCCGACCGTCTCTCCGGCGGCGGCGACCTTCTCGGCCAATCCGGCGGTTTCGATGAAAGCGGCTCGAAATATCGCGGTGCGCAGGGGCTTGATCCCGAGCTGATCGCCAAGCTTGAGAAACAGTTCGGTTTCGACAAGCCGCCGCTTACCCGCTTTCTTGAGATGATGTGGAATTATATCCGCTTCGATTTCGGCGACAGCTTCTTCCGCAACTCCTCTGTCATCGATCTCATCATCGACAAGCTGCCGGTGTCGATGTCGCTCGGCTTCTGGATCCTGATCATTTCCTACATCATCTCCATTCCGCTCGGCATCAAGAAGGCCGTTTCCGATGGCTCGACTTTCGATGTCTGGACATCAGGCATCATCATCATCGGTTATGCGGTGCCGAGCTTCCTCTTCGGCATTCTTCTCATCGTCCTCTTCGCCGGCGGCTCGTTCTTCGACTGGTTCCCGCTGCGTGGTCTGGTGTCGGATAATTTTGCGCAGCTGAACTGGTGGCAGAAGATCATCGACTATTTCTGGCACCTCACCCTGCCGCTGATCGCACTGTCGCTCTCGGCTTTTGCGACGACGACGCTTCTGACCAAGAATTCCTTCATCGACGAGATCAAGAAGCAATATGTCATAACCGCCCGCGCCAAGGGTCTCACCGAACGCAGGGTTCTTTATGGTCACGTCTTCCGTAACGCGATGCTGATCGTGATCGCCGGTTTTCCGGGCGCCTTCATCTCGGCCTTCTTCACCGGTTCGCTGCTGATCGAGAACATCTTCTCGCTCGATGGCCTCGGCCGCCTCGGTTATCTCTCGGTGGTCAACCGCGATTACCCGATCGTGTTCGGCACGCTCTTCATCTTCTCGCTGATGGGCCTCGTGGTCGGGCTGATTTCCGACCTGATCTATACATGGATCGATCCGCGCATCGATTTCGAGCGGAGGGACGTGTGATGACACTTGCCCATACCGCCGAAACGGAAACGCTGGTGAAACCGAAGCGCCCATGGTTTTCGCCGACCACCAAGCGCCGCTGGCAGAACTTCAAGGCGAACCGGCGCGGTTACTGGTCCTTCTGGCTGTTCCTGATCCTGTTTTTCCTGAGCCTGATCGCGGAATTCATCGCCAATGACAAACCCATTTTCGCTTCCTACAAGGGCGAATTTCTGGTGCCGGTCATGGTCGATTATCCGGAGGAAAAGTTCGGCGGCTTCCTTGCCCAGACGGACTACAAATCCTCCTTCATTCAGGACGAGATCAACGCCAATGGCTGGATGATCTGGCCGCCAATCCGTTATTCCTACCAGACGGTCAATTCCAATATTCCGCATTCCGCTCCCACTGCGCCCTTCTGGCTGATGGATGAAAAGGAACGCTGCTCGGCTTACCCGCAGGGCAATGCTGATCCCGGCTGTACCCTCGGCAATCTGAATTGGCTTGGTACCGACAATCAGGCCCGCGACGTCACGGCGCGGATGATCTACGGTTTCCGCATCTCGGTGCTGTTCGGCCTGACATTGACCATCGCTTCGGCCCTTGTCGGCGTTACGGCCGGCGCCATTCAGGGTTACTTCGGCGGGTGGACGGACCTGCTGTTGCAGCGCTTCATCGAAATCTGGTCGTCCATGCCGGTGCTTTATATCCTGCTCATCATTGCGGCCATCCTGCCGCCGGGCTTCTTCGTGCTGCTCGGCATCATGCTGCTTTTTTCATGGGTCGGCTTTGTCGGCATCGTCCGCGCGGAATTCCTGCGCGCCAGAAACTTTGAATATGTCCGCGCCGCCCGCGCCCTTGGCGTCGGCAACTGGACGATCATGTTCCGGCATCTTCTGCCCAACGCCATGGTGGCAACGCTGACCTTCCTGCCCTTCATCCTCTCCGGTTCGATTACCACATTGACCTCGCTCGACTTTCTCGGCTTCGGCATGCCGCCGGGATCGCCGTCGCTGGGCGAGATGATTGCGCAGGGCAAGAACAATCTTCAGGCGCCCTGGCTCGGGCTCACTGCCTTCTTCACCATGTCCATCATGCTCTCCCTCCTGATCTTCGTCGGCGAGGCGGTTAGAGACGCCTTCGATCCACGCAAGACGTTCCGGTGATCGCCATGACGGAAACAAATATTCAGCCGCTTCTCTCCGTCCGTGATCTCTCCGTCGCCTTTCATCAGGGTGGCTCAATGAGCGTCGCTGTCGATCACGTTTCCTTCGACCTGATGCCGGGCGAAGTCGTCGCCCTCGTCGGCGAATCCGGTTCCGGCAAGTCGGTCACGGCGAATTCCATTCTCAAATTGCTGCCCTATCCGGCGGCGAGCCATCCTTCCGGGAAAATCCTGTTCGACGGCAAGGATATGCTGGCCCTGCCGGAACGCGCGCTTCGCGCCGTGCGCGGCAACGACATCACCATGATCTTTCAGGAGCCGATGACCTCGCTCAATCCGCTCCACACCATCGAGCGGCAGATCGGTGAGATTCTGGAACTGCATCAGGCAATCACCGGGGCAGAGGCGCGGGCGCGCACTTTGGAACTGTTGCTGCAGGTTGGCATTCGCGAACCGGAAAAGCGCCTGAAGGCCTATCCGCATGAATTGTCCGGCGGCCAGCGGCAGCGTGTGATGATCGCCATGGCGCTTGCCAACCGGCCGAAACTGCTGATCGCCGATGAACCCACGACGGCGCTCGACGTAACAGTTCAGGCTCAGATTCTCGAGCTGCTCGGCGATCTGAAAACGCAGCACGGCATGTCCATGCTGTTCATCACCCACGATCTCGGTATCGTCCGCAAATTCGCTGATCGGGTCTGCGTCATGACCAAGGGCAAGATCGTCGAGACCGGCACGGTGGAGCAGGTGTTTACCGATCCGCAGCACGCCTATACGCGCCATCTTCTGGCGGCGGAGCCGAAGGGCGAGCCACCGCATTCCGACGCGACCAAACCGGTGGTCATGCAGGGTGACGATATCAAGGTCTGGTTCCCCATCAAGGCAGGGCTGATGCGCCGGGTGGTCGACCATGTGAAAGCGGTCGACGGCATCGATATCACCCTGCGCGCCGGCCAGACGGTGGGCGTGGTGGGCGAGTCCGGCTCCGGCAAGACCACGCTCGGTCTCGCGCTCTCGCGGCTGATCGCGTCTGAGGGACGTATCAGCTTCATCGGCCAGTCGATCGACCATTATTCCTATGAAATGATGAAGCCGCTCAGAAACCGGCTGCAGGTGGTGTTTCAAGATCCTTACGGTTCGCTCAGCCCGCGCATGTCCGTAGGCGAGATCGTCGCCGAGGGCTTGAAGGTGCATGAGCGATCTCTGTCGGCCGACGAACGCGATACCCGTGTGGCCACTGCGCTGGAAGAGGTCGGGCTCGATCCGGCCACCCGCTGGCGGTATCCGCATGAATTCTCCGGCGGCCAGCGCCAGCGCATAGCCATTGCCCGCGCCATGGTGCTGAAGCCCCGTTTCGTCATGCTGGATGAGCCGACATCCGCGCTCGACATGAGTGTGCAGGCGCAGGTGGTCGATCTCTTGCGCGATCTCCAGGCAAAGCATGAACTCGCTTATCTCTTCATCAGCCACGATCTGAAGGTGGTGAAGGCGCTTGCCAACGACCTGATCGTCATGCGTCACGGCAAGGTGGTGGAGAGTGGACCGGCGGCGGAGATTTTCGCCAACCCGCAGCAGGATTATACCAAGGCGCTGCTGGCGGCGGCCTTCAATATCGAGGCGGTGGAAACGAAAGCGATCAGCCAGTAAGGCGCATCGAATTTTCCATTAAGGCAATGATTTTTCTGTTGCTTCGCGGAAAATGCCGACCCATGTTGCGATGAACGTGACACGGAAACGGATTGATTGCGATGGCAGCGGATGTGATCGTTTTGGGGGCAGGGATCATCGGGGTTTCGGTGGCCCTGCAACTGGCCCGCCGGGGAAAATCGGTGGTGCTGGTGGACCGGCGCGGACCGGGCGAAGAAACCTCTTTCGGCAATGCCGGCCTGATCCAGAGAGAGGGCGTGGTGCCTTACGGTTTCCCGCAGGACCTTACGCTGCTGCTGCGCTATTCTCTGAACAACAGGATCGATGTCCATTATCGTCTCTCCGCCCTGCCAAGGATTGCGCCTTTCCTCGGCCGCTATTGGCATAATTCCGCAGCCGCGCGGCACGCCACGATCGCCCGCGCCTATACGCCGCTGATCGAACGTTCGGTTTCCGAGCACAGCATCCTGATCGACGAGGCCAAGGCCGGCGATCTGATCGTGAAAAATGGCTGGATGCAGGCCTATAGGACCGCCGCAAGGCGGGACGCTGATTATGCCTTTGCCGAGCGTCTTTCGCGCGATCACGGCATATCCCACACCAAACTCGATGCCGAAAGGCTTGCCGCGGCCGAACCGCATCTCAGCCGGGATTTCGTCGGCGGGCTGAAATGGGATGACCCCTGGTCGGTGCTTGATCCGCACGCGCTGACGCTTGCCTATGTCAAACTGTTTGAAAGCCTCGGCGGAACTTTTGTCCGGGGCGATGCCTTCACCCTCAGCCAAACGACAAGCGGCTGGACGGTGCGCACCGAGACCGGCGCGGTCGAGGCCGAACATGCGGTCGTGGCGCTTGGCCCCTGGGCCGATACCCTCACGGAACGGCTGGGTTACCGCTTCCCACTCGGCGTGAAGCGCGGTTATCACATGCATTATGCGCCGCAGGAGGGAACGAAGCTCAATAACTGGCTGATCGATGCCGAGCGCGGTTATTTCCTGGCGCCGATGCGTAAGGGTATCCGCCTGACGACGGGTGCGGAATTTGCCGAGCGCGATGCACCGAAATCTCCCGTTCAGATCGAGCGGGCGGAACGGGTGGCGCGCACCGTCTTTCCTCTCGGCGGCAGGCTGGATGCGGAACCGTGGATGGGCGCGCGGCCCTGCACGCCGGACATGATGCCGATCATCGGCAAGGCACCGCGTCATAAAACATTGTGGTTTGCTTTCGGGCATGCCCATCACGGCCTCACACTTGGGCCGATCACCGGCCGTGTGCTGGCGGAAACCATGCTGGGCGAAACGCCTGTTATCGCCATCGACGCCTATCGCCCGGAAAGGTTCAATCCCTGATAGCTAAATCCGCTGGCCTTCCGAGGACAGGCCACGTAACATGGTCAAGTGCAAAGGGAAAAGGGGCAAACGTCATCATGGTGGCGAGGTTTCTCATCTATCAGCAGCAGGACGATTTTCGTTAGCGACGTTCGCTGCGCATGAAACGAGATGGAAACGGCTTGCTGGTGCATGATGGATGATATTGAAAACGCAAAGAAATTTTTCGCCGATAACCCCGATATCGAAATACTTGAAGCCTTCGTCATAGACGCGAACGGTGTGCCGCGCGGCAAGTGGATTCCGCGAGAAAGAGCGATCGACGTTCTTGAAAAGGGAATGGCTATCCCCCGCTCTGTCTATGCGCTGGATATATGGGGGCGGGATGTGCATGCCGCAGGTCTTGCGGAGGGCACGGGCGATCCCGATGGTTTTTGCTTCCCCGTTCCCGGCACGCTGTCGCGGGTTACATGGCTTGGCAGGCCGACAGCACAGGTTCTGCTGGCCATGAAAAATCCGGATGGGACCGGTTTTTATGGCGATCCGCGTCATGTTCTGGCGCAGGTTCTGGGCGCCTATAATAAGGTCGGTCTCACGCCCGTCGTGGCGACCGAACTCGAATTTTACCTGATCGATCCCGTCCGCTCTGCACTTGACCCGGTTCGTCCGCCGCATAGCCGCGAGGGCCGGTGGCATACGGGCCAGACACAGGTTCTGTCGATTTCCGAATTGCAGGATTTCGAGGATGTCTTCCATGACATTGCCACAGCCTGCCGGGCGCAGGGCGTTCTTGCCGATACGACGCTGCGTGAAAACGGCCCCGGGCAATATGAGATCAATCTCAACCATGTACCGGACGCCCTGCAGGCCGCTGATTTTGCCGTCTTCCTGAAGCGCATCGTCAAGGGCGTGGCGCGTCGGCACGAGCTCGACGCGACCTTCATGGCCAAGCCTTACGGTTTACAGGCCGGCAACGGCATGCATGTCCATTTTTCCGTTCTCGATAGGGACGGCAGGAACATCTATGCCGGGGAAAACGGCCCGTCGGATGCGCTGATGCATTCCGTTGGCGGCCTCTTGGAAAACATGGGGGAAAGCATGGCGATCTTCGCGCCCCATGCCAATTCCTATCGCCGCCTGACCCCCAGCGAACATGCGCCAACCTATGCCTCCTGGGGCATCGACAACCGCTCGGCGGCGGTGCGTGTTATCGTTGCCAGCAAGGCGGCGACGCGTATCGAACATCGCGTCGCCGGTGCCGATACCAATCCCTATCTCGTTGTCGCGATGATCCTGAGCGCCGCGCTTGCCGGCATGAAGGAGAAGCGTCAGCCCGGCGGTGCGATTGCCGGCGACAGCCACGCGATCAACCACGAGCCGCTGCCCACAAACTGGGACTATGCCCTGCAGCGCTTCACAAGATCGAGCTTTGCCTATGCGACACTCGGCCAGAAGTACCGGACGCTGTTTTCCGCCTGCAAACAGCAGGAGCTTTCCGAATTTTCCCTGCGTGTAACCGACGTCGAATATGACGCCTATATCAGGACGGTGTGAGATGGCTGAGGTAACGAATATTCCCAATCCTGGCCACACATCCTCCTGGTACGCGGCCTCCGCCAATGTCAAATCCGTGCGGCCCACACTTGAAGGGGCGCTGGAAGCGGATGTCTGCGTCATCGGCGGCGGCTTCACCGGCATTTCCGCAGCGCTGGAACTCAGTGAGCGCGGCTATTCGGTCATCGTTCTTGAAGGGGTGAGGATCGGCTTCGGCGCTTCGGGGCGCAACGGCGGTCAGATCGTCAACGGCTATAGCCGTGATCTCGAGACCATTGCGGGCCGTTACGGGCACGAAAAGGCGGTGAAGCTTGGAGAAATGTCGCTTGAAGGCGGCGCGATCATCCGCAGCCGTATAGCCAAATACGCCATCGACTGCGATCTCGTTGATGGCGGTTTCTTTGCCGCCTTTACCCCGAAACAGATCCGCGAAATGGAGGCTCACAAAGCCCATTGGGAAAAACACGGCCATGGCGGGCTCGAAATGGTCTCCAAGGCGGATGTCAGCCAGTATGTGAGCACGGACCGTTACGCCGGCGGCATGATCGACCGCTTCGGTGGCCACATCCACCCGCTCAATCTGGTGCAGGGGGAAGCGGCGGCGGCCGAAAGCCTCGGTGCACGGATATTCGAAAATTCGCGGGTCATTGCGGTAGAGCAGGGGGAAAACCCCGTCGTGCGGACCGGGATGGGCAGCGTGAGGACGAAATATGTTCTCGTCTGCGGCAATGCCTATCTCGGCTCATTGCTGCCGGAAATCGGCGAGCGGATGATGCCCGTCTCAAGCCAGGTCATGGCGACGGAGCCGCTCGATGCCGATCTGATCGAGGAGCTTCTGCCCGCCAATTATTGCGTCGAGGACGCCAATTACATTCTCGATTATTACCGCCGCACCTCGGATAACCGCCTGCTCTATGGCGGCGGCATCGGCTATGGCGGCAGCGACCCTGCCGATCTGACGGGTGTGATCCGGCCGAATATGCTGAAGACCTTTCCGCAACTGGAAAAGACGAAGATCGACTTTGCCTGGAGCGGCAATTTCGCGCTGACCCTGACGCGCATCCCGCATATGGGCAGGCTGTCGGACAATGTCTATTTTTCGCATGGCGACAGCGGCCACGGTGTTACGACGACCCATCTGTTGGGTAAGATATTGGGTGAGGCCGTTGCCGGCCACGCCGAACGTTTCGATATCTGGAGTTCCCTGCCGAACTATCCATTCCCGGGCGGCAAGACTTTCCGCGTGCCGCTGACCGTGCTTGGCGCATGGTGGTACGGCCTGCGCGACAGGCTCGGATTTTAAAAAGCCACCGCTTTCAGGCCCGAAAGTGCGTTTGCGGTAATTTCCTCCGGCGTGGCGTCGATGCTGACGGTCACGACGCCCGGTTCGCCGGTCGGCACTTCCAGCGTGGCAAGCTGGGTCTGGAGCAGCGAGAGCGGCATGAAGTGGCCCTTGCGTTCGCCCATGCGCCTGCTGAGAAGTTCCAGACTGCCGTCCAGATAGACGAAAGCGAGCGGGCCGCCGGTGGCCTCGCGAAGGCGGTCGCGATAGATTTTCTTGAGCGCTGAGCAGGAAACGACGACACCGTTATTTTCGTTTCCCTTGCGCAGTTCCGCGCCGATTAGGTCGAGCCAGGGCCAGCGATCTTCGTCGGTCAGCGGAATGCCCTCTGACATTTTGTCGACATTGGATTTCGGGTGAAGCTTGTCGCCCTCAATGAAGGCAATGCCCAGTTTTTCCGCCAGTTCCTCTGCGACCGTGGACTTGCCTGAGCCGCTCACTCCCATCACGACAATTGCCTGTGTCACCCGAACCTCTGATATTTCTGTTTCGACGGTCAGCCCCTAACATGTGCGGCAGGTATCGGGAATATAAAAATGCGGGGCTTGCCCGTGTCAGTGCCCCGTTTTGCGGGCTGCGGTCTTTTCCAGCGCGGAAAAGCCGGTGTGAATCAGGATCGCCAGCGCCGCAACGATCAGCCCGCCCTGCAGAATGAAGGCGAGGTTGTTGGATTGCAGGCCGGCAATGATCACTTCACCAAGCGTCCGCGCCGCGACTGTCGAGCCGATGGTCGCAGTGGAAAGGCTGATGACCGCCGAAAGCCTGATACCTGCGAGAATGGCCGGAAGGGCGAGCGGCAATTCCACTTTGACAAGCCGCTGCCAGCCGGTCATGCCGCTGCCTTTGGCGGCATCCATCACGGTGGCGGGCAGGGTGGTGAGCCCTGTCAGCGTATTTTCGAAAACTGGTAGCAGCGCATAGAGAAACAGCGCAATGAGTGTGGGTTTTTCGCCAAAACCGATCATCGGTACGGCAAGCGCCAGCACTGCCACGGGCGGAAAAGTCTGGCCGATATTGACGATGCTGCGCGACAGCGGCAGGAAGTCCGTCCCGAATGGTCGGGTGACGAGAACCGCAAGCGCCCCCGCCGTGAGCGTGGCGAGCCCGGTCGCAATCGCGACTGTGGTGAGATGCGACAGCGTCAGGGAAAAGAGATTTGCCTGCGTGTAGATCGCCGGCGCATTGGCCTGCACGAGAGGGCGGAACAGGGGTGCGAAGACCTGCGGCACGGCAAGGAAGATGATCAGCGCCAGCGTCAGAAAACCGAGAGCAAGGAAGGACAATGCGTTTTTCATGGAATTCCGGCGGCACGCTGGAGGAGAACGTCACGCCGCACCCGGCCGGCGGGTTGCCCATTGTCTTTGACTATTGGCAAGGCGTCGCAGCCCGCCCATAACATTGCTGACAGGGCGTCGCGCTGGCTTGTATGTTCGTTGAGCGGTTCGCCCTCTGCGTTTCCCGGCTCCACGACATCGGCAACGGAGAGAACAGAAAGCAGTTTCAGGGCCCGTTCGTTTTCGCCGATCATGGTGGCGACGAAATCCGTCGCCGGTTTCAGCACGAGCTCAGCTGGCGGGCAGTCCTGCACGATCCGGCCCTTGTCCATCACGGCGATACGATCCGCCAGATGAAAAGCCTCGTCCATATCATGGGTGACAAGAACGACCGTCACGCCGAGCTTCTTCTGGATATCGAGAAGATCGTTCTGGGCCTTGGCGCGGATCACCGGGTCCAAGGCGCCGAAGGGCTCGTCCATCAGAAGAATGTTGGGTTCTGCGGCCAGCGCACGCGCCACGCCGACACGCTGCTGCTGACCGCCTGAGAGTTCATGTGGGAAACGGTCGGCATAAAGCGTGGGGTCAAGCTGGAAGAGATGCATCAGCGCATCGATCTTCTCCGCGATGCGCTTGCGGTCCCACCCGATCAGCTGCGGCACGGTCGCGATATTTTCGGCCACCGTCCGGTGCGGAAACAGGCCATGACCCTGAATGGCATAACCGATCTGGCGGCGTAGCTTGAAGCCGGGTATCGCGCTGACATCCTCTCCGTCGATCCGGATCGTGCCGGAAGTCGGTTCCACCAGCCGGTTTATCATGCGCAGCAGGGTAGTTTTTCCCGAACCCGAGGTGCCGACAATGACGGTGACGGTGCGCGGGGCTACTGTTAGCGATACCTGATCCACGACGGTCGTATCGCCATAACGTTTTGTGATGGTGTCGATCTCGATCATGCCTTTTGCCTTCCGCCTGCGCTGAAGAGATTGCTGTCGATGAGGGCGTCAAGTGTTATCGCGGCGGCAAAGCCGAGAAGAACGGTGGGCACGGTGCCAAGCAGCACAAGGTCCATCGCCGTCTGCCCGATGCCCTGAAACACGAAAACGCCAAAACCACCGCCGCCGATCAGGGCGGCGATCGTCGCCAGGCCGATATTCTGCACCAGCACGATGCGCATACCGGTGAGGATGACCGGCATGGCCAGCGGAAACTCCACCCGCAGCAGCCGTTGCACCGGTGTCATGCCAAGGCCGCGCGCCGCTTCCCGCACCGCCTGCGAAACGCCGGAAAGGCCGACCACCGTGTTGGAAACCACTGGCAGCAGTGAATAGAGAAACAGCGCCACGAAGGCGGGCGCCATGCCGATGCCGGCGATGCCGATCCTCGCTGCACCCGGGACCGTGGCCGCGATCCATCCGAGCGGCGCGATCAGCAAACCGAAAAGGGCGATGGAGGGGATGGTCTGGACGATATTGAGGGTGTTCAGCACCCCCGCCCGCAGCCGTTCGACCTTGTAACAGAGGATGCCGAGCGGAATACCCGCGATGGTCGCTGCGATCAGCGAGCCGATGGCAAGCTCCACGTGCCGCAGGGCCTCGGTCCAGAATATATCGGCCCGGCCGGTATATTCCTTGATGATGGAGAGATCGTTCCAGAGGCCGCTTGCCAGCACCGCCGCAAGCGCGGCCACGGCCACCAGCAACAGTAAAATCCGAACGGCGGGCTTCGGCTGGAGACGCGCAATACAATCCGTGGCGAGCAGAGCCAGTCCGGCAAATATCAGCCAGAATCCGCTGGCGGGCGAAACGCGGGCAAAGCCATTGCCCTCCGGCGTGAGGAAAGACGCCGCCTGGCCGACAAAAACCGCCAGTACCGCAAGGCCGGCCAGCGCGACCGCGAGCTTCAGTCGCGTGGGAAAGCGGAAAAATGCGATGAACGCCACAATGAGAATGATGGCGGTGAGAGCGGCGAAAGCCGAAGCCGGAAGGGCTTCAAAAACCGTTCGTGTCTCACCCTGAACGATCCTGTTCGCACGGAATGTCATGAAGGGTGATGCAAAAAGCGCATAAAGCAGCAGGCACGAAATCAGTATGCCCACCTTGTCAGGCCATTTCGTCAAATCCAGCTCCCCTCCCTTGGGTTAGGGCGGGACCAGGAGAACGCTTCCGTTCCCGCAGCCCGCTGCAGCGCTGCGAGTGTTACTTGACGAAACCGTTCTTGGTCAGAAAGTCGAGCGCCACGGTCTTGGCCTGTTCGCCGCCCACCTGCACGCGGGCGTTCAAATCCTGCAGCGTTGCCAGATCGAGCTTTTCGAACACCGGTTTCAGCAGTTCCTCAATATTCGGGTGCTTTTTGAGAACCTCTTCGCGAATGATCGGTGCAGGCTGATAGACCGGCTGCACATGCTTGTCGTCCTCCAGCACCACAAGCCCGGAGGGGGCGATGCCGCCATCCGTGCCATAGACCATGGCTGCATTGGCGTTGTTCGTCTGGTTGGCGGCGGCGGCGATCGTGGCCGCGGTGTCGCCGCCGGAAAGCGTGATCAGCTGGTCAGGCTTCATGGTGAAGCCATAGGTGGTCTGAAATGCAGGCAGCGCAGCGGCGGAATTGACGAATTCGGAAGAAGCGGCAAGGACCACCTCGCCGCCGCCGGCAACATATTTGCCGAAGTCGGAAAGCGTCTTCAGATTGTTTTTGTCGGCGACATCCTTGCGCAGCGCAATTGCCCAGGTGTTGTTGGCCGGAGATGGTGTCAACCAGACGATCTTGTTGGCATCGTAATCGAGCGTTTTGGCCTCTTCATAACCCTTGACGGCATCTTTCCAGAGCGGATCGTCTGCCTTGGAAAAAAAGAAGGCGGCGTTGCCGGTATATTCCGGATAGATGTCGATTTCGCCCGCGGTGATCGCTTTTCGTACAACCGGTGTGGCGCCAAGCTGGATGCGATCTGTCGTTTCGATCTTGTTCTCGTTCAGGACAGCGAGAATGATATTGCCGAGAACGCCGCCCTCCGTGTCGATCTTAGACGACACCACCACCTGCGCCTGAGCAATGGAAACAGAAAGGGCAAGCGCAAGTCCGGCGCCCGTCAACGTCATCAAGCGGTTCATGAATGTTCCTCCGGTGGGTCAGACTGCCTAACAGGCGAAAGATCGCCGCCGCAATTGCGGCGGAGTATCAACGACCGGAAAGAAAAAAGGTTGCACGCCATTCGCATTTTCGCGTCGATGGCTTCTGTCGGCGCCGATGGTCGTTTTCGTCAGGCTTCGTCGTCCCGCTTGCGCGCATCCTTGCCCATGACGAGCGGCATGAGAACGGAGAGGAAGAGAAGCCTGATGACGTGGTGGGAGCCGACATAGGCGGTATCCGCGTGCATCATCACTGCCATCGCCGCCATGGTTTCCAGGCCACCCGGTGAATAGGCGATCATGACGGCATTGAGCGGGACGCCGGTCACGCCAGAAATCATCCAGGCAATGCTGCCGGCGATCAGCATCACGGCGATGGTGACGACGAAACCCGCCAGAAAACCTTTCCGCACGTCCATCAGCGAGACATTCGAAAAGCGTGTGCCGATAAGGCAGCCGATAAGCACGTAAACCGGCAGGCTGAGCCAGGTGGGAACGCCACCCTCGGTAAGGCCGGTAATGTGGGTGCTGATGGAAATGGCGACGCCGCCGAGCAGCAGAGCGGCCGGAAACTTCCAGCGCAGGAAAAGCCAGCCGGTCAGAAGCGAGGCGCCGATGGTCAGCGCCAGCGTGAACAGGCCCATTGGCGCGTTGGCGACAAGCGGTTCCGTGCTGACGAGATCGAAATATTCGACGATCAGCGGCACGGAAAGCGTCAGCGCCAGAACCCGCACACTTTGCACGATGCTGACGGTTGCAAGGTCGCTTTTCGTCTCGGCGCCAAGGCTGATGATATAGCTGAGATGACCGGGAGAGGCGCCCAGCATCGCCGTTGTCCGGTCGTAACCGAAACCGTAATGCAGGATCCAGTAAGCGACATAGAGCATGATGACGACAGCGACGAGCACGACGATGAAGCTCACGGGCCAGGTTTTTGCGGCGTCGATCACGGAGGGCGTCACGCTCGTTCCCATCGAAATGCCGACGACGACGAAACAGGCATTGCGGATGGAAGCGGGAACGCCAAGCCTTATGCCGGCCAGCCCCGTGATCGTCACCGCAAGCGCCGGGCCGGACAGAAAAGGGGCCGGAATATCGATGAGGCTGGCGAGCAGCGCACCTATGCTGCCGATGAGCGCGGTAAGCGCAAATGTATGGAATTCAGGCTTGATGATCATTGCGACGCTGATTGTTTGCTTGAAAAAGCTCGCGACCAAATGCGCCGCTTCCGTTCGCGACGTCAACACGCGGGATCAAAAATATTATATTTCACGCGTCTTCTTCAAAAGAAAAGCCCGTGACCTGAAGGACACGGGCTGTGACAATTGCCGAGGAGGAAATGAGATTATCAGGCAGCCGGGAGGGCAGCGACCTTCGGCATTTCAGTGTCCAGGCCAAGCAGGAAGTTGATCTGCGGCCGCGCCTTGACGAGATCGTCGATCGAGTATTCCGCCAGAACGTCAAAAAACGCATTGAGCGCCTTGCGAAGCGCCGAGTTGAGGCCGCAGCTGTCGACAAGCGGACATTCCACGGCGCCATCCTCGAAGCATTCGGCCATGGCGAAGCTGTCTTCAGTCACTCGCACCACGTCGAACAGGCTGATTTTTTCAGCGGGTTTGCCAAGGCGCACGCCGCCGTTACGGCCGCGCACGGTTTCCACCAGGCCCGCCTTGTTGAGCGGCTGCAGGATTTTGAACAGGAACAGCTCCGAAACGCCATAGGCCCTGGCGATCTCAGGAATGCGGCTCAGATGGCCTTCATTGGCGGCGCAATACATCAACATGCGAACGGCATAGTTGGTCTGTTTGGTCAAGCGCATGCTGGTCTCCTAACTCTCAATGTGGAGTTATATAGTCTCTTTTTCAGTTTAGAACAATTCCAGAAACTGAAAAAACTGGCACCCATCAGATATTTCTTAAACAGCCGTGTTGACCGTTCTGATGATTCATGAACAAACAAGTCAAGAATCGGAATGTAATGGAGGCATTCATAATGGCAAGCTTGAAATCATACTTTTCCGCTGCCGTTTTTTCAGGGCTGACAATTCTTTCCTTCGCGCCCGCCGTTCTGGCAGAGGGGGAGGTTAACGTCTATTCCTATCGCCAGCCTGAATTGATCCAGCCGCTGCTCGATGCCTTCACCAAGGAGACCGGCATAGAGGCGAATGTACTTTTCCTCGACAAGGGATTGGTCGAACGCATCCATGCCGAGGGTGTCAATTCACCTGCGGATGTGTTGCTGACGGTGGATATTGCCCGCCTCGTCGAGGCGAAGGAAGGCAAGGTTACCCAGCCGGTTCTGGGCGATCCCGTCATCGAAAAGGATATCCCCGCCAATCTGCGTGATCCCGAGGGCGAATGGTTTGGTCTGACGACGCGCGGTCGGGTTGTCTATGCTTCGAAGGAGCGGGTGACACAGAAGGACATTACCTATGAGGAACTTGCCGATCCCAAGTGGAAGGGCAAGATCTGCATTCGCGACGGCCAGCATTCCTATAATATCGCTCTGATCGCCTCGATGATCGCCCATCATGGCGTCGACTATACCCGGACATGGCTCACCGGCCTCAAGAACAATCTCGCCCGCAAGCCTGACGGAACCGACCGCAGCCAGGCGAAATCGATCTTTTCCGGCGAGTGCGATATCGCGCTCGGCAATACCTATTATGTCGGCCTGATGCTGACCAATGATCGAGAGCCGGAAGAAAAGGAATGGGCGGGATCGGTGCGGGTGATCTTCCCCAATGCGGGCGATCGCGGCACACATGTGAATATTTCCGGCATGGCGCTTACGAAATATGCACCGAACAAGGACAATGCACTGAAGCTCATGGAGTTCCTGGCATCGCGCGAGGCGCAGGAAATCTACGCCAAGCAGGTCTTCGAATATCCGATGCTGCCCGGTGCCGAGCCTTCCGACGTGGTGAAGGGTTTCGGTCCCATCCATCCGGACAAGCTGCCGCTGACGGACATCGCCGCCCATCGCAAGCAGGCATCCGAACTGGTGGATGAAGTGAGTTTCAACGACGGCCCGACCAACTGAAGCCGTTTTCCGGATACCGGCGGGTCAGTTACCCGCCGGCTTGTTGTCCAGTGAAGCGTTGTAGTCGAGGATAGCCTTGCGCCTTTCCGGCGTTCCGGGATGGGTGGAGACAATGCTGGTGCCGCCCTTGTCGCCCAGTTTTTCTTCCAGCAGCGCGAAGAAGCGTTCGATGGCAGTGGGGTCAAGCCCTGCCTTGCGCATCAGTTCCACGGAGCGCTGATCCGCCTGCCGCTCGGCATCGCGCGAATGCGATAGCGCCAGAAGGCCGCCGCCCTGTGTAAGAATATCTTCCATGGCCGAGCCGACATCGCCGGCAATCAGCATGACAAGACCGGCAACCCCGGCGGCGCGGTATAGCTGCCGCAGGCTGTGCTCATGTTCCACATGGCCGATTTCATGGGCGAGAACCCCGGTGATCATCTGCCTGTCGCCGCCCGCCAGCTCCACCAGCTCGTCCGTCAGCACCAATGTCCCGTCCGGCAGTGCGAAGGCATTGGGGCCGATATAACCACCCTTGCGGAAATTCAGCTTGTAGTCCTCGGGCGAACCTTCCGCATGGGCGGCGATCCGCGCAAACTCTGCGCGGATGGCGTCCTGCTCTTCCTGCGGTAGTTCGCTCGGAGAGAAGACCGTCTGGTCGAAGGCCTGCATGGTACTGGCCGACATGACCTGCGGAACGATCGGCGGGGTCACCGCGACCGCCAGTTCCACGAGCGCGGGAAGCGCCAGCCTGTAGGTGCCGTAAGCCAGAAGAACGGCTGCGGCGGTGATGCCGATCAGCCGCGGACGAAACTGCTCCAGCCAGTGCACGAAGCCGGCGCGTTTGGTAATGTGCTGGCCAAGCAGACGGTCCACACCGTCATTGTCGCGCGTTTCGAACAGCGACCCATCGGGAAAATGCAACTCCCGGGGGATGGCGCCGACCCGGTGGCTGATCTCCACCGTTTTTATCTCGGCCTGGGTTCTGACATGATCGTCCTTCGCATCGAGCACGAGAAGGACCGTGCCGCCAAGCTTCAACCTGGCGGCGCTGGAAAGATTGGAGCGAGCGGCATGCCACTCGCCCGAAACGGTTTCTCCGGTGTCAGAAACCAAATTCGAAACCTTCCATATCCATATATTCGGCGCTGACGGCAGCGCCCGTCGCCTCCATCGAGGAGAGGACCTCGCCCACATCGCCGTTGAAACGGATTGCCGTACGCTCGACGGTGTAACGCGCTTCACGCACCGCCGCCCATGGCCGCATCAGGCCAAACGTGAAAACGGTGACGATCAGGTTGGAGATGACGATCCAGAGATAGCGGCCGCGATGCAGGTCGCTGTGCAGGTCATGCTTTCCGTCCAGCAGCATGGAGGAAATGACGACATTGCGAACGCCGGTGCGATAAACCACGCCGGCGAGGCCATAGACCAGAAATGCGCCGAAAACACCCACATAGAGCGATGCGAGCGCTGTGGCGATGGCGGCAGTCTCGTCCTCGAGCATCGCACTGTTTGCTGCAAGGGCCGCAAGGCCGAAGAAGCCGACCACGATACCGCCGATCACCACCATGATCGCGGGAATGATCCAGACCCGGTAGAGCTTGCCAATCTTGGGGTCGGCGCTGAAGGGGCGGTCGCCATAGCGCAGGTTTCCGAAAATATAGCGGTTTGCCCAGCGGCTGGACAGCGGCGCCAGAATGCCGAAGGAGAAGAACGCAACGAGGCTGCCGAGCAGGATGGAGACAAAAGCGCCCCATGCCGTGCCGACAAAATCAAAACGCACATTGCGATAGCTTGTCACCCGCGCATTGAAACGAATGCTGCGCGTGATCAGCCATGGAAAGAAGATCATCAGCAGGATTGCCGGCACGAAGACCAGGAACGGATGGATAAGGCCGACGAGCTGCGAGATGACGATGAAGGCAAAGGCGATCAGGCGGCCCTTGAAGATTTGCCCGCCGGTGGCGTGGTAACCGAAAGCGCGGCCGGCCAGCACGGTGTTGCCGTTGAAATAACGCTTGCGGCGCACCTTCGCCCAGGCGGAATAAATGCCGATGGTGATGATCGTCAGGAGAATATTGACGATCCAGATTCCAAAATATTCCTTGGCATTTCCGCTGAACGAGCCGCGTTCGATTGCGCGCTGATCCACGCTGACAGAGATGTCACTCATAATGGTCCCTCATGGCATGCCCCTCTCCGGGCAGATTGAGCTGCAGGCTTCCCCGCTATCGTCGGTCTGGCGGCGTCCCCACGCCGCAACCGCTGTCTTACGACATAACATCTTTAAGTGGAAATATTTTGAAGGAAAAACTTGATGATTTTGGTTTTCTTTTAATCAAAAAAGCCCCGCTGCAAAAAACAGCGGGGCTTTTTTCCGATTGCCGGATTTTCGGCTTATTTCATCGTCGGCATGACGAATTCGGCACCCGACTTGATGCCCGACGGCCAGCGTGAGGTGATCGTCTTGGTCTTCGTCCAGAACTTGATCGAATCCGTGCCGTGCTGGTTGAGATCGCCGAAACTCGAAGCCTTCCAGCCGCCGAAGGAATGGTAGGCGAGCGGAACCGGGATCGGAACGTTGATGCCGATCATGCCGATGTTGATGCGGCTTGCGAAGTCGCGGGCAGCGTCGCCGTCACGGGTGTAGATCGCAACGCCGTTGCCATATTCATGCTTCATCGGCAGTTCGAGCGCATCTTCGTAATTCTTGGCGCGAACGACGGACAGAACCGGTCCGAAGATTTCCGTCTTGTAGATGTCCATGTCAGGGGTGACGTGGTCAAACAGGCAGCCGCCGACGAAATAGCCGTCTTCATAGCCCTGCAGCTTGAAGTCGCGGCCATCGACCAGCAGCTTCGCACCCTGTTCAACGCCGCTGTTGATCAGTCCCTTGACGCGCGTCTGCGCCTCCTTGGTAACGAGCGGGCCCATATCGGCCTTGTCGTCGGTGTAGGGGCCGATCCTCAGGCTTTCGATCTGCGGGATAAGCTTTTCAACGAGACGATTTGCCGTCTCTTCGCCAACCGGAACCGCAACGGAAACGGCCATGCAGCGTTCGCCGGCCGAGCCGTAACCCGCGCCCATCAGTGCGTTTACTGCCTGATCGAGATCGGCATCCGGCATGATGATCATGTGGTTCTTCGCGCCGCCGAAGCACTGCGCACGCTTGCCGTTCATGGCGGCGGTGCCATAGACGTAGCGGGCGATCGGCGTCGAGCCGACGAAGGAAACCGCGCCGATGTCAGGATCGGTCAGGATGGCGTCGACGGCGCCCTTGTCACCATTGACGACGTTGAGAATGCCGGCCGGAAGACCGGCTTCGATCATCAGCTCGGCAAGGCGGATCGGCAGGGACGGATCGCGCTCGGAGGGCTTCAGGATGAAGGCGTTGCCGCAGGCGATCGCCGGGGCGAACATCCACATCGGGATCATGCCGGGGAAGTTGAACGGCGTGATGCCTGCGCCGATGCCAACCGGCTGGCGGATCGAATACATGTCGATGGCCGGGCCTGCGCCCTCGGTGAACTCACCCTTCTGCAGGTGCGGAATGCCGCAGACGAATTCGCAGACTTCCAGACCGCGGATGATGTCACCCTTGGAATCTTCGACGGTCTTGCCATGCTCGCTGGAAAGCAGCACCGCCAGTTCGTTGATATCGCGGTTCAGAAGTTCGACGAACTTGAAGAAAACGCGGGCGCGGCGCTGCGGATTGGTGGCGGCCCACTTCGGCTGCGCAGCCTTGGCGCTTTCCACGGCGGCGCGCAGCTCGGCGTCGCTCGCAAGTGCGACAGTCGCCTGCACTTCGCCGGTGGCCGGGTTGTAGACATTGGATGTGCGGCCGCTGGTGCCGGGCACATGCTTGCCGTTAATGAAATGACCGATTTCCTTCATGGGTTTTCCTCCAGAATGTGATGGCGCAGCATTACCTTTCGATTTGCACAAATCAATCGCCTGAAATAAGCATCCATTGTGCAAAAATGCACATAAGGAGGGCGCCGTGAACTGGGATGATGTGCGTTTGTTTCTAAGCGTGGCGCGAAGCGGACAGTTTCTTTCCGCCGCCAGAAAGCTCGGCGTCAACCACGCCACCCTCAGCCGGCGAATTTCAGCACTTGAAGCGGCGATCGGCACGCAACTCTTTCTGCGAAGCACCAATGGCTGCGAGTTGACGGAGGAGGGACAGCGTCTTCTTGCCGGGGCGGAGCGCATGGAAACCGAAATGCTAAATGCACAGGCCAATCTCGGCCGTGTTGATACGGCTGTGGCGGGAACGGTGCGCATCGGCGCGCCTGATGGCCTCGGTGTTTCCTTCCTCGCCCCGCGACTTGGCCGGCTGACGGCGCGTTATCCCGATCTGAAAATCCAGCTCGTGCCGGTGCCGCGCTCTTTCTCCCTGTCACAGCGTGAGGCCGATATCGCCATCACCATCGAAAGACCAGAGCAGGGCAGGCTGATGTTTTCAAAGCTCACCGATTATTCGCTGGGTCTCTACGCCTCGGCGGATTATCTGGCCGAATATGGAACGCCTGCGGATATTGAAGCGCTGAAGCGCCACCGGCGGATCGGTTATGTGGAAGACCTCATCTTCTCGCCTTCGCTGAATTTTACCGGCGAGATCATGCGTGACTGGGATGCCGCCTTTGAAATCTCGAGCGCTACCGGCCAGACCGAGGCGGTACGTTCAGGTGCGGGTATCGGCATCCTGCATAATTATATCGCCGGGCAATATCCCGAGCTTCTGCGGATCATGCCCCATCTTACCATCAGCCGATCCTACTGGACGGCCTATCACGAATCCGCCCGACAACTGGTCCGGGTCCGAACGGTGGTCGATTTTCTCCAGGAACTCGTGGCCGAAGAGCGACGCATCTTCACCTGATATCTGCGTGCCAATATATTAGTACTATTAATTGCACGGGACCAGCCGTTCTGGGCTTGACAAAGGATGGCTGGTTGGACGACCAATGCAACCATTGGGAGATCGGAACTGACATGTCGACTATGATACGAAAGCTTTCGCCGACGGGCCTCGGCGTGGCCGTCATGCTGCTTGGAATGCTGCTTTTCGCGTTGAACGACGCCATGGGAAAATGGCTCGTCTCTACCTATAGCCAGGGTCAGGTGATCCTGATCCGCAGCGCCGCAGCGCTTGTCATCCTTGTTCCCATCGTCTGGAGATCCGGTCTTTCCGGCCTCGTGAAAATCGAGCGGCCTGGCCTTCAGGTGGCGCGTGTCTTCTTCTCCACCGCAGAGCTTTTCTGTTTCTATTTCGCGGTCGCGTCTCTTCCGCTGGCCGACGTCATGACCTATTGGCTCGCGGCTCCGATTTACGTGGCGGCGCTCTCGCCGTTTCTGCTCGGAGAAAAGGTCGGCTGGCGTCGCTGGACGGCAATCGCCATTGGTTTTGTCGGCGTTCTCATCGCGCTCAAACCCAGCTCGGCAAGTCTCACCTCCGCCGCGCTCTTTTCCATACTCGGCAGCGCCGCCTTCGCCTTCATGATGTTGTCCGGCCGCCAGCTGCGCAATACGCCGGATACGGTGCTCGCCTTCTGGCAGATCATTGGTGCGGCACTTGCGGGCATTGTCGCGGTGTTCCTCACGCCATCGGGCTGGCTGCCGGTTCAGTCCAGTTTCGATCTGGCCTTCCTCGGCCTGCTCGGCGTCGTCGCCATGGCGGCGCATGTGCTGGTCAACCGGGCGCTTAAACTCGCCGATGCCGCCACCGTCGCGCCGCTGCAATATACTCTGCTGCTCTGGGCGGTGATTTTCGGCTGGCTGTTCTTCGGTGATGTGCCGCAGACGAGTATCGTCGTCGGCGCGGGCCTGATCGTCCTTTCCGGTCTTTACATCTTCTTTCGTGAAAATACGCTCAAGCGCCGCCTTGAAACCGCCGAAAGACTGGCTGCGGAGCAGGTTTGATCTTTGGTCACAATCACGGGACTTGACGAAGGCGTGATCTTCAGGGAGTAAGAAGGGGCCCTGCGATGATTTGTCTCGCAAGGGCAGAGGAAACAAAGGTGCCGGGCCCCTCTGGCGAGAGTTTTACGGCGCTCTCGTGATGTCGGTACCGCCTGCAAAAATTGGCCGGCGGATTAAAAACTATGAAAAACCTGAATGTGCTTCGCGCGCGTGCTCTCCGCGTGCGGGCTGACGCCCCGCGTCCGTCCGCAAACGCCCTCGTTTTGGGAGGTGACCGGACATGAGCGCCACCCAGAAAAAAACGCTTTCCTACTTCAAATGGGCTTTTATCGTCACCGTGGTCGGTTTGATCCTCGGCGGTTATCTCGGTTGGGAAATGACCGGAACGGTGGGCGGCACGGCGACGATCTTCTTCATCTGCGTCGTTCTGGCGGTGCTGGAAATCTCGCTCTCCTTCGACAACGCCATCGTCAACGCCAACAAGCTCAAGGATATGACGCCGGTCTGGCAGCACCGCTTCCTGACCTGGGGTATCCTGATCGCCGTTTTCGGCATGCGTATCGTCTTCCCGCTGCTGATTGTCGTCGTTGCTGCGAATGTCGGTCCGTGGACGGCAATCGTGATGGCGGCCACGCAGCCGGAACGTTACGCGGAAATCATGCGGGACGCCCATCTGCCGATTGCGGCATTCGGCGGCACCTTCCTGATGATGGTCGGTCTCAACTTCTTCTTCGACCACGAAAAGGACGTGCACTGGGTGCGCTGGATCGAAGAAAAGGCGGCGATCTATTCCTCCGTCAAGGGCATCGAGATCGCCTTCGTGCTTGTCGTCATGCTGGTCTTTTCCCGCATCATCGGCGCAAGCGATGATCCCGCGCTCGGTCCGGTCGCGGCCAACACCTTCTTCCATTCGGCGATCTGGGGTCTTTTGACCTTCCTGCTGGTGGAAGTCGTTGGCGGCATTCTCGACCGCAGTCAGGAGATGCTGGAAGGTGCTGCAAAGGGCGGCTTCGGCGCGTTTCTTTATCTCGAAGTGCTGGATGCCAGCTTCTCCTTCGACGGCGTGATCGGCGCTTTCGCGCTGACGCAGAACCTCTTCATCATCGCCATCGGCCTCGGCATCGGCGCCATGTACGTCCGTTCGATGACCATCATGCTGGTGGAGAAGGGGACACTGGCCGAATATCGCTACCTCGAACACGGCGCTTTCTACGCGATCCTCATCCTGTCCGTCATCATGTACGTGCAGACCATGGTGCATATACCCGAGGTCATCACGGGCCTTGGCGGTGCGGGCCTGATCGGTATCTCGCTCTGGTCGTCGATCCGCTATAACCGGCAGCAGAATGCCGACGCGGTCGATGCCGCACGCGGCGCGGAAATCTGATCCGCGATTGTCCTTGCCTTCCGCCGTCGCGGCGGAAGGCAGTTTTTAAGCATTGAATTCTTTTTTGCCTGTTTTTATTGCTAGTCACTCTTTGTGGAAAATTCAGCCACAAGCAGAATAAGCTCCTTAAGTCGCTGTTTTTACTTGTACTTGTGCGCCGCAGCAAAACTGGCACGCTTCCTGCATCTTAATTCGCAAGTCCAGAGGGGACATTATGGCTCGAAAACGGGTCAACAAACGCCGCCGCGCCGCGCGATCTTTCGGATCTGCGCCGTGCGGCGGTTTTGTTTGTGCGGGATGGTTCTTGAGTTTTTCGCTCTGTTGAATGAAAACGGTAGGATAACGACTGGAAGGGTCACGGCTTGCCTGCACAATTGTCGCCCACGGGGGCCTTGGGGCTCTGGCATCGTGTATCCACGGCGCAGGTCGTTGACGATCAGCCGGATTTGACCTTGCGTCAAACCGCCATCCTGCTGCAGATTTATCTCGTGCCGCCCCCCCACACCGTGCGGGGTCTTGCCGCCATGCTGGGTGTCACCAAGCCGGTCATTACCCGCGCGCTCGACAGTCTGGGCGCTCTCGGTCTGGTCGATCGGGTCCGGGATGAGCGGGACAAGCGCAATGTTGTGATAAAACGCACGGTGGCCGGTGCGCTTTATCTGGAAAAATTCGGCGATCTGATTATTGATCAGGCGCGCAAGATCTAACCTCTGGATGTGAACCCATGATGCTCGACCGCCGCCTGAATGTCTTCCGCTCCGACCTTGCCGATGAAAAACTGCAGGGCGCGGTGCAGGCCGAACGTTTCGTCAGCGGCACGGCCGCCCAGATCGTGTTGCCGGTTACTGGCCTGCGGCCGACGCCCGATTTTGCCGCCGGCATCGATACCGAGCTGCTGTTTGGCGAAACTATCCGTGTTTTCGACAGGGCCAACGGCTGGGCATGGGTGCAGGCGGATGCGGATGGGTATGCCGGCTACGTGCCGGAAACGGCGATCGGTGATGTCGCCACCGCCACCCATCGGGTGATTGCACCGCGCACTTTTCTCTACCCAGCCGCTGAATTGCGCAAACCGCCGGTCGCAGCGCTGTCCATGGGTAGCCTGATCCGCATCGTCGGCGAAGCGGAAACACGCGGCACCCGTTACCTGCTGACCGAAAAAGGCGAAGGCATCATCGCCGCCCACTGCCAGGCCGTCGACGTGGCGCTTGACGAAGATTATGTGGCGGTGGCGCTGCGATTTATCGAAACGCCCTATCTCTGGGGCGGCCGCTCCGGCTTCGGTATCGATTGTTCCGGCCTCGTGCAGCTTTCCATGGCCATGACGGGCCGGCGGGTCCTGCGTGATACCGACATGCAGGTAAAGTCGCTCGGCGTGGAAATCGAGCGGGATGAATTGCGCCGCGGCGATCTGGTTTTCTGGAAGGGCCATGTCGGTCTCATGGAAAACGAGGAAACGTTGCTGCATGCCAATGGCCATACGATGAATGTCGCACGCGAAAATCTTGATGCGGCCATTGAACGCATTGGCTGGCTTTATCAAAAGCCAACGGCGTACCGCCGGCTGGAGGCCTGAGACGGCGGCTTTCACGAAATTGTGCCTGCCACGCCCTTTGTGTGGAGGTCGCCGACAGCCTACATCGGTTGAATGATGGTACGGGACCGGCATCGATGAAGACAAGAATGGCGACACGATTGGCAACGATCTTTACAGCGGCTTTGCTGAGCGCGTCGGCGCAGGCGCAGACTGTTTTCCAGAACGGTTTTGCTCCCGCGCCGGATGCCTATGCAAACCTGCCCGGCGTCAAGGATCCGCGCACGCTGCAGCCAAAGGTCCGCTACAGCTGCCATAGCGCATTGGGTGTGACCGGATATTCCCGAGGTCCCTACCGGGATGTTTTCGGCAGCCGTGGGCTTCCCGTTCAGGGGTATCGCTGTACCGACGAAAACGGAATTTCCAGTTTCGGCGGCAGAAATCCCGTCTCCAAGGACTGGTATCCCGGCATAAACCCCGTCGACCCGACCTTCTGAAGCCGCATGGTTTGAACACCGGACCGAAAACCCCTTTGCGGTCTTCGGAAAATCGATGCGCGGGCGGTCGCGGCGGGCATTTGCCGGGCCAGCGCTCTGGACTTGTTGTCGCTTTTTCAGATAAATCTTTCCGCATGACAGGTTGATACCTGCCGGGGTGCGGAGTGACATCGGCTGTTCTGACCTTGGCCGATATTGGGGAATGCGAGTATGACGAAGACCGATATAGCCACCCGTGTCCATAATCATACCTGGAAACTCGACCCGATCGTCCGCAGCCTGATCGATACGGATTTCTACAAGCTCTTGATGTTGCAGATGATCTGGAAGCTTTATCCGGAAGTCGATGCGACGTTTTCGCTGATCAACCGTACCAAGACGGTGCGGCTGGCGGAAGAGATCGACGAGATGGAACTGCGCGAACAGCTCGATCATGCGCGCACCCTGCGTCTTTCCAAGAAGGAAAACATCTGGCTTGCGGGTAACACGTTTTACGGTCGCTCGCAGATTTTCGAGCCGGAATTTCTCTCCTGGCTTTCAAGCTATCAATTGCCGGAATACGAGCTTTTCAAGCGCGACGGGCAATATGAGCTGAATTTCCACGGCCGCTGGATGGATACGACGCTCTGGGAAATCCCGGCGCTCGCGATCATCAACGAGCTGCGCTCGCGCAGCGCCATGCGCTCGCTCGGTTATTTCACGCTTGATGTGCTTTATGCCCGTGCAAAGGCCAAGATGTGGGAGAAGGTCGAGCGGCTGCGGGAGCTGCCGGGCCTGCGCATTTCCGATTTCGGCACCCGCCGCCGCCACAGCTTCCTTTGGCAGCGCTGGTGCGTCGAGGCGCTGAAGGAAGGCATCGGGCCTGCCTTTACCGGTACGAGCAATGTTCTGCTCGCCATGGATTCCGATCTCGAAGCCGTGGGTACGAACGCGCATGAACTGCCGATGGTGGTCGCGGCGCTGGCGCAAACGAATGAGGAACTGGCCGCAGCCCCCTATCAGGTCCTGAAGGACTGGAACCGGCTTTATGGCGGCAACCTGCTGATCGTGCTGCCTGACGCCTTCGGAACCGCCGCGTTCCTTCGCAATGCGCCGGAATGGGTGGCAGACTGGACGGGTTTCCGCCCTGACAGCGCGCCGCCGATCGAAGGCGGGGAAAAGATCATCGAGTGGTGGCAGAAGATGGGCCGTGACCCGCGCAAGAAGATGCTGATCTTCTCCGATGGTCTCGATGTCGACGCCATTATCGACACCTACAGGCACTTCGAAGGGCGGGTTCGCATGAGCTTCGGCTGGGGCACCAATCTGACGAATGATTTTGCCGGCTGCGCGCCAAAAACCATCGCCAGCCTCAAGCCGATCTCCATCGTCTGCAAGGTGAGCGACGCCAATGGCCGGCCGGCCGTGAAACTCTCGGACAATCCGCAGAAGGCCACCGGCGACCCGGCCGAAGTGGAACGTTACCTGAAGTTCTTTGGCGAAGAAGACCACAAGGAACAGAAAGTTCTGGTTTAAAGCTTTTCCAGGAAAAGTTGGGCCCGGTTTTCCATCCGGAATGCTCCGAATTGAAAACGGGCGCTCCGGTTGAGGAAGCGCCCGTGGAAGCCCGAACCTATCAGCAGATTACTTAGCGAACTGGTGTGCGATGTAGTGGAAGAGTGCGCGGATACCCTGCGCCTCCCCGCCAATCGATGAGTGATGCCTCTCGCTCAGAGACCAGCCGTAAATATCGAAATGTGCCCAGCGCCTGGTATTGGTGACGAAACGCTTCAGGAACAGGGCGGCGGTGATCGATCCGCCCATGCCGCCTGAAGGCGCGTTGGTGATATCGGCTGCGCGTGAGCGGATATCCTTGTCGTAGCCCATATAAAGCGGCATGCGCCACAGCGGATCGTCCGTATCGATGCTGGCTTCCGCGATATCATGCGCCAGATCCTCGTCATCGGTGTAGAAGGGCGGCAGATCCGGGCCGAGCGCGACGCGTGCGGCACCGGTCAGCGTCGCCATGTCGATCATCAGGTCCGGCGCATCTTCGTCCGCATAGGCCAGCGCATCTGCCAGAACAAGACGGCCTTCGGCGTCGGTATTGTCGATCTGCACGGTGAGCCCTTTACGGCTGCGGTAGATGTCGCCGGGACGGAAGGCATTGGCGGAGATGGAGTTTTCGACAGCGGGCACGAGAACGCGAAGATCGACCGGCAGCTTCGCATCCATGATCATCAGCGCAAGACCGAGGACATTGGCCGCACCTCCCATATCCTTCTTCATCAGCGCCATGGAAGCGGCGGGTTTGATATCGAGGCCGCCTGTATCGAAGCAGACGCCCTTGCCGACGAGGGTGAGGCGAGGATTGCCCTTCTTGCCCCAGTTCATCTCCAGAAGCCGCGGCGCGCTTTCGCTGGCCCGGCCGACGGCATGGATCAGTGGGAAGTTTTCCTTGAGCAGATCGTCGCCGGTGGTGACCTTCACCTTCGCCTTGTAATGGGCGGCAAGTGCACGGAAGGCGATCTCAAGCTCGTCCGGCCCCATGTCGTTGGCCGGGACATTGATGAGGTCACGCGCGAGGAAAACGCCGGCCAGAACACGCTTGATCTCGCCGTCTTCCGCATCCTGCGGAATGAGAAGCTTCGCCCCGCTGGTTTTCGTGGTCTTGTATTTGTCGAAGCGATAGCTGCCGAGGCCGAAGCCGAGAGCGAGGCGATTGGCCGTCAGCGGTGCGGTCTCGATGTGCCACTCGCCTTCCGGCAGCTCACGGGCGAGTTTGCCGGTGATGAAGGGAATTTCGGATGGATTGCCGCCGAGGCCGAGAAGCACGCCGCCCAGTGAACCATCGGCGGAAGGAACGAGCAGAATGGCCCCTGCCTCTGCCTTGAACCCCGCCTTCTTCGCCCAGTCCAGAGCGACAGGATCGATAGCGCCCTGTTCGATATGGGCTGGCGTGACGGCGAAAACCGGCAATGTGCTGCCGGCCTTGGAGCTGAAGGGGGTCGGGCGTTCGATGAACTGATAGGGCGCCATTATATGCTTCCGTAAATGTCGAGAATCGGTGCGATTAACGCTCTGTTAGGGTTAACAGATTATTGCTTAAGCGAAAGTTGCGTCATGTGAGTCTGTCGTGTGTCGGGCGCAAGATTAATCATTCTTGGGCGGGGGCGCTGCCATGACTGCATTTTCTTTGGACGAGACAGGCCGGACAGGGTTGCTGCGGGGTGCATGTTTTGCCGCATTGGTTCTTGCGGTTTCAGGATGCGCTAGCACCAACAAGCCGGACCGCATGTCCACCGGCTCCATTCCCGCCGCCACACGCTCCTATGATCACATGAACATGGAGCAGCTTCGCCAGGCGGAACAGAGCGCCGGCAAAGCCTATGAACGCAGCCCCAAGGATAAATCGGTGGGCATGAATTATGCCAGCGTGCTGATGATGACCGGCAAGAACACACAGGCTCTCGCCGTCATGCAGCAGATCGCCATCGCCAATCCAGCCGACCGTGATGTCCTTGCCGCCTATGGTAAGTCGCAAGCGGCCGCCGGCCAGCTGGAGCAGGCGCTTTCGACCATTCAGAGGGCACAGACGCCGGACAGGCCGGATTGGCGGCTATATTCCGCCGAAGGCGCCGTGCTCGATCAGCTTGGACGCTCGAACGAGGCACGTTCCCGCTACAGGCAGGCGCTTGACCTGAAGCCGAACGATCCAAGCGTGTTGTCCAATCTCGGCATGTCCTATGTCCTGTCGAGCGATCCGCGCACTGCCGAAACATATCTGCAATCGGCCATCGCGCAGCCGGGCGCCGATAGCCGCGTCCGTCAGAACCTCGCGCTCGTGGTCGGTCTTCAGGGCCGCTTTGCCGAAGCCGAGCGCATCGCGGTTCAGGAACTCTCCGCGCAGCAGGCGCAGGCGAATCTCACCTATCTGCGTGCAATGCTTTCCCAGCAGAACTCCTGGCAGCAACTGGCGAAAAAAGACGGTAAACCGGCTGGTTGATATGCTTTCGGATGCACTGGCCGGTGTGAACCGCAGGCATCATGACTTCTGTTGCGACAAGCCTGCTGGCGTATGACCTCGTTAGAACGTATCCATGACGCGAAGGCCGGCTGGCCCGAGAATGACGGCAATGAGTACCGGCAGGAAAAACAGGATCATCGGCACGGTCAGTTTCGGCGGCAGTGCAGCCGCCTTTTTCTCGGCTTCATTCATTCGTTCATCCCGGCCTTCCTGCGCGAGAACACGCAGGGCCTGGGCAAGCGGGGTGCCATACCGCTCCGCCTGAATAAGCGCCTGCACCACGCTTTTGACGCCTTCCAGCTGGGTGCGCATGCCGAAATTCTCAAGCGCCATGCGCCTGTCCTGCAGGAAGGACAGCTCCGCTGTCGTCAGGATCATTTCCTCCGCCAGTTCAGGTGACTGTTCACCCATCTCTTCCGCCACGCGGCGCATGGCTGCTTCCATCGAGACACCGGATTCGATGCAGATCAGCATCAGATCAAGTGCATCCGGCCATGCCCGCTTGATTGAGGCCTGCCGCTTGGTCATGCGGTTCGAAACATAGATATTGGGGGCATAAAAGCCGACATAGCCGAAAAGAAGCACCGCCATCAGCTGAACGACAAAAGCCTGGTCAGCCAGGTTTCCGAGAAGGAAAACCCAGGTGAATGCCACAGCCAGAAAAATGAACGGCAGGACGAACCGCGCAGCAAGAAACGTATTGAGCGCATTCTGAGAGCGGAAACCGGCGGCGCGCAGCTTGTTCATCGTGTTCTTGTCAGCAAGCGCTTCGCGGAGATTGAATTTTTCAACGATCCGCCGTGCGGACTTATTATTATTGCCACGAAGGGAGGTCTTGCCCTCCCGCGTTGCGGTCGCCAGACGCTCGCGCTCGCGGCTACGAATGAGTTCCCGTTCCGACGAGACGGCTTTCATCCGCTTGGCAAGATCTTTCCGCTCCAGGAAAGGCACGATCAGCGTATAGAGGGTCGCGAAGACCGCCAGAGTGACGAGAATGGCGATGATCGTTTGCGGATCCGTCAGGCGGGAGAAGAGATTTCCTGTCATGGCCGCCCCTCAAATATCGAAATTGATCATTTGACGCATGATGAAAATCCCGATGAGCATCCACAATCCGGATGCCCCCAGAATCATGTGTCCGCGGACATCCGTAAAAAGAACCGAGAGATAGTCCGGCGATGTGAGGTGTACCAGCAACATTACGATGAAAGGCAACGCGCCGATGATGACCGCAGACGCTTTGGCCTCCATGGACAGGGCGTTTACTTTCGCGCGCATTTTTCTGCGATCACGCAACACCTTGGAAAGGTTGGACAATGCCTCCGAAAGATTGCCACCTGCCTGGGCCTGGATATTGATGACCGTGCTGAAGAAGCTGACTTCGAAAAGCGGCATGGTCAGCATCATGCGCTCAATGCCCTGCGGGATTCCGATACCCACCTGCTGCGCATCGACAACCCGCTGAAACTCCGTTTTCACCGGTTCCTGACCGTCCGAGGCGATCAGTCGTACCGCGTCGTTCAGCGGCAAGCCCGACTTGATCGAGCGGCACATGACATCAAGCGCATTGGGAAACTCCTCGAGGAATTTTTTCTGCCGGCGCTTGAGGAGAAATGCCAATACCCAGCGTGGCAAACCCAGGGCCGCAACGGCGGCTATGAGGAGAGCGATCAGTAACGACAGGCCATAGATAAGGGCAATGAAAGCGGCACAACCCGCCGCGCCAGCGCTGAGAAGGTGGAATTGCCGGACGGAAATTGCCAGCCCGGCCTGTACGAGCTTATCGCGCAGGCTTACATTCTTTGCTTTTTTCGCCTTTTCGTTTTGTTTCTTTTCCATATCCCGCAGGCTGTCCTGCATGGATTTACGGCGCTTGCTGAGTTCCTGGACCCGGTCGCGTGCGGCTTTGATATTGGTGTGATCTGTCTCTGCGGCCTGCACCCGCTTGAAGCGGCTGGTGGTCTTTTTTTCGACCTCTATCTGCTGGAAAAGAAAGGCATAAGCGAGCGCTCCTGCCGAGATGGCGACAAGTACAGCCAGTAACACTATTGTCGGGTCCATGGCAGTCGCTTTCCGTTAGGATGTCTTTTCCATCTCATCGAGCGCGGCCGCCAGACGTTTTTCTTCGCCGTAATAGCGTGCGCGATCCCAGAAATGCGGCTTGCTGATACCGGTCGATACGTGTCTGCCGATCAGCCTGCCCTGGGCATCCTCGCCTTCGATCTCGTACCGCATCAAATCCTGGGTAACGATGACGTCGCCTTCCATGCCGATCACTTCCGTGATCTGCGTGATCCGGCGTGATCCGTCGCGCAGACGCGCGGCCTGAATGACGACATCGATCGAGCCTGAGATGATTTCGCGCACGGTCTTGGCCGGCAGGGTGAAGCCGCCCATGGCGATCATCGATTCGATACGGCTGAGGCATTCGCGCGGCGTATTGGCATGCAGCGTTCCCATTGAGCCGTCATGACCGGTGTTCATGGCCTGGAGCAGGTCAAAAACTTCCGGCCCGCGCACTTCGCCGACGATGATGCGCTCAGGCCGCATGCGAAGGCAGTTCTTGACGAGATCGCGCATGGTGATCTCGCCTTCCCCTTCGATATTCGGCGGACGCGTTTCGAGCCTCACCACATGCGGTTGCTGCAGCTGCAGTTCGGCAGTGTCTTCGCAGGTGATGACGCGTTCATCCTTGTCGATGAAGCTCGTCAGGCAGTTAAGAAGTGTTGTCTTGCCCGAGCCGGTGCCGCCCGAGATGACGACATTGCAGCGGACGCGACCGATGATCTTCAGCAATGTCGCGCCTTCGGGCGTGATCGCTCCGAAACGCACGAGCTGGTCGAGCGTCAGCTTGTCCCGCTTGAATTTTCGGATTGTCAGCGCCGGGCCATCGATGGCAAGCGGTGGTGCGATGACATTGACGCGCGATCCGTCCGGTAGGCGTGCGTCGCATATCGGGCTCGACTCATCCACGCGTCGGCCGACCTGGCTGACGATGCGCTGGCAGATGGAGAGCAACTGCGCATTGTCTCGAAAGCGGATATCGGACTCGATCGTTTTGCCGCCGACTTCAATGAAGGTCTGGCCGGAGCCGTTGACCATAATATCGGCGATGTCGTCGCGCGCGAGAAGCGGTTCCAGCGGCCCGTAGCCCAGAACGTCATTGCAGATGTCTTCGAGCAGTTCTTCCTGCTCGGCAATCGACATGGCGAAGTTCTTGATCGTGATGATATCATTGACGATATCACGAATTTCCTCGCGCGCGCTTTCCGCGTCGAGCTTGGCGAGCTGTGAGAGATCGATCGTATCGATAAGTGCGGAAAATACCTGGCTCTTGGTATTATAGTAGTCTTCCGTGCGGGCGCGTTTTCGCTGCGCGGGCGGTGGGCTCGCGGTGGCCTGACGCGTGACGGGTGACTGGCCGGGCTCAAGAGTGTCAATTGCAAGAGAACGAGGCTCAGACACCGTCGCCGCCTGCATGGACACAGGTGCAACAGGTTCCGGCTTCGTGCTCCTGGCTGGGCCTTCAGGCCCGCGTTTTCCGAACATCGGCGTTTCCGTCTAAGGGCGCAGGCAGAAGACCTACTTGCGCTTGAGAATATTCTTCAGTTTTTCCAGGCCGCCGCGTCTGCTTTTGCGCAGCACGGAGCGGCCTGTGATGGTGTGGGCGATCTGCGAGAAGGTTTCCGCCGTCTGGGATTTTTCATCCATCTCGCTGATCATGCGTCCGCTATTGGCGGCATTTCCGAACAATTGCGCGTCGAATGGAATGATCGCGATCGGCTCGATTTCCAGCGGCTCGAGGAAATCCGCCGGTGCGATTTCCGGACGTTTGGGCATACCGACCTGATTGAGAACGAGATGCGGTAATTTGTCGTTGGGTCTCAGCTTGATCAGCGCGTCGAAGAGATTCTTCGTATTGCGCAGATTTGCGAGATCGGGAACCGCCGTAATGATCACCTCGTCGGCTTCTGCAAGGACTGCCCGGGTCCAGTCGCACCATTGGTGGGGAAGATCGAGAACCGCAACGGGCGCACTGCGCTGCAAAACCTCGAGGATCGGCAGAAATGCCTGACGATCGAGATCATAGGTCCTGTCGAGAAGCGACGGTGCCGCGAGCAGCGACAGATGATCGGAACATTTGGTCAGCAGACGGTCGAGAAACACCTCGTCCAGTCGCTCCGGCGAAAAGACCGCCTCAGCCATGCCCTGGGCGGGATCCTGATCGAAATCGATATTGGCCGTGCCATAGGCAAGATCCATATCCGCCAGAATGGTTTCCGTGGAGAAGAGGCTCGATATGCCGAAGGCGCAATTATGCGCGATGGTCGATGAACCCACGCCGCCCTTGGCGCCAATGAAAGCGATGTTACGGCCCAGCGGCTCCGCTTCGGGGTCGACGAAGATCGCGGCGATAGAAGCCAAGAGATCGGCCATATTGATCGGCGCGACGAGATATTCGGAAATGCCGTTGCGGATGAGATCGCGATAAAGCGTTATGTCGTTGTGTCGACCGACGATGATGACACGCGTGGAGGGATCGCAGACCTCCGCCAGGGGCGCGAGATCGTCCAGCAGCGAGGCGGTTGAGCTTGCCGTTTCAAGAACGATGAGATTGGGCGTGGGCGACGCGGAAAACATCGTGGCAGCCGCATTGATGTCGCCCTTCGTCACGCGCAAGGTAACCTTGCTCATCCGCCGGTCACTGGACAGTGCGTCCATGACGGCCTGCATATTGTCGCTGACGCAGAAAGCGTGAACGGAAATGCGGGGCAGGGGCCGCAGACGATCCATATCCGAGGCGCGCACCGGCGGTTCGGCTTCTGGACCACCGCTTGGCTTGATATCGTATTCTACAGCGCTCATCGTCTTTCCTGCCGTGACAAATGTTGGATCCGCATCAATCTGCCGTCACCGTGGAGGGCTTGCCGCGATAGGTCTCGATGACGACCGCACGGCGTTCGGCATCGATCGGGCTCATGCCGCGCGGGCCAACCAGATCCATGGGATTGGCGATCTGGGCCGCGAGATTGCTCTGTGAAGCGCAGCCGAAATTGTACCAGTTCTTGTTGGCGAAGGTATTGTCCGAAAGATCTTCGGGCCATTGGCCGCACTGGCCGGTCATGGCGGTGACGGCGACATAGCTCAGGCGGATGGGCGCGGCATCGCCGTTCGGCGAAGCGGCATAGCGCGTCTCCATGATCTTGCCTGGCGCCACGCCCGCGCCGGAAAGCGCCGAGCGGATTTGTTTCGCCATTCGTGACGCCGCCGCCGAATTGGCTGATCCGGACGGAATTTGGATATTGATGACACCCGTCGACATGGACGCATAATTCTGGGCGAAGCCGCGGACATTGTCGGCCGCCGCAGTGGTCAACCGGCTGTCGCCGGCCGAGATGGGAATGTCCAGCGAATGCTCCGCTTCCGACAGAGTGATCGGGTGGCGTGTGCGATAATCGTCGGGAATGGCATTGGTGGTCATCGGATCGCGCGCGCAGCCCTGCAGCAGGCCGGCGGCAAGTGCGACCACGGTGACGAGACCGGCCCTCCTTCCGGACAGGAAGATGGAAAAGGAGGAAGAGGTTTCCTGCATAACGTTTCCTGTCTGGATCGGGCTCGCTGCTGCGAGGGGATTTTGTGCGTGTGTCGTCATTTGTAGATGAACCCCACGGATCCCTGATAGGGAGCCGCCTGAACCTGGTCCTTGCGGCCATAGACCTTGTTGACGCGGTTCATGAAATACATGGCGGCATCGTTTTCCGGATTGAAGTTGTCATCCGGCCGGGCGATCTGGTTGCGGGCAACGGGTCTCACCAGATAGGGCGTTGCGATGATGACCAGTTCCGTTTCATTGCGCAGGAAGTCCTTGCTGCGGAAAAGCGTGCCGAAGATCGGAATTTTCGAGATGCCCGGCAGCCCGGACATGGCCTGCCGGATATTGTCCTGAACAAGGCCCGCAATCACGATCGATCCGCCGGAGGGAAGCTCGACCGTTGTGGAGGTTTCGCGCTTGCGCACCGACATGTAGGTCGAGCCTGGAATGCCACGCCCGTAATTGCCGGTGACGACATTGCCTTCATAGGTGGGTTCGGACACGTTGGTCTCGATCTTGAGACTTATTCTGCCTGGTGAAAGCACCACCGGCTTGAAGTTCAACGTAATGCCATAGTCAACCGTCTCCACCTCGCGTTTGACGACCGTGGTATTCGTGTCCTTGTCGAGCGAAACATCCTGTTGCGCGGCAATGCGGAAGTCTCCCCCGACATAAAACTTTGCCTGCTCCCCGGAAATTGCCGTCAGGCTTGGTTCGGCCAATGTGCGCATGACGCCGGCCTGTTCCATGGCGTTGAGGTAGGAGGCGAATCTGAGGGAGCCTGAACCTATCGCACCACTCGCGATCCTGGACGCACCGTCGATAGCATTGCCAAGGTTGGACGGATTTGCGAATTCGAAACCATTGCCGCTTGTCGTACTGCCGATCGAGCCGTTGAAGCCGAGCTGCTTCAGAACCTGCCTGCTGACTTCGGCAACGGTGACCTTCAGCGTTACCTGATCCTCACCTTCGATCGTCAGCATGTTGACGATTTGCGATACCTGCCGGCGCTCGGCAAAAATTGCTGCATCGCCGCCATTGTCGCCGCCCGTCAGCGATATGTTGCGGGTGGTGGCCTCACCGCCTTTCAGAAAGGCGTCTGCAAGCTGGACGGCGCGTGCCGAGTCCTGCGGTGTGCGCACCGATCCGGTAAGCACGATGTTGTCCGAGACGATTTCCACCTTGATGTCCGATTCGGGAATAAAACGACGGATATTGGCCTCAAGCCCGGAGATGTCGCGCTCCACCTCCAGATCGATGCTGACGATCTCCCTGCCGCCTTCACCGAAAATGAAAATGTTGGTCTGTCCCACCGTTTTACCGAAGAGATAGATACGTCTGGATGTGCGGGTCACGGCGTCGGCAAGGCTCGGATCGGCAACGAGAATGTCGTGGGCATCTTCCGGCAGGTCGATAACCAGCGCCTTGTTCAAGCCGAGGTTCAGGCGCTTGCGAATACCTGCGCCGCTTTGGGTGATCCGAACGATGCTTGCGCTTTGCGCCTGTGCTTCGCTGACGCGCAGCAACTTGGGGGAATACTGGCCGGGAACACCTGAAAAGGCCAGGCAGAATGCGAGCCCACCCGCCATCGATGAACGCAGGCGTTGTTTGAGACGTTTTGTCATGAGCTCCCCGGTCATTGTGATGCTCCTTGACCGCTTTTCACGATCGAGCCGGATTTGATCACCTGAATTTCCGGTTGTCCGGAACCTCCATTGAGAAGATGGCCGGCCGAAAGCGTGTCGTTTTCCTGTGCATCGGCGACCGAGCGCAAGGCGAGCGTGAGACGATCCGCCATCTGTTGCGCCACCGTTATGATCTTGGCCTGTTCAGGGGTCAGTTCCAGTGTAGCGGTTGCGCCGACCACCGCCGAGGTTCCGTCCTTGCCTTCCTTGATCTGCTGATCGATCGCGAGCACACGAACATTGTTCAAAACATTTTCGGTCAGAAAGTTACCGTTATCGCCCTTGCGGACCATGATCACATCGACGCGGTCATTGGGCAGCACGAAACCGCCCGCGCCGGTCGAGACGGAAATCTCTGTCGCGACAGCGCGTTTTCCGGCCGGCAATAGGGAAGACATGATGCGGGTGCTGGAATCGACCACTTTTTCCGGCCGGATCGGTTCACCTTCGAAAAGAGGCAGCCGCACGACCGCGCCTGTGAGTTCGGTGACGGCGTCAGGCCTTTTCGCTTCCGTTATGAAACTGTCGATCACATTGCCCTGTGGCCAGGGTGTCCAGCGCACGGAACTGTCGTTCAGTCGGCTGCCGACGGGCAGATTGACCGAAGAGACCAGAACGTTGACCGTCGGTTCTTTCTGGATGATCGTTTCCGCTTTTTCGATGACCTGCTTGGCGCCGGAAATCTGCATGGCGACAAGACCGGCAAGACCGGCGGCCACCAGGGCAACGGAAAGGATGACAATACGCGACGGTTTCATGCTCGATCCTTGAGGGAATCAGATTCTTCTCCCGTCAGGATGGCGCGCCATTGGTATAATTATGGTTAATATTATGCTTGGATTTGTAGTTAACCGATGCTTAACGCTCAAGATTACTCAAGAAAGGCTCGCAATGGCGGCTTTCACAAGCGGCGTTTCCCCATAGGTTAGAAGACCAGCTATCGCTATTCCGATACCGTAAGGGATTTTTTTTGCCACCAGCAGGGAATCGGGTACCGGAATTCCAGCCGCCATGATCTCTCTTGAGCGTGTTCGCAAAAGAAGGATGCCGACCGTCAAAGCGCCGCCGATAAAGGTGACCGCAAGTAGAAACTCGATGACGGAGATGTTGAAGCCATACCAGATCGCCGCGGCGGTCAGGAGTTTCGCATCCCCCCCGCCCATGACATTGGCGGCGAAGAGCGCAAAACAGGTGGCAAAGACTGCGGCGCCGGCGACGAAACTAAGGGCAAAAGTTTGCCAGTCCATGCCTGAAACTGGCGCGACGATCATAAAGGAAAATAACAGGATGAGCGGTATCCTGTTGGGAATCGTCATGGTGAAGAGGTCGTTCAGCGCGGCGAAGCTGAGGCATAATGGAAGAACAAGGAATATCGCCGCTACTGTCATGATTTTTAGATCTGCCTATGATTACAAATTGTGTTGCGCCGACGGTAGCCAGCGCAACACAATGAAATCCAGTTTCAACCTGGGTTTTTCGCAACGTTCATGTAGCTGCCGAGGTTCTCGAACTGGGTGCTGAGGCTGCTGCCCAGGGTCTTGGCGCCGCCGATGATGGCGACAGAGATGAGGGCAGCGATCAAGCCGTACTCGATAGCGGTCGCGCCGGATTCGTCCTTGAGGAAACGAGCGAAAATCTTGGTCATGGGGTCTCTCCTAACTTGTGTTGGTTCAGCACGCCGACAACTGTTCTCCGTTGTTCGGTTGCGTTCAAACTACAGCCGAGCGATTTCCAAGCGCTTAAAAAAAACGATTAACTCAAAGTAAACGGCAGGATGAGTTTCTTTTGGTAAATAAAAATAAAAAGTATTGATTGTATTTTTATATTTGCTGACAAACAAATATATTCCGCGGCTGACCGTTTCTCGTCTTTGACCAAGTTTCCTTGGGGGTAGGTGCAGGTGTTCAGTTTTGAGGCGGGTCAGAGAGGTATGGAAATATCAATATATTACGCATGGTTACCATCCGCTGCGCAGATTTATGCCATTTAACGCTTCATTCACTAAAACCGCGCATTCTGCGGAGCAACAAAGTGCGGTAGTAAGCAAGGACCAAACGCGTGTCATCCGGAAAACTGGCGAAAATTGTGGTCGGCTTGTCCATCTTTTTATCGGGTTCGCTGCAGCCTGCTTTTGCTGAGGATGACATATTGCGTGTTTCGATGAACCACGCCCGTGTCCTTCGTCTCGACCGCGCCGTGAGCAAGGTTATTGTCGGCAACTCCAAGGTCGCCGATGCCACGGTTGCCGATGCCACCACCATTGTTCTGACGGGTCGCAGTTTCGGCACGACAAATCTCGTGCTTCTGGATGCCGACGGCAATCCAATCGTGGATGAACGCATTCTCGTCTCTATCGACGAGGGCAATACGGTTCGCGTTTTCCGCCAGACGGAGCGCACCGTGCTGTCCTGTACGCCGAATTGCGAACAGCATTCGCAAAACAGCGGCGATAAGGACGCTCAGCCGTAACGCTGCAAGGTCAATCATAATTCTGACAGGACGGCAGGGCTTCCGGTAAAACGGAAGCGGCCTAGCTAGCAGTTTTTTCACAACTGGAAAAAGCGAAAAAAGCAACACGCTTCCCGGTGTTTACCGGTCGGCTATATGTTGCTGTTTTTTCGGCTAAGTTCTTGATCTGGCTAAGATCAAAAATGGAATGGTGCCCAGAAGAGGACTCGAACCTCCACACCCTTGCGAGTACCAGCACCTGAAGCTGGCGCGTCTACCAATTCCGCCATCTGGGCGACGGAGAGCGATGTACGAGGGCAGCCGCCCGGTGTCAACAGACTTTTTGAACTTTTATGACGATCATTGATTTTAAAGGGAAAAAACTTGGTTATGGCTGTTGAAACATGTCGCCGGGTCAGGTGTCGAGCCCTTCATGCTTCGTTCTGTCCACATGACCGAGGTCACGCTCCGGGTCGATGATGTCACGGATTCTCTGTTTGAGTTCTTTTGGGCCGGGAAAACCACCATCGCGTTTGCGTTCCCATATGATCGTGCCGTCCACGCAGATCTCGAACAGACCGCCGGTCGAGGGGATGAGGCTGACTTCGCCGATATCGGAAGCGAAGGTCTGCAGGATTTCCTGCGCCATCCAGCCGGCCCGAAGCAGCCAGTTGCACTGCGTGCAATAGCGGATGGTTATGCGGGGTTTGGTCTTGGTCATCCTCAGGTCTCCTTCATCGCCCGGCGACAATAATGTTCACGATAATGTCAACTATAATACTCATGTTTTTACCGGGCGCATGCTTGTTCTTATCATGCGGCTTTGCGAACAGAGAAGCTGTCGAAGGCTGAAACGTGGAGATCCTATGGCCCAGTTCGAGAATAATCGTCAGCGTCTTTTCGTTCCGGCGGTCGCACCGCTTTATAATGCGACGCATGATCTGGTAGAGACCATTCTGCGCGTCACGGCCGGGCTTCTTCTCGTCACCCATGGGTTCGGAAAGATCGTCAATCCTTTTGGTGCTGTCGGCATGGTGGAAAGCCTCGGCTTTTACCCCGGCGTCTTCTGGTCACCGCTGCTTGCCGCCACGGAATTTTTCGGCGGAATTCTGGTCGCTATCGGCCTGTTCACGCGGCCGGCATCCTTCGCGGCCATGATCGTCCTTCTGGTAACGGTTTATTTTCACGGCATCGTAAAGGCGGAAGGTCTGGGCGGCGCGGAAAAATCGATTCTTTGGGCCGCGATTTTCCTGTTCTTCGCCGTTCGCGGCGGCAACCGGCATTCGGCAGACGCCAAGCTGGCGCGTGAATTCTAGGGCGTATCAGGTCGGCTTATCCGCTATTGTCACACTGATGATGTAGCGGCTCTTGAAAATCGATTTTTCTCGTGGTGAAGCTGGATTCGATCGGCATTTCTGGCCGATTGGATCCTTTGTCGTCGCCACGAGGTTTTATGCGCGTTGCAATCATAGAAAACATGGCGGGTACACCGCATGGGCAGCTCGGCGTCGCACTGAAAGAAGCGGCGGCGGAAGTCCATATCATCCGCGCCTATGCGGGTGAGCCTCTCCCCAAGGATGCGGCCGACCATGATGCGCTTGTCGTTCTGGGCGGCGAACAGAACGCGCTCGACGATGCGCTTTATCCCTATCTCCCCGATCTTGCCCTTCTCATGAAAGCCTTTGGCGATGCGGACAAGGCAGTCATGGGCGTCTGCCTTGGCAGCCAGTTGCTGGCGCGCGCCTATGGGGGAGAGAATATTCTCTCCGGTCCACCGGAGTTCGGCTGGGAAGAGGTGTCCCTGACGGAAGAAGGCGGGTCCGATCCGCTATTGGCTGGGCTCGAAAAGACATTCCCCATTTTTCAGTGGCATTGCGATACATTTACGCTTCCGCCGGACGCCACGCGACTGGCGACCAATGGCGCGACGCGAAACCAGGCCTTTCGCATCGGCCGTGCGGTTTACGGCACGCAATTCCACTTCGAAGCCTCCGCTGCCGTGGTTGACGGCTGGTGTCAGACGTTCCCCACTTCCGTCGAAAGAATGTCTCCGGGATGGCTGGAGAATTATCGCGACCATCGCAGCTTGCGCGCAGAAATGGCCGATGCAGCCGGGCTGGAAATTGCCCGAGCCTGGGTACGCCTCATCCAGAGCGGCGATTTTCCGTTGCGAAAGTGATCGAGGCCAAACAAAGTTGCGACAGACGGACTATCGTGCGCAAGGAGGCGCAGAGATCATGTACAAATTCGAAATCTATCAGGACAAGGCCGGCGAATATCGTTTCCGCTTTAAAGCTTCCAACGGCGAAACGATGTTCTCCTCGGAAGGATACCAGGCGAAGGCATCGGCTATTCACGCGATCGAATCGATAAAGAGAAATTCTCCCGGTGCGGACACTGTCGACCTGACCGCCATGACGGCTTGAGCCGCGCCGCCGCGCGAGAACTCGAAGCGTTTCGCCTGCCAGAAATGACGGGCGCATCGGCAGGTGCCAACGTAAAGATAAGATTCAGTCTTTTTTGATAATCTTCCGTTAGCATTTGTATTTCGAGGTCTCCGGGCGGCATCAGAGTGCCCCCGATTTGTTTTGCGTACGGGTTCTCATGCGTTCATCGGCTATGCCAGCACTTCTCTTCGGTTGCCTCCTGCTTGGAGGCTGCACGTCCAGTTCCGGGCCGGAAAGCCTGATGGCCGGCTTGCCTTCGAAGGAAACGACGAGTTCCGTCACGCCATCCGCACCGGTGCCGCAGGCAGGCGTCGGCACCCAGGCCATCGCCGCCCAGCCGCGGCAGCAAGTTCTGGCATGGGGCGGGCCGGTGCCTGACGAACCCAAGGCCTTTTCCGCCGTCACCCCCAAGGCGTCGTTAACGCAGGATGCGCCAGAAATCCGTTTGCCGGTTCCGTCACAGGCGGCCGGAATGGTACGGCCCTCGGAGCGCCCCACGATCAACCAGATGGAGCGTCCGGTACAATTGGCCATGGCGGCGGCCCCGGCGGCAAGCGCCGGTGCTCAGATCCGCTCGCGCATTTTCCGCTCCAGCTTCAGTGATGCCAAGCCCATCAATTTCGGCAGGGTCCAGCCCCGTCATTTTCAGGTCCACGGGGTGGATGTATCCCGCTGGCAGGCCAATATAAACTGGCCGCAGCTGCGCACGCGCGGCGCCAATTTCGCCTTCATCAAGGCGACGGATGGCGGCGATCATCTTGATCCGATGTTCCGCACCAACTGGCGGCGTGCAAAGGAAGCCGGCATTCGCCGTGGCGCCTACCACTTCTTCTACTGGTGCCGCAACGCCAGCGAGCAGGCGGACTGGTTCATTCGCAATGTACCGCGCGATCCGGAAGCGCTGCCGCCTGTCATAGACGTGGAATATAACGGCGAATCGAGCTGCAAGATGCGTCATTCCCGCGAACGCGTGCTGGAAAAGATGCGCGTCTTCATGGACAAGCTCGAGCGCCACTACGGTCAGCGGCCGATCATTTATACGGCGCCGGATTTTTACAAGGATAACCTCCAGGGCGAATTCCAGGATTATCCCTTCTGGCTGCGCGCCGTCGCCCAGCATCCGTCGGTGGTTTATCCCGGTCGCAAGTGGCTGTTCTGGCAATATTCCGGTTCTGGCCTGTCGCATGGCGTCGATGGCCGTATCGATCTCAATGTCTTCAATGGCAGCGAAGACGCATGGCATCGCTGGGTTGATCGCCGCTCGAGTTGATGGTCAGCGCGCGAATTTTCGCGCGCCTGCAACACAAAGCACCACAACCAGCGTCACGCCGATCATTGCCGGGCTCACCTCCTCATGCAGCAGGGTGGCGGCAAGTGCGAGCCCGAAGAAGGGCTGAAGCAATTGCAGCTGCCCCACGGCGGCGATGCCGCCCAGGGCCAGCCCGCGATACCAGAAGATAAAGCCAATCAGCATGCTGAACAGGGAAACATAGGCAAGGCCAGCCCAGGCCTGCGGGTCTATGCCGGCAAGCGTTTCCGGCCCGGTGAAAATGGCAAGCGGCAGCATCACCGGCAGGGAAAGAACCAGCGCCCAGGAAATGACCTGCCAGCCGCCCAGCTTGCGGGAAAGGGCGGCACCCTCTGCATAACCGAGCCCGCAGACGATGATTGCGCCAAGCATCAGAAGATCGCCGGCAAGTGAGGCCTCGATCCCGGCGGCAAAAGAATTCGAGAGCGAAAAACCCGCAACAAGCGCACTGCCGAGACAGGAAAAGAACCAGAAGACCGGGCGTGGGCGTTCTCCGCCGCGCAGCACCGCAAAGATCGCGGTTGCGAGCGGCAGCAGTCCCACGAAAACGATGGAATGCGCCGAGGTGACATGCCGCAAGGCGAGCGCGGTCAATAGCGGGAAACCCACCACGACACCAAGCGAGACGATGAAAAGCGATGTCAGGTCATTGCGCGCCGGGCGCTTTTGCCTGAACAGAAACAACAGCGCCAGCGCCAGCAGGCCGGCAATGCTGGCGCGGGCGACGGTGAGGAACACGGGATCGAAACCCGTTACCGCGATGCGCGTTGCGGGCAGCGAACCGCTGAATATCACCACGCCTGTCAGGCCGCTCAGCCAGCCGCTCGTCGTCTTGTCCATCGTCAACTCCTGCGTTTTGCCTTTCTTGATCCCGAATGGCTGGCGGGAACAGCGACAATCATATACAATTTCAACAAACTGTTATGGTTTCATGAGCGGTACAGTTGGAGGGAATCATGGACGGGCAGGTCGCTGTCGGCACGCGCATAGAAAAGGTGATGGCAAGCGTTCGGCAACGCATCGCCTCGCGCAGCCTCGTGCCGGGCGCGCGCCTTCCATCGGTGCGGGCTCTGGCGAAGACCATGCAGGTCTCCACGTCCACCATCGTCGAGGCCTACGACCGACTTGTGGCGGAGGGTACGATAAGCTCGCGTCCCGGCTCCGGTTTTTTTGTTTCGGGTCCGCTTGCGCCCCTTTCGCTCGCCGATATCGAACCGCAGCTCGACAGGGCGGTGGATCCCTTATGGGTTTCGCGGCAGGCGCTGGATGAAAGTTCCGTTCTCGCCAAACCCGGTTGCGGCTGGCTTCCCGTATCGTGGATGCCGCAGGAGGCATTGAGGCGGGCCATGCGCGGGCTTGCCCGCGCCGACGCCGCCCTGCTGACGGATTATGGCAGCCCGATGGGGCTGTTGCCGCTACGCCAGCTTCTGTCGCGCCGGCTGGCCGAACACGGGGTGCAGGCGGGCGCCAGCCAGATCATGCTCACCGACTCCGGCACGCAGGCGATCGATCTTTTGTGCCGTTTCCTGCTGCAGCCGGGGGATACGGTTGTTGTTGATGACCCCTGTTACTTCAATTTCCACGCCCTCCTGCGGGCGCATCGGGTGAAGATCATCGGCGTACCCTATACGCCAACCGGACCGGATTTAGCGCTGTTCGAACAGGCGCTGAAAGACCATCAGCCCCGTCTTTATATCACCAATTCCGCAATCCATAATCCGACAGGTGCAAGGCTTTCCGCCGTTTCCGCCCATCGGCTGCTGATGCTTGCCGAACAGGTGGGGCTAACCATCATCGAGGATGATATTTTTGCCGATTTCGAAACCCAGGCTGCGCCCCGGCTGGCCGCCTTCGATGGTCTGAACCGTGTCGTCCAGATAGGCAGTTTTTCAAAAACACTGTCGGCCTCCATACGGTGCGGTTTCATTGCAGCACCTGTCGCGTGGGTGGAAGCCCTGACCGATCTCAAGATCGCCACCGCTTTTGGCGGAACGCATTTTTCGGCGGCGCTGGTCCTCTCGCTTTTGACCGACGGCAGTTACCGCAAGCATGTCGAGGCACTCAGGCAGCGTCTTGCGGCGGTAATGCCGGAGGCGGCGTCACGTCTGAAGTCGATTGGATGTGTGCCGTGGATCGAGCCGCATGCGGGTATGTTTTTGTGGTGCCGCCTGCCGGATGGGAGCGATGCCGCCGATGTTGCGCGCCGGGCGCTTTCGCGGCAGGTGGTGCTGGCCCCCGGAAATGTGTTCAGCTCGTCGCAGAGCGCCTCCGGTTTCATGCGTTTCAATGTGTCGCAAATGGCAGATCCGCAGGTCATGACAGTGCTGGCGGAGGCACTTCAGCAAGGGCCCGAACCTCGTCGGTTGTAAGCGCTCTGGACGGAATCGGAACAAAATCCCGTGAACGTCGTTTTCTCCGCAGAATGAAGAGGAGGAAATACCATGACATTCGATCCCAACAACCCGCGTCCGGACCGCGATCTTCGTCCGGAAGTGAATATCAGCAATGAACCGCGTGCCCGCACGTCGTCGTCCTGGGTGCCGTGGTTGGCGATCATCGTTGTCGTTCTGGTAGGCGTTTTCGCCTGGTCGCAGATGAGCGGCCCGACCACCGATCCGGCTACGACATCCTCCACCACGCCGCCAGCGGCAACGGATCAGGCGCCGGCGCCGATGGCTCCGACCACTCCGGCAACACCGCCTGCGAACAATACCGCACCGGCAAGCCCGACTACCGGCGGCACGCAGACCCAGCCGTAATGGGCTTACTGATATGATAAAACCGCCTGCCTCTGCGCAGGCGGTTTTTCTTTGCAAGGGCGCCGCCGCCCGTCGTTAGAGCCTTTCCATGGCGGAAGGGTCGTTGGAAAGATTGGACCAGCGGCTGATCGATTCCTGTGCCAGTTGCGAGAGGGCAATGCTTCCGAAACGGGAGAGCAGAATGTTTTCCGCCTCTTTCATGGCGTCAAAAAGCGCCGTGTTGACGGCCTGTTCGATGACGCAGTTCGGATTGTCGCCTGCAAGCCCGATCGAGAACAGTTCCGGTGCACCGAGCGCCCGGTAAATATCGAGCAGCGTGATGTCGGTGAGCGGCCGCGCCAGCACCCACCCGCCGCCATGGCCTTTTTCCGACGATACATAACCATGCTCGCGCAAGCCGGCCATGGTTCTGCGCACCACCACCGGATTGGTCTGAAGCATCGCCGCAATGCTCTCGGAGGTCGCGGCGCCCTCATGTTTTTCCATATGGATCAGAATATGCAGCACCCGTGAAAGGCGCGTGTCGTGTCTCATTGCTCAAATCCGTCTGTTTGCATCGACGCTACCACCTTCGAGATGACGTAACAATATAAGTTGCGTGACCATTGACTCCCAAAATCATGTAACAATATAAGTATCGTGAAATGAACGGGCACTTCCGCCTCTCTCATAAAACGATGGGTGCATCATGAAATTCGACGTCATCATTATCGGCGGCAGTTATGCCGGCCTCTCAGCCGCCCTGCAGCTTGGACGCGCCAGAAAAAACATTCTGATGGTGGATGCCGGTGAACGGAGAAACCGTTTCGCCAACCATTCCCACGGTTTTCTCGGCCAGGACGGCAAGGCGCCAGGCGAGATTATCGCCGAGGCGCGCCGCCAGATCGAACGTTACCCGACCATAAAATGGGCCGAAGGCAGGGTGACCGATGCCGAAGGCTCCTTTGGTGATTTTGCAATCGAGATCGATGGCAACCGCCGTGAGACTGCGGATCGGCTCATCCTCGCCATGGGTGTCACCGATGAATTGCCTGGTATCGCGGGGCTGAAAGAGCGTTGGGGCTCTTCGGTCTTCCATTGCCCCTATTGTCATGGCTACGAGCTAAATCAGGGAAAGATCGGCGTTATCGCCGCCTCACCGCTGGCCATTCACCACGCATTGATGCTTCCTGACTGGGGCGAGACGACCTTTTTCACCAACGGCATATTCGAGCCGGATGCGGACCAGCAAATGCTGTTGGCAGCGCGCGGCGTCCAGGTGGAAACAACCCGCATCAGGGAAATTGCGGGCCGTGCGGATGTCGTTCTGGCAGATGGACGCAGCATTGCCCTGGCCGGCCTTTTCACCCAGCCGACATTGCGGATCACCGCCGACTGGATCGAAAAACTCGGCTGCGCGGTGGAGGAGGGGCCGATGGGATCAACCATCGTCACAGACCCGATGAAGCAGACCACCGCCCGAGGCATCTTCGCCTGCGGCGATGTGGCAAGACCCGCCGGCTCGGTCGCCCTTGCGGTGGGCGACGGCGCGATGGCGGGCGCTGCAGCTCACCGGTCGATCCTCTTTCCGGAAATGCTCTAGGGTGAGACGAGGTTCAGCCAGCGGCCCGGAGGCATGCCGAAGGCGTTTTTGAAATGCCGGGTGAAATGTGCCTGATCCGCAAAACCACAGGCAAAGGCCGTTTCGGCAAGGCCCGTTCCCGCGCGCATCATCTCTTTGCATTTCTGCAGCCGCCGCATGATGAGATAACGGTGCGGGCTCGTGCCGAAAAGGCAACGAAAGTGCCGGAAAAGCGTGAAGCGGTCGAGCCCGCTTATCCGTTCCAGTTCTTCAGAACCGACGGTGTCGGCGCTATTCTCCAGCAGATAGTCCCGGCATCGCAGAACGGCGATGCGGTCAATCCGCTTGATGGTTCTGGCGCTTCCGTTTGAATGTTTCCAGAGCAGATCCGCCAGTCTCGATTGCCAGTCGGTGAGAAGCAGACTGTCCGGTTCGCCTTCGAGATTGCCCAGTGCCTCGATGAGGCATTGCCGGAATTCTTCGTCCTCGATGATGGCATTACGGGCAAAGGGCAGCGCGTTACATCCCGCTTCCATCATTTTTTCCGGCGGAAGGTAAAGCATGCGATAGTGCAGGCCTTCGTCGGTGCCCGCGCCACCATCGTGAACCTCGTCGGGATGCAGGACGATGACATTTCCCGGCATGCTGAAATGCGAAGTGCCGCGATAGGAAAATGTCTGGACGCCGGAAAGCGTGACGCCAATTGCATAGGTATCATGGCGATGCGGCGCATAGGCGTTACCGTGAAAGCGCGCGTCTATGCGTTCTATGCCCTCGCTGGAGGGCGCCTGCACGATCCCCTCCAATTTGCACGAACGTTCAAGATCACCGACGCCCCGAGGCGCTAGGATCGCTTCTCTTTCGTAACCACAGCCAGATTGAGTTCGCATGTTTGATACCAAGATTGCCGTCATCCTTCGCGATGACCTTGCCGTGTGGCAAAAACTGAACGTCACCGCATTCCTCATGTCCGGGATCGTGGCCCAGACCAAGGAGATCATTGGAGAACCATACCGCGACGGGGCAGGCAACGTCTATAATCCCCTGTCCATCCAGCCTATTGTCGTCATGGCCACGGATCAGGAAGCGTTGCGTAAAATCCACCAGCGATCCCTCGAGCGCGACGTCACGACATCGCTTTATATCGAGGAAATGTTTGCCACTGGGCACGACGTCGCCAATCGCCAGGTATTCTCGGAGTTTTCTCCTGACAACGCCAAGGTGGTCGGCATGGCGCTGAGGGCCGACAAGAAGATCGTCGACAAGATCACCAAGGGCGCGAAGCTGCACGCGTGATTGGACCTTAAAACGCAAAAGGGAGGCTGTAGGCCTCCCTTCAAGAGCGATGGCAATGTGATTGCCGCTTATTCGTCGTTCATCTTCAAAGCGGCGATGAAGGCTTCCTGCGGAATTTCCACCTTGCCGAACTGGCGCATGCGCTTCTTGCCTTCCTTCTGCTTGTCCAGAAGCTTGCGTTTGCGCGTTGCGTCGCCGCCGTAGCACTTCGCCGTCACGTCCTTGCGCAGCGCGCGCACGGTTTCGCGGGCGATGACCTTTCCGCCGATGGCCGCCTGGATCGGGATCTGGAACATGTGCGGCGGAATGAGTTCCTTCAGCTTTTCGCACATGCCGCGCCCGCGCCGGTCGGCCGCCGAGCGGTGAACCAGCATGGAGAGCGCATCAACAGGATCGCCATTGACGAGGATCGACATCTTGACGAGATCGCCTTCGCGATAGTCGATGATGTTGTAATCGAACGAGGCGTAACCCTTGGAGATGGATTTCAGGCGGTCGTAGAAGTCGAACACCACTTCGTTGAGCGGCAGTTCATAGGTGATCATCGCCCGGTTGCCGACATAGGTCAGCTCCGTCTGCAGGCCGCGCCGGTCCTGACAGAGTTTCAGGATGCCGCCGAGATATTCGTCCGGCGTCATGATCGTCGCCTTGATCCACGGCTCGCGGATTTCCTTGATCTTCACCACGTCAGGCATGTCGGCCGGGTTGTGAAGTTCCTTCTCCGTGCCATCGGTCAGCGTCATTTCATAGACGACCGACGGGGCAGTGGCGACGAGGTCGAGATTGAACTCGCGCTCGAGGCGTTCCTGAATGATTTCGAGATGCAACAGGCCGAGGAAGCCGCAACGGAAACCGAAACCGAGGGCGGCAGACGATTCCATTTCAAAGGAGAAGGAAGCGTCGTTAAGGCGAAGTTTGCCCACCGCCGCGCGCAGGTCTTCGAAGTCGGCCGCATCGACCGGGAAGAGACCGCAGAACACCACGGGCTGTGCTGGCTTGAAACCGGGCAGCGCCTGCGCCGTCGGGCGCTTGTCGTCGGTGATGGTATCGCCGACGCGCGTATCGGCGACTTCCTTGATCGAGGCGGTGATGAAGCCGATCTCGCCGGGGCCGAGGCTGTCGACATTGACCATCTTCGGGGTCAGCACACCGACGCGCTCGATGCCGTATTTCGCGCCTGAACCCATCATGCGGATCTGCTGGCCCTTGCTCAGCACGCCATCGATGACGCGCACGAGAACCATGACGCCGAGATAGGTATCGTACCAGCTATCAACCAGCAGCGCCTTCAGCGGCCCGTTTTCACCGACTTCGCTTTGCGGCGGCGGCAGGCGATTGACGATGGCTTCCAGAACATCGGGAATGCCAAGCCCGGTCTTCGCCGAAATCATCACGGCGTCGGAGGCGTCGATGCCGATCACTTCTTCGATCTGCTCCTTGATGCGGTCGGGTTCGGCCGCCGGCAGGTCGATCTTGTTGAGCACGGTGACCAGCTCGTGATTGTTGTCGATGGCCTGATAGACGTTGGCGAGCGTCTGGGCTTCCACGCCCTGCGATGCGTCGACCACCAGCAGCGAGCCTTCGCAGGCCGAAAGCGAGCGGGACACTTCGTAGGCGAAGTCGACATGGCCGGGCGTGTCGATGAGGTTCAGCACATAGGTCTCACCGTTATTCGCCTTGTAGTGCAGGCGAACGGTCTGGGCCTTGATGGTGATGCCGCGCTCGCGCTCGATATCCATCGAATCGAGAACCTGTTCCGACATGTCGCGTTCGGCAAGACCGCCCGTCGACTGGATCAACCGGTCGGCCAGCGTCGATTTGCCGTGATCGATGTGGGCAACGATCGAGAAGTTGCGGATATGGTCCAGGGGCGTGCGGGTCGAATTTGTGCTCATGTCCCGCGCTATAGCAGGGGCTTCTCATGCCGCAAAGCGGGAATTTGGTTAAAAGCCTTTTAAAATGGGCTTTTTAGATCGCAAATTGCTCTGGCCAGTCGCGGCGGGTGGCAACCTGCCCTTCGGTGCGGAGCCTTGCAACGGCGGCAAGATCGATGTCGGCGATCAGCAGCGAGCTTTTTGTCACCACATCACTCTCACTTTCCGCAATGATGCCGGATGCCGGCATGCCGTAGTCCGAAGGTACATAGAGGGCGGCGCGGCCGCGATTTTCATCAACCGCAGGAGACCACGGGGCCTCGCCCGCGGTGGGGGAGGAGAGGATGGCATATTGGTTTTCCAGCGCCCGCGCCTGCGCGCCAATCCGCACCCGGTAAGCACCCGCCAGCGTGTCGGTGCAGCTGGGGGCGAGAACGAGTTCGACGCCAAGCTCCGCCAGCCTGCGACTCAGCATCGGGAACTCGTTGTCGTAGCAGATGAGAATGCCAAGCCTGCCGATCGGCGTCTCGAAGGCTTTCAGCCCCTCGACGCCCGCATGAATGTGCCATTGCTCCCGCTCGAAGCGGGTCATGATCTGCTTGTCCTGATAGCCGATCAACCCGTCCGGGCCGAACAGCCATGCACGGTTACGGAACTTGCCGTCGGGGTCCTTCACCGGCGCGCTGCCCGGCTGGAAGAGGATTTGATGTTGCCGCGCCAGTTCCTCGCAAAGCTCCACCCAGGAAGGGATCAACGGCTGTATCTCTTCGATGGAACGGTGCAGATCGGAGCGCGCGGCGGGTGGCAATTGCCCAGTCAGCGCCATGGCCGAATATTCAGGAAGCAGCAGCAACTCAGCGCCTTTTTCCTTCGCCTCGCGAACAATGGCGGAGAGATGGGCGGCATAAGCCTCCCATGTCTCGATCAGCTCGATGGCATATTGGCTGGCGGCGAGGCGTGTCATTTGTCTCCATCTCCTGCACCAATGGTTTTCATCCAGAAGGACAGGGGTTTCGGGCTCTCGGCGTTCTCGTCGAGGTCCTGCCATGTGAAGCTGGTACGCAGTTCAGGGTGATGGCGGTAACCGCGCTTTTCCCAGAAGGCGTCGAGCGGCACGTAATCCGCCGGCCGGCGGGGATGGTCGGAGGGCCGCTCGACAGCGCAGAAGGTGCAACGGTTAAAGGCGAGCCTCTTTGCATGCGCCTCCCGCTCCTCGAAGAAGCGCACGCCTATCCCGTGACCGCGATAGCCGGGCAGCAGCACGCTTTCACCGAAATAAAATATCCGGTCCGGATTGTAGCCCGCTTCGGCAAACGGTGCTTTCACCTCATCGGTCTCTGCCGCCATCGGCATGCCGGTGGACATGCCGACCACTCTGGCGTCATCGAGCGCCAGCACGAAGACCGCACCGTCCGTATCGGCATAGGTCGCGAGATATTTGCGTTCGTAATCCAGCGAGCCGTCATAGAGGTAGGGAAAAGCGCGAAACACCTCGATCCGCAGGCGCGCGAGATCATCGAAATAGGGTGTGGCGTCAATGCCGGAAAGAGACTTGATTTCGACGGTCATGGGCATTTCACTTTCGGTTGCACTGGTTATACCGTCATGGAAAACCCGCGCAAGCATTGAACGGAGAAGACGATGACCGCTGCCGACACCATCCGCGCCTATTATGATGCCTTTAACCGTCAGGACATGGATGCCTTTCTGGCGCTTCTTCACGATGAAGTGGTGCACGACATTAATCAGGGCGAGCGCCAGACCGGCAAGGCCGCCTTCGCCTCCTTCATGGATCACATGAACCGCTGCTATAAGGAAAATCTCACCGATATGGTGATCATGACGAGCGGTGACGGCAAACGTGCTTCCGCCGAATTCATCGTTAATGGCGAATATCTCAAGACCGACGAGGGATTGCCCGAGGCGAATGGTCAGACATATGTGCTGCCGGCCGGCGCCTTCTTCGACCTCAAGGATGGAAAAGTTAGCCGAGTAACGAACTACTATAATCTGAACGACTGGATTGCCCAGGTTGGTGCCTGAGACGTCCATTTGCCGCGGAGCAACCGGTGGCAAAGACGATGATGATTTCCATTATCAGGGATATTGACTCCATCATATAAGAATGAAATTCTCATATGATGGAAAACGAAGATCATATTCTTGAACGCTCTATCGGCGAGCGGATCAAAACATTGCGGGCTGAAAACGGCCTAACGCTGGACAGGCTTGCGTCTGAATCCGGCGTCAGCCGCGCCATGATTTCCCGCATCGAGCGCGGGGAGGCGAGCCCAACCGCGTCGCTGCTCGCCCGCATCTGCGCGGCCCTTGGCCTGTCGCTCTCCGGTTTCTTCGCCGAAAACGAAGAGGCTGTTTCTCCGCTCATGAAAAAACGTGACCAGCAACTCTGGAAAGATCCAGAGACCGGTTATGTCCGCCGTGCCGTCTCCCCGCCGCGTGTGGGTTCCGATGTCGATATCGTTGAGGTGGAATTTCCGGCCGGAGCGCGCGTCGGTTTTCCGCCGCATGCGGCAAGCCGGGGGATGACGCAATATGTCTGGCTTTTCGAAGGGGTTCTGGAAATGACGAGCGGCGGAAACATTCACCGGCTGGAGCCCGGCGATTGCCTTTTCATGCCGGTGGGAGAAGGGCACGTCTTCCACAATCCTTCCGAAAAACCTGCCCGTTACGCTGTCGTGCTGGATCAAAGATAGCGCTGATTTCCCCATAGGAGTTTTTATGGTCACCATCCGCGTGTTGAACCGGCAAGAGACGATCGACGCACTGCCTGAACTCTGCGAAGTTCTCGCCGCCTGCGTGAACGGCGGCGCTTCCGTCGGCTTCATGTTGCCCTTTTCGCCGCAAGACGCCGAACCCTTCTGGCGATCCGTGGCTGAAACAGTGGGCGAGGGGGCGGCCATTCATGTGGCGGCGGAGGTGGATGGCACGGTGGTGGGCACTGTGCAGATCGGCCTTGCGTCAAAGCCCAATCAGCCGCATCGCGGCGATCTGATGAAGCTTCTCGTGCATCCATCTGCGCGGGGCCTCGGACTTGCCCGCATGCTCATGCAAAGGGTGGAGGAAGAGGCAGCGAAACGTGGCCGTACCCTTCTGGTGCTGGATACGGCCACGGGTAGCGATGCCGAGGCGATTTATCCTCGCCTCGGCTGGGAACGGGTCGGCGTTATTCCCGATTACGCGCTGTTTCCGGATGGTCGCTTTTGCGGCACCACCCTGTTCTACAAGCGGATCGGCTAGTTTTTTCAGACTTGCCGTCTCACTGGCCCGGCTTCAGCATACGGTTGAAGGCGGTAACAATCATCGTCTCCAATTGTGCGTGAATATCGGCGCGGTTCCGTGGTCCGGTCGGCTCGCAGATCGGGTCGCGCTCGCCGATGGATTTGAGGAACGCATCGGCATCCGGCTTGCACAGCGGCAGGAAGCTGAAATGATTGGCGTCATCCACCTGCTGGTAGGTCGCGCCGGGTACGTCGTCCGCGAGTTTATCCGCAAGCACAGCCGGCGGAATTTTGCCCTTGCTGCCGAGATTGATGAAGGTCAGCGGAATATCGATCTCTTTCAGACTGTCCGGTTTGAAGGCCAGCGCCAGGCCGGGATCGATCAGTACGGCGGAACGGATGCGGGGATCGCGGTTCTGCTGCTCGAAACGGACCTTGTCGAGGGTTCTGAGATCAAGCTTCGGCACGCTGACCGGCTCATTGTTGAGATAACCCCGGCCGCCAGCAAACCATTGGCAATCCATCATCGTGGCATGGTCTTCGCAATAGCGCGCATAGGCATCGAGATCGGCGCGCGCACCTGCAATTTCCATCGCCGCGCTGCCGCCCAGCGAAAAGCCGAGAACGCCAATCATCTTCGTGTCGATAGCATTCGACCATTTTCCCTCTGCCGTCAGGGCCGTAACGATCGTGGAGAGATCGCCCGTTCGCTCCCAGATTTTCGGCGTATCGGTGGGCGTGGAATCGCCGCTGGTGGTGCCGGGATGGTTGGTTCCGGCGACAATGAAACCTTCGCTCGCAAGTTTTGCGGCGATCCATGCCATGCCGGACGCTCTTGAACCCGAGCCGTGGGACAGAATTACAAGCGGCAGGCGACCCGGTTTCACCGCACCATCCTTGAACACGGGAGCGCCTTGAAAAATCCGGTCCTCACCGGAAAACGTCTGTGTGCCCTTTCCGTCGGATGGATACCAGACGGTGACGGCAAGGTCCTTGCTGCGTGCTGGCGAATGGATGGCGGTTTCGCTGACGCCGACCGCCTCGCCTGCAAAAACAGGCTGGGTGACGAGAGCGGAAAACAGTATGGTCGTGATGGTGCTGACAGGGCGCATGAAAACCTCGTGCGGCGATTGGGAAGAACAGTATTCAATCTGCGCCGCCACGTATTTTTCGCGTCCTTGATCACGTTAAAGGTCGTCCCGAAACGCGATCTGGTCCATGAACTGGCAATAAGTCGTTGTGTTCCGGAGATATCATCCTTGCTGTTCATTCCGCTGCCTTTCGTCGTTGCACTTCTGCTGGTTGTCATGTTCATCGTTTTCCTTCGAGGTGGAGACGATGCGCGGACCAACCGGGCATTTCTGGCGCTGATCGTGCTTTGTGCCGTGCAATCCGTCCTTGTCGGCCTGCGCTGGGGGTATGGCGTCATCGAAACGCGCTATGTTCTGCCGATCCTCGCAGCCTGCCTGCCGCCGCTCGTCTACATTGCCTTTCGCGGACTGATGGGAGTGGCGGTGGAAAGCAGGAGAGCAATGCTCGCCAATCTCGTCCTGTCGCCTTTGCTCATTGTCCTCATGGAATTCACCTGGCCGATGGCGATCGATCTTGCGCTGATCGTCATCTTCGTCGGCCACGCCGTCGCCCTGCTTCTTCTGGGAAGAAAGGGACCGGATGGGCTGGATGAGGCGCAATTCGCGAGCGTCGCCTCGGCGCACCGGGCGCTGATTATCGCCGCCATAGCCCTGTGCGTCTCCGCCCTGTTCGATCTTCTGGTGTTTTTCGATTTTGAATGGGCGCATGGGCAAAATGTTGCAGCGCTCGTCAGCAATGCCAATCTTTTCGGATTGTTGTTGATTGGTCTCATGGCCGCATTGGCTGGCGAGAGCAAGGCACCGCAAACGGCCATGGATCCGGCCGCGGAATTGCCGCCGCCGCCGGAGCCGTCCGAGCAGGACCGGGACATCATTGCAAGGGTCGATCGGCTGATGGCGGTGCAGGCGCTTTACCGCGATGAGAACCTGAACCTGTCGCGGCTTGCAAGACGTCTCGGGCTGCCGAGCCGGCAGATATCAGGCGCGATCAATCGCTCGCTCGGCGTCAATGTCTCGCAATATGTCAACCAGCTGCGCATCCGCGAAGCGTGCAGGCTGCTGGAGGAGACGGAGCAATCGGTGACGGCGATCATGTTGTCCTCCGGCTTTCAAACTAAATCCAACTTCAACCGCGAATTTCGCCGCGTCACCGGCATGAGCCCGGTCGACTGGCGGGAGCGTGAAGTGTGGAAACTGGTCTCGCCAAACAAAACGGCCACCCGGCAGATGCCGGATGACCGTTTGAAGATAGTCGGGAAATGATGAGGATCAGAGCGTGCCGTTGCGCTGCTGGATCATCATGTAGGTGTCATAGGTATATTCGGCGATCTGCGCCCAGAGATAGGCGTCCTTCTTGAAGGCCTGCTGGCTCTCGTAGATATTCTTGAAGCTCTCGTTCTTGGCCGAAATCTCCGCATAGGTGTCCTGCGCCGCCTTATGGCAGACGTCGAGGATTTCCTGGCTGAAGGGTCGCAGGATAGCGCCCTGCGCCACGAGTTCCTTCAGAGCCTTCGGATTGCGCGCATCGTAGCGCTCCAGCATGCTGGCGCTGCCGGCGGCGCAGGCGTCTTTCAGGATGCGCTTGTAGTTTTCAGGCAGCTCGTTGAACTTCTGCAGGTTGACGAAAGCATGCACGGCCGGGCCGCCTTCCCACCATGCCGGGTAATAGTAATATTTCGCGACCTTGTAGAAACCGAGCTTCTGGTCGTCATAGGGGCCGACAAATTCGGTGGCGTCGATCGTGCCCTTTTCCAGAGCAGCATAGACATCGCCGCCGGCGATCTGCTGCGGTGTCACGCCAACCTTCTGCATGACCTGGCCGGTCAGGCCGGCAATACGCATCTTCAGGCCTTTGAGGTCGTCGATGGTGTTGATTTCCTTTCGGAACCAGCCGCCCATCTGGGCACCGGTATTGCCGAGCAGGATCGAGTAGATATTGTGCTGCGCAAGAAATTCATTCAGCAGCTCGTTGCCACCGGCCTGGTTGAACCAGGCATTCGTCTGGCGTGCGTTAAGGCCGAAGGGAACCGATGTTCCGAGCGCGAAGGTCGGGTCCTTGCCCACGTAATAATAGGAGCAGGTGTGCGCCATTTCGACGGTTCCTGCCGTCACCGCATCCGCTGCCTGCAGCGCCGGCACGATTTCACCGCCGGCGAAATGCTGAATGACAAAGTTGCCGCCCGACGCTTCCTTGACATGATCCGCAACGATCTGGCCCGCGCCGAAAAGAATGTCGAGGCCCTTGGTGAAGGACGACGTCATGCGCCAGGTGATCTTGGGGTTTTCCTGTGCAATGGCCGGAGCGGCCAGCGCCGTTGCGGTAACACCGGCGCCAACGGCGCCCGCCTTGCGGATAAATGATCTGCGATCCATGTCGATAAGCCCTGATATGTCTGCATATTACAGGCGAACCGCACGGTACGCCTCCCGCCGGCTACTAAACATTTATCCCTGCGGCCATCAAGAGGGAATGTTTGAAACCTGCGTGATCTTACGCACGGCTTGGCAATTGTTGCTTGTATCGTCCTTTCGCTGTTCGGCGCGGCTGCGGCTAGGGCGTGCTGCGCTTTAAGGCCGGGTCATCCAGTGCAGGATTGTAAAACAGCGAAAGCGTCAGGCTTCTGGCGATGCGCTGTGCCGTTTCCATGAACCAGTCGTGGGCCTCTTTGTTTGGCGCAATATCATCAAGCGTGGCGGAAAACAGCGTGAGCCACTGCGGAAAAAGCTCCGCCGACATGCCTTTTACCCCGAGATGGGCCTGTACGGGCTTGCCGCCATAACCGCCATTCTTGAAGGCGACGGCCGTCCAGAACTGTTTCATCCTGGCCATATGCTCCGGCCAGCGCCCGGCGAGCCGCGCATCAAAAACCGGGCCAAGCGTGGGGTGTTCAAGAACGCGGCCGTAGAACGTTTCCACCAGCCGGTCGATGAAACCGGCATCCACGCCGATTTCCGCCATGGCTTTTTCCGCCCTGTCCTGAATTTCCGCGCTGTGGGCGGCTCTCGCCGCAACGTCTTCCTGCATGGTGTTTCCTTTTCCGCGAATTTACCCCGCTGCGATGCGGCCTGCAATGCGACCCTTTGCCTTATTAGAATTATTCTAAGATGGCTTGATCTCGGCAAGGTGCGGATGTATTTAGAATTATTCTAAAAAGGTTTCAGCCATGTTTCGCAGTCTTTTTTCCCTGTCCAAGCGTCCCTTTTCCTCTCTCGGCGAACAGGAAATCCTCGCACTCGCCATTTCGTCCGAAGAAGACGATTCCCGCATCTATCGTTCCTATGCCGATCATCTGCGCGTGCAATATCCGCAATCGGCCAAAGTCTTCGACGATATGGCGGAGGTCGAGCAGCAGCATCGAAATGTTCTGATCGACATGCACCGTCGCCGTTTCGGTGAGACGATCCCGCTGATCCGCCGAGAACATGTACGCGGTTTTTACGAGCGCACCCCGGACTGGCTCGTGAAGAACCTGTCGCTCGAGAAAATCCGTGAGCAGGCCGAATTGATGGAAGCACAGGCGATCCGTTTTTACGATGAGGCCGTCAAGCGCACCAGCGATGCCTCGACGCGCAAGCTGCTCGGCGATCTGGCCGAGGCGGAACGGGGCCACGAAGACATCGCGCAGATGCTGGAAGAAAAACATCTTGATGAAAATGGTCGGACGGAAGAGGAGGAAACCGCAAAGCGGCAGTTTCTTCTGACCTATGTGCAGCCCGGTCTCGCCGGTCTGATGGATGGCTCCGTCTCGACGCTCGCACCTATATTTGCGGCCGCCTTTGCGACACAGGATACGTGGCAGACCTTTCTCATCGGTCTTTCCGCCTCCGTCGGTGCGGGTATCTCCATGGGCTTCACCGAGGCCGCCCATGATGACGGGAAGCTTTCGGGTCGCGGTTCTCCGGTAAAGCGGGGTCTGGCCTCAGGCATCATGACGGCCATCGGCGGTCTCGGCCATGCCTTGCCCTATCTCATTCCGCATTTCTGGACAGCAACGGCGATTGCGGCCGTCGTCGTTTTCGTGGAACTGTGGGCCATAGCCTTCATTCAGAACCGCTTTATGGAAACGCCGTTCCTGCGCGCGGTGTTTCAGGTGGTCCTCGGCGGCTCACTGGTGCTGGCGGCCGGCATTATCATCGGCAACGGATGAAAAAAGAAAGAGCCCGCGATGGCGGGCTCTTGATCTGTCAAACGTTGAGCCAAGTGTCAGCGCAATGCGCCAACCAGAATGTCGCGACCATCTTCGATGGAGACCCAACGGCCCGTATTGAAGGACGCCTGTCGCTTCAGATAGGTGTAGTTGGTGTCGGTCCAGAGCTTCACGTCGTCGGTGAGGTTGTCGAGAATATAGTCGCCATCAGTGGTGCGAAGCGTCAGCACCGCATGGCCTTCGCCGTCAGGCTTGCGCACGACGGTGATCAGCAGATCGGCAACGGAAAAACCGCGCTCGACCAGCTTCTTGCGCTTCAGCAGCACGAAATCTTCGCAGTCACCGGCGGTCGTCGGATATTCCCAGACTTCGTCCTTGCCGTAGATTTCCTGGTCGGTCATCGCCACGATCGTGGTGTTGACGGACGTATTGACCTCGCGAATGACGTCCCAGCCATAATCCGTGACGCGCGGCGGCGGTGTAGCCTTGCTGCGAATGTTGCATTCGTCGGCATATTTCTGACAGAACTCATAATGGCCGATCGGCTGGGAGGTGATCCCGCCCGTCACCATGGAAGGGCTTCCCTTGGTTTCCGCGGTAGCGGAGGCAGCAGTCATTAGCCCGGCGGCAACTGCAAACAGCAGCGCACGCGCCAGCGGTGCGTTCATCATGAAACCCGTCCCTTAATTCTTAACGAAAAGTTAAGAGGGATAGGGGGCTTGAGTCAATCGCTAGCGATCGGCGGCGCGCAAGACTCGTCGAATATGGTTAAGAGCGTTGCGCAAATGCCTATATTGCAAGGGCTTTGACGGCCGCGAGCATCCGCTCGATATCCTGTGGCCGGGAAAGCCGGTGGTCGCCGTCGCGGATCAGCGTCAGCACGACGTCGTCGGACGGAAGATGTTCGAGAAGCTTCAGCGCATGCTGATAGGGGACATCGGGGTCGCGCATGCCCTGCAGGATGTGAACGGGGCAGCCGGTGGTGATGATGCCCTGCAACACACGGTTCTGCTTTCCGTCCTCCATCAGCGCACGGGTGAAGATGTTGGGTTCGGGGCTGTATTCCGAGTGTTCCTCGAAATAACCTTTTTCCGAGAGAGAGGTTTTTTCCGCATCCGTGAGGCTGGGCTCTATCAGCTCCGCGGTGAAATCGGGCGCCGGCGCAATGAGGACCAGGCCGGCAACGGAGGGCGCGCCGCCCGCCTTGCGCAGTTCCTCGACCATGCGCAGAGCAATCCATCCCCCCATGGAGGAGCCGACGAGCACGACGCGCGACGGCGCCTTTGCACGCACCACGGCAAGCGCCTCTTCCAGCCAGCGGGAAATCGTGCCTTTCCTGAAGTCGCCGCCGGAAGCGCCGTGGCCGGAATAGTCCAGGCGGAGGCAGGCAAGGTCGTTTTCCGCCGCGAAGCGATCGAGTTCAACCGCCTTGGTTCCGGTCATGTCGGAACGATAGCCGCCGAGCCATACCAGCATTGGCGCATTCTCGCCCGAAACCGCCGGGCGATGGAGGAAAGCGATTTCGCGGCTGTCGTTGTCGGGGCCGACGCGCAGGAATTCAGCGGCTTGTTCGGTCATGTATATGCAATTCTCCTGATTTTGGTGCAACAACGGCGGCGTATTTGCAAAAACCGTGACAACAGGTGATCTTTTCGGGCAGATATGCTATTGACTTCGCCACAGCAATAACGACATTTCCGCCGCTTGTACCAAACAAGCTGTTTTTTGCTGACGTGATCCAGAAACAGATCAGGAGAATACGACCATTCGCAGACCTTTCAAAGCCGATGCCCCCGTCAAGGAGGGGCCGCGCTCCAACCGGGAAATTCGGGTTCCCAGAGTTCAGCTTATTGATGAAGAGGGCCAGAACCTCGGTAGCATGCCGACGGATCAGGCTTTGAAACTGGCGGAGGAGGCCGGTCTCGATCTCGTTGAGATTTCGCCGAACGCTGAACCGCCGGTATGCAAGATCCTCGATCTCGGCAAGCTGAAGTACTCGACCCAGAAAAAGGCCGCTGAAGCGCGCAAGAAACAGAAGATCGTCGAAGTTAAAGAAATCAAGATGCGCCCGAACATCGACACGCATGACTATGACGTGAAGATGAAGGCGATGGGCCGTTTCTTTGACGATGGCGACAAGGTGAAGGTAACGCTGAAGTTCCGCGGCCGTGAAATGGCCCACCAGGAACTCGGCATGAAGCTTCTCCTCCAGGTGAAGGAAGACACCCAGGCGATTGCCAAGGTTGAAGCCGAGCCGAAGCTGGAAGGCCGTCAGATGATGATGGTTCTCGCACCGAAATAATCTTTTTACGCGTTCACATCACTGGCGCGTATCCCACCGCAAGGGGAAATTCTCATTCCCCGTTGCGCTTTTAGCCGACTGCGGTTATAAGCGCGCGTCCGAACGGTCCGGCAGGGCATGCCGTGGCCGTTCCTGAATAGCTTGAAATAGGCCTCGTCTGCCTGTTTCGATACAAAAACGGAGTAGCAAAATGCCCAAGATGAAGACGAAGTCCGCTGCAAAGAAGCGGTTCAAGATCACCGCCACCGGCAAGGTTGTTGCAGCCGCCGCCGGTAAGCGCCACGGCATGATCAAGCGTACCAACAAGTTCATTCGCGACGCGCGTGGAACCATGGTTCTCGCCGAAGCTGACGGCAAAAAAGTCGTCAAGAACTACCTGCCGAACGGTCTCTGAGACTTTTCCGCACTTTTGGACACTTTAAGGAGATCATGACATGGCACGCGTAAAACGTGGCGTAACTTCCCGCGCCAAGCACACCAAGACACTCAAGGCAGCCAAGGGCTTCTACGGCCGCCGCAAGAACACCATCCGCGCAGCTAAGGCTGCCGTGGATCGTTCCAAGCAGTACGCTTACCGCGACCGCAAGGTCAACAAGCGCAACTTCCGCGCTCTGTGGATCCAGCGTATCAACGCTGCTGTTCGCGAATTCGGCCTGACCTACGGCCGCTTCATCGACGGCCTGAACAAGGCTGGCATCGAAGTCGACCGAAAGGTTCTGTCCGACATGGCTATCCATGAGCCGGCAGCATTCGGCGCGCTCGTCGAAGCAGCGAAGAAGGCGCTTGAGTACCTCAAGGATGCTGGTACGGCCAACGAGTTTGAAACCGCTGTAAAGTAATTACGGCGCGGACAATCTGTTGTTCATTTGAAACCCGCGCCGGTCCTCCGGCGCGGGTTTTCGTTTTTGGGAATTCACGGCAGTTCCTAAAGGGCGTGCAAGCACCTTGCGTACGGATCAAAGAAAAAGGGTGGAGCATCTGGCCGGGTTTCGGTCGGCAAATTCCTGGGGGTAAAAATGGTGGTTGCCGCAAGCGAAGCGGAAAAAGTGAAGGGTTTCCACGTCCATCTTGAAGATGGCGATATCGCGGCCCTGATGCAGGCTCTGCTCAAGAGCGAGCGACGGGTGCAGAAACTCGAGCTCTCCACAACGACCGTCTGGATCAAGCGTCAGGGTACGGAAACGCCGTCCTGGTGGATAAAGCTGCAGACCTTTCTCGCCAAACTGCTGCCCTACACCTTCATGCGACCTTCTCCGCCGCTTGACGGCGCAGGCCTGATGCGCCGCGAACTTGAAACGCTTCACGCCTTCAAGGCCCGGGGTTTCCTTGTGCCGCCAGTCATCTATTCCTCGCTGACGGCGGTCGTGCTGGGAGATGTCGGCCCGACCGTGATGGAGCGCATGGACGCGATGAAGGTCGCGACGCCCGTGGAACATGATGCCTTGCTGGTGAAATCCGCTGAAGCGCTCGGCGAGTTGCATGCGGCGGGCCTTTGCCACGGACGGCCGCATGTGCGCGACTTCTTTATCCAGGATGGGCGCATAGGCTTTATGGATTTCGAGGAACGCCCGCAGGAGGTCATGCCGCTTGAGACGGCGCAGGCCCGCGATATCTGGCTGCTGTTTTTACAGGTCGCGACCCGAGCCTGCGATGCGCCGAAAACCTGCGATGCGGCCTTTGCCCGCTGGCGCGAAAACGCCCCGCCCCGGGCACTTGAAGAATTGTGCCGTTTGACCGGCATTCTGGGGCGATTTTTACCGCTTGCCCGGTTGATCGGGCGCGTGCGGATGGGTAGTGATCTGCGACGCTTTATCATGGCGACCGACTATCTGATGAATGCTGTGAACCCCGAAGCCGCTCTCAAAAAAACCGGCAAGGCAGGAAAAGATGACTGAACTTGATACCTTGAAATCGCAATTGATGTCGGAGATCGCCACTGCTGCCGATGAGCCGGCCATCGAGGCCGTGCGCGTCTCCGCGCTCGGCAAGAAGGGCTCGGTTTCGGAGCTTTTGAAGACGCTGGGATCGATGACGCCGGAAGAGCGCCAGACCCGGGGCGCTGCCATCAACCAGCTGAAGACCGAAATCACCGACCTCATCGGTGAGCGCAAAAATGCGTTGAAGGATGCCGCCATCGCTGCGCGCCTGAAGGCGGAAACTGTGGATGTCAGCCTGCCGGTCCGCCAGTCTCCTGCCGAGCGCGGCCGCATTCATCCGATTAGCCAGATCGTCGATGAAATCACCGCGATCTTTGCGGATATGGGCTTCTCGATCGCCGAAGGTCCGGATATCGAAACGGACTATTACAACTTCACGGCGCTGAATTTCCCCGAAGGCCATCCGGCCCGCGAAATGCACGACACCTTCTTCTTCCAGCCGGATGAAAACGGCGAGCGCAAGGTGCTGCGCACGCACACCTCGCCGGTGCAGATCCGCACCATGGAAAGCCAGAAGCCGCCGATCCGCATCGTCATTCCCGGCAAGACCTACCGTCAGGATTCCGACGCCACCCACTCGCCGATGTTCCATCAGGTCGAAGGCCTTGTCATCGACAAGAAGGCGCATGTCGGCAATCTGCGCTGGATTCTGGAAGAGTTCTGCAAGACATTCTTCGAGGTCGACAGCGTCGTCATGCGCTTCCGCCCGTCGTTCTTCCCCTTCACGGAGCCGAGCTTCGAGGTGGATATCCAGTGCGACCGCTCCGGCCCCATCGTCAAGTTCGGCGAAGGCAAGGACTGGATGGAGATTCTCGGCTGCGGCATGGTGCACCCGAACGTGCTGCGCGCCGGCGGGCTGGATCCGGATGAATATCAGGGCTTTGCCTGGGGCATGGGCCTCGACCGCATCGCCATGCTGAAATACGGCATGCCTGATCTGCGCGATTTCTTCAACGCCGATGTCCGCTGGATGAACCATTACGGCTTCCGCCCGCTCGACATGCCGACGCTGTTCGGCGGTTTGAGCGTTTAATCCGGTTAGCCAAGGAGCAAAGACATGAAATTCACTCTTTCCTGGCTGAAAGAGCATCTCGAAACGGATGCAACGCTGGACGAGATTTGCGGACGGCTGACGGCAATTGGCCTTGAGGTCGAGGACGTGGACGACAAGGCTGCCTATAAGCCTTTCGTCATCGCAAAGGTCGTTTCCGCCGAGAAACATCCCGAGGCCGACCGCCTCAAGGTGCTGATGGTGGACGCCGGCGACGGTAAGCCGGTTCAGATCGTCTGCGGCGCGCCGAATGCGCGCGCCGGCCTCGTCGGTGCGCTCGCTCGTCCCGGCATGTATGTTCCGGGCATCGATGTGACGCTGGCCGTCGGCAAGATTCGCGGTGTCGAAAGCCACGGCATGATGTGCTCTGAAAAGGAGCTGAACATTTCCGACGATCACGACGGCATCATCGATCTGCCGGAGGATGCGCCTGTTGGCACTTCCTTCGCATCCTATGCTGGCCTCGATGATCCGGTCATCGAGATCAATCTTACGCCAAACCGCCCGGACTGCACCTCGATCTACGGCATCGCCCGTGATCTCGCCGCCTCCGGTCTGGGCAAGCTGAAGACGAAGCCTGCGCCGGCCTTCAAGGTCGAAGGCGCAACGCCGGTCACTGTGAAGCTGGAACTGGATGACGCGGCGCTTTGCCCCGGCTTTTCGCTGCGCATCGTTCGCGGCGTGAAGAACGGCCCGAGCCCGAAGTGGATGCAGCAGCGCCTGATGGCGATCGGCCTACGCCCCATCAATGCGCTTGTTGATATCACCAACTACATGACCTTCGATCAGGGCCGGCCGATGCACGTCTTCGATGCGGCCAAGGTCAAGGGCGATCTGACGGTTCGCCGTGCGAAAGAGGGTGAGACGATCCTTGCGCTCGACCAGCGCGAATACAAGCTCGGCCCGAACAATGTCGTCATCGCTGACGAAAAGGGCCTCGAGTCGATCGGCGGCGTCATGGGCGGCGAACATTCCGGCTGCGACGAAAACACCGTTGACGTGCTGATTGAGTCCGCTCTCTGGGATCCGATCAACATCGCCAAGACCGGCCGTTCACTCGGCATCATCACCGATGCGCGTTATCGTTTCGAGCGAGGCGTCGATCCGGAATATATGGTCCCGGGTCTGGAACGCACCACCGAACTGGTTCTGGAACTGTGCGGCGGCGTTGCCGGCGAAGCCAAGGTTGTCGGTTACAAGGGCCATCAGGCCAAGGTCGTGGATTTTCCGCTAGCGGAAGTGAAGCGCCTGACGGGTCTGGAAGTCTCGGCGGAAGAGAGCCTCACCATTCTCAAAGGCCTCGGTTTTGGTGTCGAGGGAACCGACGAACGCGTGTCCGTCACCGTGCCGTCCTGGCGCCCGGATGTTGATGGCAAGGCCGATCTGGTCGAAGAAGTCATGCGCATCCATGGCGTCGACAATATCAAGCCGGAACCGCTGGAAAGCTTCGGCGCGGTCAACGGCCGCATCCTGACGACGCTGCAGATCCGCACCCGCACTGCGCGCCGTGCCTTGGCAAGCCGTGGCATGCTGGAAGCCGTCACCTGGTCCTTCATTCCGGAAGCGCAGGCGAAGCTTTTCGGCGGCGGTTCCCCCGCCCTGAAACTGGCCAACCCCATCGCGGCCGATATGTCGGACATGCGTCCTTCGCTGCTGCCGGGCCTTCTGACTGCCGCACAGCGCAATGCCGACAAGGGCTATGGTGACGTCGCGATCTTCGAGGTCTCCGGCACCTATGAGGGTGATACGCCGGAAACCCAGCGTCGCGTGGCTGGCGGTGTTCGCCGTGGCACGGCCTCGCTCGCAGGCAGCGGCCGCATGTGGTCCAATGCTGTGAAGGGCGGCGGCAAGCCCGTGGATGTCTACGACGCCAAGGCCGATGCGCTGGCGGTGCTCGAGGCCTGCGGCCTGCCCATGGCCAATGTGCAGATCGAGGCTGGCGGCCCCGGCTGGTATCATCCCGGCCGTTCCGGCACCATCAAGATGGGTCCGAAGGTCGTGCTCGGCTATTTCGGCGAATTCCACCCGAAGACGCTGTCCGAGCTGGATGTTTCCGGCGCCTATTGCGGTTTCGATATCTATCTCGACGCCATGCAGGAGCCGAAGAAGAAGGCGACCCGCACCAAGCCAGCACTTGAGCTTTCGCCCTTCCAGGCGGTCAAGCGTGACTTCGCCTTCGTGGTCGACAAGTCGGTAGAGGCAGGAGCCATCATCAAGGCCGCAACGAGCGCCGATCGCAAGCTGATTACCGGCGTTAATGTCTTCGATATTTTCGAGGGCGCATCGCTGGGCGAAAACTGCAAGTCGGTGGCCATCGAAGTCCAAATCCAGCCGGTCGACAAGACGCTGACCGATGAGGATTTCGAAGCGCTGACAGCCAAGATCGTCGGCAATGTCGAGAAATCGACGGGCGGCGTTCTGCGCGCCTGAAAGCAGCTCATGGAATGAAAAAAGCCGCGGCGGTTGCCGCGGCTTTTTGTTTTTAGCGATTGGCCAATCGCGTCATTCGTTCCGGATAACGTTCCCCCGCAACCTTTGTCGGAGAGAGCAATGCGCCGAGGCTGGCAACTTCGTCGGCTGTCAGCGCGACATCCGCTGCCGCCACGTTTTTCTCCAGATTGGCAATTTTCGTGGTGCCGGGGATAGGCACGATGAAATCGCCCTGCGCCATGACCCAGGCGAGCGCCAGTTGCCCTGCGGTAACGCCTTTCGCGGCCGCCATATCTTCCAGCAGCTGGATGAGGGCCAGATTGGCATCGAAGTTTTCGCTTTGGAAGCGCGGCAGGCTGCGGCGGAAATCGTCGGAGGCAAGCCCGTCGAGCGACTTCAGCGCGCCCGTCAAAGCGCCGCGCCCGAGCGGGCTGAAGGGTACGAAACCGATGCCCAGTTCGCGGCAGGTGTCCAGCACGCCATTTTCTTCGGGATCGCGGGTCCAAAGCGAATATTCGCTCTGAATGGCCGCAATCGGGTGAACGGCATGCGCCTTGCGAAGGGTCACCGCACTCGCCTCGGAAAGGCCGAGCGCCTTCACCTTGCCTTCCCGCACCAGATCGGCCATTGCGCCGACCGTCTCTTCAATTGCCACGTCCGGATCGACGCGGTGCTGGTAATAGAGGTCGATGACATCGACACCCAGCCTTTTCAGTGAAGCTTCGGCGACGGCACGAACATTTGCCGGCGAACCGTCCACACCCTGGATCATCTCCGCCGAAGGTTTGCTGCCGTCGATGCGGAAGCCGAATTTGGTGGCGATGACCACCTGATCGCGATAGGGCTTCAAAGCCTTGCCAAGGAGGATTTCGTTTTTGAACGGCCCATAAACTTCTGCCGTATCGAACAACGTGACGCCAAGCTCGACGGCGCGATGCAACGTTGCGATAGAACTGCTTTCATCATTTGAAGGTCCATAAGCATGGCTCATGCCCATGCAGCCAAGGCCGAGTGCAGAAACGGAGAGGTCTTTTCCGAGAATTCTGTGTTTCATTTGCCTGTCCTTTGTCAGAGCACGCCTTGAAAGCTATCCCGCGGTTTGCAGCGGAGCATGTGTCCAAGACGGTTTAATATACCTTTGGGAGTGGGTACGGGCAAAACATACTGCCCATCGGTGGTAAAAATAATCGCTGCAAATCCGCTTGGGTTGTTCTATCATTTAGAACAATGAACCGTGTGCAACTCTCCCAGCTGGCCGTTCTTGCCGCCGTTGCCGAAGGCCGCAGCTTTCGCAAGGCCGCCGCCGAATTGGCCATCGCGCCTTCCGCCGTCAGCCACGCCGTCTCGTCGCTGGAGGCAAGCCTTGGCCTGCGGCTGCTTCACCGCACCACCCGCAGCGTCTCTCCGACGGAGGAGGGTAAACGGCTGCTCGAAACGTTGGGGCCGGCTCTTGCCGATATCGATACGGTCATCCAGACGCTTGCCGAGCACGGTGGAAGGCCGGCCGGTCCTCTGCGCATCACCCTGCCTCGGCTTGCGGCTGAGGATCTTATCGTGCCGCGGCTGGGGGAGTTCCTGCGGTTCTATCCCGACATATCACTCGAAATCTCAACGGATGATCGCTTCGAAGATATCGTCGCGAAAGGCTTCGATGCCGGTCTGCGGCTCGGAGAGCACCTCGATGCGGATATGATTGCGGTGAAAGCGAGTGGTGCATGGCGCGGCGCGATTGTTGGCGCGCCCTCCTATTTCGCAGAAAACCCTCCGCCATCCGATCCGAGGGATCTCATCCGTCACCGCTGCATCCGCCGGCGTTTCGCCAGCGGCCTTATCTATCGCTGGGAACTGGAGAGGAATGGCAAGCCGCTGGTGGTGGATGTACAGGGACCGCTGATCCTGTCGGACCAGAGCCTCATTCGCCGGGCGGCAATAGATGGGGCGGGCCTTGCCTTTGTTTTCGAACAGCGCGTCGAGGACGATATCAGGGAGGGCAGGCTCATCCGCGTGCTGGAGGATTGGTGCGCGCCCTTTGACGGTTTTTATATCTATTATCCCTCGCGCCGGCAGATGCGCCCGGCGCTGAGGGCTTTCGTAGATTTCTTCCGCTTCAGGGGTGATCAGAACTTGATGCGATAGCGGATATGGCCATCGCTTTTCACGTAGCTGTTATAGAGATTCTGGGCCCGGTGATTGTGCTCGTCCGTGTTCCAGTAAAGCCGTGACCAGCCTCTTTCGGCGCAGATGGCGATGAGATCGTCCATCAGCGCCCGACCTGTTCCCTTTCCGCGGATCGAGCCGTCGACGAACAGGTCTTCCAGATAGCAATCGGGTGTTTTGACCCAGGTGGAATCATGGAAGTGATGGATGGCGAAACCGGCCATCGTGTCGCCGAGCAAGGCCACACGCATGGAAACACGCGAGGCTGGGTCGAGAATACGCGCCCAGGTATGCTCGGTCACGTCGTCGGCAAGGTGGACATCGTAGAAAGCGAGATAGTCGTTCCACAGGCGCAGCCATTCCGCCCGGTCACTCGGCTGTGCGTCGCGAATTGTAAGATCCATGTCACGCACCTGCTTTGTCGAGAAGAGCCATCATCTCGTCTGTCAGCTTCAGATTAACGGCGCGTTTGAAACTCTCGAGCTGCGACAGGCTGGTGGCGCTGGCAATTGGAGCCGTTACGGCACTCTTCCGCAGCAGCCAGGCCAGCGCGATATCAGCGAGCTTGGCCCCGGTTTCCACGGCAACCGCATCCATGGCCCCCAGAATGGCAAGGCCGCGTGTGTTGACGTAATCGCCTACCCGGTAGCTGCGGGCAACGCCCTCGGTGTCGGCCTTGGCGCGATATTTGCCGGTGAGGAAACCGGCCGCGAGGCTGTAATAGTTGATGACGCCGATCTCTTGCTTCACACAAAGATCGGCAAGCGGGCCTTCGAAATCCGCGCGATTATAGAGATTATACTCCGGCTGAAGCACGTCGTAGCGTGGCAGATTGTTCTTTGCGGCCGTGTCCAGCGCGTCCTGAAGCTGGCTTGCGGAATAGTTTGAGCAGCCGATGGCACGAATTTTTCCCTGTTCCTTCAGCTTCGCGAAGGCGGCGAGCGTTTCCTCCAGCGGCACATCCGCATCCGGCTTGTGGGCAAGGTAGAGGTCGATATAGTCGGTCTGCAGCCGCTTCAGGGAAGCCTCGACGGCTTCCGCGATCCACTTGGTGCTGAGACCGGTCTTCTGGCCGCGATTGTCAAAACCGACCTTGGTGACGATCACCGCATCCTCACGCCTGACACTGGACTGCTTCAGCCATTTGCCGATGATGGCCTCGGACTCACCGCCCACATGCCCGTCCACCCAGGCGGAATAGACATCTGCCGTGTCGATGGCATTGAACCCCGCATCGAAAAAGGCGTCGAGCAGGGCAAAGGAAGTCTTCTCATCCGCTGTCCAGCCGAACACGTTGCCGCCGAAGACGATCGGGGCGATGGAGAGGCCGGTGCGGCCGAGGCTTCGTTTTTCCACGGGGAATGCTCCTGTTGCTGTCTTTATGGCAAGGTAGCAACTGCCTGCCGGCATAACCATTCAATTCCTTTGATGGCATTCATCAGGCAGCGGCAGGGTCTGCGAACAATCAGGCGTGAAAACCGCGATAATGGCTGGGCGGATGGCGATTGTGCTGCTGCCAGACGCGCCGCAGGTGCCGGGCGGAGGCAAAGCCCGCCCTTTCCGCGATGGTCTCCATATCCAGCCGGCTGTTGGCGAGAATGTCGCGGGCGAGATTGACCCGCATCAGGTTGACATAGTCTATGACGCTGATGCCGGTATGCTCGCGAAACAGGCGCGAAAGATGCCTTTCGCTGAGCGCCGCAATATCGGCCAGCCGCTCCAGCGACCAGTCCTGCGCCGGCTCGGCCATCACCCGGTCCTGAACCCGGTGAATGGCGGGGTGGATGTGGTTGCGGCCGGTGAGCCAAGGGGAGATTTGCGGATCGCTGCCGCTGCGTCTTAGATAAACGACCATTGTTTTGGCAATGCGGGCCGCAACGGCCGGGGATGTCAGCCGGGAAACCACATGCAGCATCAGGTCGATGCCGGTGGAAATACCGGCACTTGAGAAGCGGTTGCCATCCTCAACGAAAAGGCGGTTTTCGGCCACCTGCGACAGCGGCGCGATGCGGCGCAGCCCTTCAACGCAATCGGCATGAGTCGTGCAGTTTCGCCCGTCGAAAAGTCCCGCTTCACCCGCCAGCAGCGCGCCGGAACAGATGGAAATGACTGTCGTATCGGCACGCACCGCGCGGCGCAGCCATGCCGCAAGCGCCTGCCGCTCTCGCCGTGCCTGCGGATCATTGTCGAAGCGTGACGTGCTGCCCGAGATCAGCAGGAAAGCACTTTCCGGCAGGGTCGCGGGCAAACTCTCCAGCCCGGAAAGCCCAAGGCCGATGGAAGATTGTTGTTCGCCACTCGCAGCAATGTATCGGCAGTCGAAATGGATGTCCCGTTGTTCCGTGTTGGCATAACGGATTACTTCGAGCGGACCGGCAATGTCCAGCAACAGCGCGTGAGGCGGCACAAGCGTATAAAAGGGAATGATGCGCGTGCCGCCTCTATCCATCATGCGGCCTCTTTGACGGTGGCAAGCACGTCGTTGACGGTTAGGATGCGCGCGAAGCGGCCAGCCAGCACCAGTTCGGTCCGTTTGCGGATATCGTCCGGGCTGAAGACGGTGCCGGAAGCATGTGTCATCGGGAAAGTCAGCGTCGCTTCGGTGACGTAATCGACGCTGTAACCACGATCGGAAGCGTGCCGCGTGGTGGTTTCGCAGCATTGTTCGGTGCGGATGCCGGAGATGATCAGCCGGTTGATACCTTTCTGCGTCAGCCAGATTTCGAGGCCGGTGCCGGCAAAAGCCGAATGGCGGTTCTTGTGAAAGGTGACATCAGGGGTGATCCCCACACCCTCCAGCGCCCGGATATAACCGCTGTCCTTCGAGAAGGCCCTGTCGCCATCGACATGGAAGATTTGCACGACTGGAATGCCCGCGGCTTTGGCGCCATCGATCAGCGCCTGCTGTTTCTCCAGATAGGCGGCCAATCCGCTTTCCTCGAAATAGGGGGCATGCCGAAAGGACTCTTGAACGTCGATGACCAGCAGGGCCGTATGGGAAGAGGACATTTCATGTATCTCCATTAGGTTTATGCCTAGCATAATTCCTTTTATAAAGTGCGGAGAAAAGCAGATATCCCGACAAAGAGAGGACAAATCCAGCCATCTTTGATCTATCACTCACCTACGGCTTGCCATGACGTGTGACGATGATAAGTTTCCGCTAAATGGCAGAGCGGGAGAATGGAATGCTGCGCTTCGGAATAATCTCAACGGCGAAAATCGCTCAGGATCACGTCATTCCGGCGATACAGGATGCTGATAACTGCGTGGTCAGCGCCATCGCCAGCCGGGATCTCGCCAAGGCCCGCGCAGTGGCGGATCGTTTTTCCGTGCCACACGCTTTCGGCTCCTATGAGGAAATGCTGGCATCCGATGTCATCGACGCGGTTTACATTCCGCTTCCGACGTCGCAGCATGTGGAGTGGACCATCAAGGCAGCTGATGCCGGCAAACACGTTCTGTGCGAAAAACCGATTGCGTTGAAGGCGGGGGAGATCGATGCCCTTATCGCTGCGCGTGACCGCAACCGCGTTATCATCTCGGAGGCCTTCATGGTCACCTATGCGCCGGTCTGGGCAAAGGTGAAGGAATTGCTGGCCTCGGGCGCGATCGGAACGCTGAAGCATGTGCAGGGCGCTTTCAGCTATTTCAACCGCGATCCCGGCAATATGCGCAATATTCCCGAACTGGGTGGCGGGGCCTTGCCCGATATCGGCGTCTACCCCACCATCGTGACGCGCTTCGCCACCGGCGTGGAACCGAGGCGCGTGCAGGCCACTGTCGAGCGCGACGCGGAATTCGGCACCGATATCTATTCCAGCGTCAGGGCTGATTTCGGCGGTTTCGAACTGAGTTTTTATCTGGCCACACAGCTTGCCGCCCGACAGCTGATGGTTTTCCATGGCACTGACGGATACATCGAGGTCAAATCTCCCTTCAACGCCAATCGTTGGGGCGCGGAAGAGATCGAGCTGACCAATCAGGCCCATAACCAGTCGCAAATCTTCCGGTTTCAGGATAGTCGCCAATATAAGCTGGAGGCGGAGGCCTTTGCCCGTGCTGCGAAGGGTGAGGGCGAAGTGGTCACGCTGGAAAGCTCGAGGAAGAACCAGCTTTTCATCGACGCCATTTACCGGGCGGCGGAAAAGGACGGATGGGAAACGGTTTAGCCCTGATCTTGCCGTTGCCTTTGAAGCCGCCAATAGCCGTAAAGCGCCAGCACAAATGCTGCGAGTGCTGAAAAGGCAAGCGGGACGAGCGGCTGCACCAGCGGGTTGCGCCATTGCAGCAGGGCAAACAGCCCGACGCTGACGATACGCGAGGTAAGCGTGACGGCATTTGTCAGGAAGCTGTTCAGCCGGGCGGATGCCTCACCATTCGAACGGTTCAGCCGCCAGCTTGTTGCAAGCCCCGTTGCAGCGCCCGGCAAACGGGCGGCGAGCGGATCGACGCCGAGATAGAAAATAAGCAGACAGGTAACAACGAGATCAGCGGCCAGTCCGCAAATCTCGGTCAGCGCAAAGTGCGAAAGCCTCAAGGCCGCGGACTTTTAGAGGGTCGGCTGGGTGGAACGCGGGCGCTGCAGCACCAGAAGGCTGATAACGACACCCACGACACCGAAATTGTAACCGGCGAGCGCCAGAAGCAGCGACATCAAGGGCACGGCCGTGGATGAAACTGTGATCGCCACGCCATAGGCGCCGATAATCATCATGCAGATGAAAACGATGCTGAAAACCGAACGCAACGCAACTGCGGTTACGCCGAGCACTGTGGCGGTAAGAAAAATCATGATGCCGCCTCCTCTTTGGTTGCCGGGCCTGGGACAGACGTAACGCCGTCTTCCCTAACGAACCCTTGTTTTCTCCTCCAATCCCCATTTTCCTAACTCGTTAGTTGAGGATATGGTTTCATCGCCGTTAAAATGGGCCGGGCCGGTGCCGGCATTTCCGAATCGACGGGTTTTGGTTACAAACGGGCATGAGCGATATCTTCTCCCACGCAGCATTGAGCAATCTTGCCGAGTTCTCGGTGTCCGAACTGTCGGGTTCCATCAAGCGCACGGTGGAGACGGCTTTCGAGCAGGTGCGGGTGCGTGGCGAGATTTCCGGCTATCGTGGGCCGCATTCTTCAGGGCACGCCTATTTCTCGCTGAAGGACGACCGCGCCCGTATCGATGCGGTGATCTGGAAAGGCACTTTCTCGCGGCTGAAGTTCCGCCCGGAAGAAGGCATGGAGGTCATCGCCACCGGCAAGGTCACCACCTTTCCCGGCTCCTCGAAATACCAGATCGTCATAGAAAGCCTCGAGCCTGCCGGCGCCGGCGCGCTGATGGCGCTCTTGGAAGATCGCCGCCGGCGTCTGGCAGCGGAAGGGCTCTTCGACCCGGCCCGCAAGCGCCGCCTGCCGTTCATGCCGCGTGTCATCGGCGTCGTCACCTCGCCGACGGGTGCGGTCATTCGCGATATTCTTCACCGCATTTCGGATCGCTTTCCGGTCCATGTCGTCGTCTGGCCGGTCAAGGTGCAGGGCGAAGGCTCGGGCGAGGAAGTGGCGAACGCCATTCGCGGCTTCAATGCGCTTCAACCCGGTGGTGAAATAGCGCGACCGGATGTGCTCATCGTCGCGCGTGGCGGCGGCAGCCTGGAGGACCTCTGGAGCTTCAACGATGAAATCGTCGTGCGTGCCGCCGCCGAGAGCGAAATCCCGTTGATTTCCGCCGTGGGGCACGAGACCGATACGACATTGATCGACTATGCCGCCGATGTGCGTGCGCCGACACCGACGGGGGCCGCCGAAATGGCCGTGCCGGTGCGGGCCGAGCTGGAAGCGCAGCTTTCGGGCCTTGCCGCGCGTCTATCAGGCTCGGTATCGCGGCAGATGGACACTCGCCGTCAGGGCGTGCGGGCGCTGGTGCGCGCGCTGCCGTCGCTCGATCAGCTTCTCGCTTTGCCGCGCCGCCGTTTTGATGAGGCTGCAAGCGGTCTTGGGCGTGGGCTTGAAATGACGACGCTAAATAAGCGCCGCGCTTTCGAACGCTCCGCTTCGGGCTTGAGGCCAGAAACTCTGCTGAATGGCCTCAAGCACCACAGGCAGCGGATTACCGAGCGCATGCACCGCGCCGAGACTCTGGTGGAGCGCCGTCTCTTGCAGGGAAAAGGCCGCGTCGATTCGTTCGATTCTTCGCTGCGTTCGCTTCCCGCCCGCCTGCTCGGTCAGCTGGAGCGACAGAAGGAACGGGTCGTCACCGCAGCACGCCGCGCTGATACCGCCGTGCTGCACCGCATGGCGCAGAACCGCTCGGGCCTTGCCGCGCATAGTCGCGTTTTGGAATCGCTGTCCTACAAGAATGTGTTGAAACGCGGCTATGCCGTGATCCGCGACGAGGAAAACCGGCCGTTGACCCGCGCCGCCGCCATTGCTTCCGGCGCTGTCGTATCGATGGAATTTGCCGATGGCCGCGTTTCCGCCATCACAACGGGAGAGGGGATGCCGTCCCCGGATGCCGCCACTGCGCCAAAAAAGAAGCCGGCAAAACCGGCTTCTTCTGGCCCAACGGATCAGGGCAACCTGTTCTGATCAGATCGACGCCGCATCCGAAAAACGGCGGCTGACGGTAAACGTCTTTTCGATATCGGGATGCAGCTCCATGCCAAGGCCGGCGCCCGGCGGCACGGTGATCATGCCGTTCTTCACCTCTGGCAATGCGGTGACGAGATCGCGATACCAGGTCTTGTAGAAGGCGCGCACACTTTCCTGCACCAGCGCATTCGGCGCGTTGAGCGACAGATGGGTGGAGGCGCAGAGCACGACCGGGCCGGTGCAATCATGCGGCGCGACGGGCAGATGCCAGGCTTCCGCCATGGAGGCGATCTTGCGCGCCTCGGAAAGCCCGCCGCACCAGCTGATATCAAGCATCACCACGCCGGCGGCACCCGTTTCCAGCAGATCGCGGAAAGCCCAGCGGGAACCGAGCGTCTCTGATGCGGAGATGGGCGCGGGCGAAACGGCGGCATACCGCGTCAGGCTGGAAAGACTGTCCATCTTGATCGGGTCTTCGTGCCAGAAGGTCTGGTATGGCGTCAGCGCCTTGGCGATCTGCATGGCGGGCAAAAGCTGCCACATGGAGTGAAACTCCACCATGATATCCATCTTGTCGCCCACGGCCTTGCGGATTTTCTCAAATGGCTCGAGCGCGCTTTTCAGGTCCGGCATAGAGATATATTGCCCGCGCGTCTTTTCCGCCGCCGCGTCGAAAGGCCAGATCTTCATGGCCGTGATGCCGTCTTCCAGCAGCGAATGGGCGAGCTCGTCCGCCCTATGCAGGAAGCCGTTCAGATCGTCGTAGTCCTTGCCGCCGGAGAGGCCGTAATTGGCTGTCTGCTGCCCGGTCGCCTTCTTGATGTACTCCGTGCCCGCGCAGGTATTGTAGGTGCGGATTTCCTTACGGCTGAAACCGCCGAGGAGCTGGGCGATCGGCTGGTTGGTTGCCTTGCCGAAAATATCCCAGAGCGCGATATCGAAAGCGGAATTGCCGCGTACCTCCGCTCCCGACGAGCGGAAACCGAGATAACCGACGAGGTCCTGCGCCAGAAGATCAATCTGCAGCGGATCGCGGCCGATCACGCGGGGTGCGATATATTCGTGCACATAGGTTTCCACCGTCTCGGCGCCATAGAAGGTTTCGCCAAGCCCGGTAATGCCCTCATCCGTATGGACCAGAACCCAGAGCAGGTTTGCCCGTTCCGCCACACGGACGGTCTCAAGTTTCGTGATTTTCATGAAGTGTCTCCTCCAGAGGCAAGTCGTGTTCCGTCTGGAACCGTGTTGAAAAAATCAGGCGATGCCGGCGGCCAGAAGCGCGTGCACGCTTTCATCGAAATGCCGCGCCATCAGTGTTGAGGCCGTTTGCGGATCGCCCGCAGCTATGGCCTGTCCAATGGCGATGTGAAGTTCACCTGCGGCATGACGCTGTGCGTCGGACGTGCGGCTCTTCCAGCCGATCGGCCAGGTCTGGCGCGTCACATTCTGAAAGGCGCCGAGAATGAGTTCGAAAACCGGGTTCTTGGATGCTCTGGCGACGGCAAGGTGAAAGGCCAGGTCGTGCTCCATGACCTTGTCGTTGTCGCCGAAATCCCGCTCCATATTGTTGGCATGGTCGAGAATGGTGAGCGCTTCCGCATCGGTTCGCCTCAGCGCCGCGAGCGTCACGGTTCGGACTTCGATCGTGCGGCGTACATCGTAAATCTGCTGGATATTGATCTGTTCGGTGTGAATGCCATGTTCGAACATCAATGACATCGCACCATGGTCCAGCGTCGCCACCGTGGCGCGCTTGCCGGCGCTGACATCGATCAGCCGCATGGCCGAAAGGGACCGGAAGGCCTCGCGGACGACGGTGCGCGAAACGCCGAGCTGCTGTGAGAGCGAAAGCTCGCTGGGGAGTTTCGCCCCGGGCGCAAGTTCGTTTTCCCTGATGTGGCGGGTGATCGCGCCGATCGTGCTGCTGACGAGACCGGATTCATGCGGAATGGCACTTAACATTTTTCCTCCAACCTGTAGTACAGGTTTATGGAAAATTGCTTACAGGATTTTCTGCGGCGAAACAAGCGCCATCATGCTGCCATTGCGTGTTTGCCCGCCCGGAAAGCCTATTCTTCGAAATCCTGCAAAAATCGTTTCAGCAGTTGGTTCAGCGTCGCACGCTCTTCTTCGCTGAGGCCGGCAACCAGACGGTGCTGGTTTTCGACGTGAGCGCCGGCCGCTTCCTCGACAATGGCAAACCCCCGCTCCGTCAACGATATCAGGACGCTGCGCCGGTCATTCGGGTTGTGTATGCGCTCCACCAGCCCCGCTTTTTCAAGCTGGTCGATGCGGTTGGTCATGGTGCCGGAGCTTACCATCGTCATGGCCAGCAAATCGCCGGGGGAGAGCTGATAGGGCGAACCGGAGCGGCGCAATGTCGCCAGAACATCGAAAGCGGAGGAGGAAAGCCCATGTTTCAGCAGCACCGCCTCCACCTCCCGGCCGAGATGGATGGTGAGACGGTTCAAGCGCCCGAGGAGCCCCATGGGGCCGACATCGAGATCGGGCCGCTCCCTGCGCCATTGCGCCAGAATGTGATCGACGTGGTCCAGTGGTTCTTTGCTCATCCCCAAGGCATAACAATTGATATCTTGACGTCAAGATAAAATCGGCTAAGTTCCATTTATCTTGATGTAGAGATTCTTGAAATGAAGAAAAATACGACCTATGCCGCCGATGTGCTGGTGACCGCCCTTGCCCCGGCCATTTGGGGAACCACCTATTTCGTCACGACGGAATTTTTGCCACAGGGATATCCCCTGCATGTCGCCATGCTGCGCGCATTGCCGGCCGGCGTGCTCCTGCTGCTTTTCGTGAGAAAGCTGCCGCAGGGCGTCTGGTGGCCGCGCAGCTTCATTCTCGGGGCGCTGAATTTCTCGTTCTTCTGGGCAATGCTTTTTGTTTCAGCCTATCGGCTGCCGGGCGGCGTGGCGGCAACGGTGGGCGCAGTCCAGCCCCTGATCGTGATTGGCCTCTCCCGGCTGTTTCTCTCAGCACCCGTTCGGCCGCTGGCCATCGCAGCCGGTTTTCTGGGTATTGTCGGTGTCGCGCTTCTGGTTCTGGCGCCGGGTGCGGCACTGGATGGTATCGGCGTGGCGGCGGGTCTCGCCGGCGCCGTATCCATGGCTTTTGGAACGGTGCTGACCCGCAAATGGCGGCCGCCGGTGTCGAACCTCACATTCACCGCGTGGCAACTGACGGCCGGCGGCATCCTGCTGCTGCCGGTCGCCTATTTCCTGGAGCCGGCCCTGCCGACACCGACAGCGGCCAATATTCTCGGCATGACCTATCTGGGTATTATCGGCGCCGCCTTGACCTATTTCCTGTGGTTCCGCGGGCTGACCCGTATCGAACCTTCCGCCGCCGCATCGCTCGGCTTTCTAAGCCCGGTCGTTGCAACCCTGCTCGGCTGGCTGGCGCTTGGCCAAAGCCTCGCGCCAGCACAGGTCGCAGGTTTCGTCGCGGTGCTTTTCAGCATCTGGCTCAGTCAGCGCAGCCAGTTGCCGAGATAGGTCCCGTCAGGCCCATTCGCCCTTGCGCATCACCGGAACCGTGGAGCCATCCGGCTTCACGCCATCAATGTCCACCTTGTCGGAGCCGATCATCCAGTCGATGTGGATCAGGCTGGAATTGCCGCCCTGCGCCGTGATCTGCTCCTGCGACAGCGAGGCGCCGTCAAGGAAGCATTTCGAATAGCACTGGCCGAGCGCGATGTGGCACGAGGCGTTTTCATCGAACAGCGTGTTGTAGAACAGGATGCCGCTTGCCGAAATCGGCGAGGAATGCGGCACCAGAGCCACTTCGCCCAGACGCCGCGCACCCTCATCGGTGTCGAGCACCTTGTTCAATACAGCTTCGCCCTTGGACGCCTTGGCTTCGACGATGCGGCCTGCCTCGAACTTCACCTGGATATCGTCGATCAGCGTTCCCTGATGCGACAGCGGCTTGGTGCTGGAAACGTAACCATCCACGCACAGCGCATGTGGTGTGGTGAACACTTCTTCAGTCGGAATATTCGGGTTGCAGGTCACACCATTCTTGGCGGTAGAGGCGCCGCCATGCCATTCGTGGCCGTCCGCGAGGCCGATCTTCACATCCGTGCCGGGGCCGGTGAAATGCAGCGAAGCGAAGCGTTCGCCGTTCAGCCATGCCGAGCGCTTGGCGAGATTGGCATTATGCTGCGCCCATGCGGCGACCGGATCGGCCAGATCCACCCGCGAGGCGGCGAAGATGGCATCCGCGAGCTTACGGACCGCTTCGTCTTCCGTCACATCGGGAAAGACCTGCTTTGCCCAGGAGGGGTTGGGATAGGAGATGATGTTCCAGTTGATGTCGAAATTGGAAATCTTCTCCAGCGCCGGCTTGTAGGCGGTGGAGTTGGCCTTGTTGGCGCGCGCCACCTTGGCCGGGTCCTGTTCGGCCAGCAGCATGGGGTTATCGCCGGCGATTGCAAGCCGCGCCGCGCCATTGGCATAGGCCTTTGCCATGCCCTCATAAAGCCAGCCGGAAGCACGGTCGAAATTGGAGTCGCTGGCATGGCGATAGCGCGAAAGCGTGGTTTCTTCATCGGAATAAAAGGTGGTGACCAGTCCGCCACCCGCCAGATAGGCGTGTTTGGTCAAAAATCGCACCAGCGGCAACGCTGCCAGCGGCGCGGTGATCACCAGATCCTGGTCCTTCTGCAATTGCAGGCCGACCTTGACGGCGACTTCAGCCAGTTTTTCGAGTTTCACGGGATCGATGGGAGAAACGGTCATGATCTGCCTTCGTCTATTTCAATCGGAGGCGCCGACCATAGCCCATTCCTCCCGAAAGCCAAACGCTTTCAGGCATGCTTCCCAGCGCGTCAATCAGCGACCAGCGGTGCGGCAATGGCCTTCAGCGCCATTTGGGCATCGCGGGGCGAAAGCCTCACTTGCAAGCCACGCTGCCCGCCATTCATGTAGACATAATCATGCGTGATCGCCCCGGCCTCGATGGCCGTCGGCACCTGTTTCTTCTGCCCGAAAGGGCTGATGCCGCCGACATGGTAACCGGTGGCGCGCTCGGCATCGGCGGGCTTCATCATGCTGGCGGATTTGCCTCCGAAGGCGGCGGCCAGCTTCTTCATGCTGACTTCACGATCCGAAGGGACGACAACGCAGACCGGCTTGCCGTCCAGCTCCGCCATCAACGTTTTCAGCACCAGATGCGGCGGCTCACCGATCGCCTCGGCCGCCTGCAGGCCGATGCGGTCGGCACTCGGGTCGTAATCATAGGTCACAGTGGTGAAGGCAACGCCTGCCTTGGCCAGCATCTGGGTGGCGCGGGTTGTTTTGGACATGGCGGGTTGCAGTCACGCAAAAAGGGTCTGGTAGGTTTCAGGCTTGAAACCGACAGTTATCTTGCCCTTCGCCTCCAGCACCGGGCGCTTGATCATGGAAGGCTGCTGCAGCATCAGCGCGATAGCCTTCTCACGGGTCAGGTCGGTTTTCTGGCCGTCGTCGAGTTTTTTGAAGGTGGTGCCGGCGCGGTTGAGAACCGTTTCCCAGCCGGCGGCGTCACACCATGTTTCCAGATGGGCGCGGTCGATGCCCGACGCCTTGTAGTCATGGAAAGAATAGTCGACGCCATGGATCTCCAGCCAGCTTCTGGCCTTCTTCATCGTGTCGCAGTTCTTGATGCCGTAAATGGTGATCGTCATGCTGCCAGCCTCTTTGTCTTCAAGCTCTTCGGCATAACAAAATATCCGCCTTATTCAACCCGCCGCTGAAATGCCCTGCGTCGTTGGGAAGAGTGGCGGCTGAGCCATGCGAAATCGCAATAGCTGATATCCGAACGAGCGCGAGCAAAGCTGCATGGCTTCCCTGCTGCATCATGAGTTGTAGAACGGGGCCGAAATGCCCATTATCTGGGCATCAAAGATGGAGAGAAAAATGCGTCAGGTTGCAAAGACATCGCGTAACTTCTTCGGCGAAACTTTCGCCGTTCTCGGTGCAGCGCTCTCGGTTTCGGCCGCTGTTCGCGCACATCGCAAGCCCGCCCGTGCCGATCTCGAAGCTCTCGGTATCGACGGTAAGGCTTTCGACAAGGTACAGCTCTAAGCTGGTGATTGTCCGTTGCGAGGCGATACCGCCTCGCTTGCGCTCAGGATCGACAACCGGATCGCTTTTCGACGGGCGCGGTGGATACGCTGATGGCGCGAAAAGCGCCCCGGCTTCGCAAGAAAAAGGTTCCGTATAGCGTTCAACAGCGGATGCTGAAACGACTATCGGCGTGGGAAGTGCTATGTCGCTTCGGGTGCATCTTATCGCATCGCCGCCCTTTGCATCGGCCGTTTCGAAGGCCCGATCACTTTTCCCGACAAATGTAACTGGCTTTCAGGCCGCTCATAACGGTCTGCTTTTGGCGAAAGTGCGAAGCGCTCCAGCAACTCATGTCGTGTTTCGCCGTTGTGGCTGAGCACAAGTTCGAAGTTCCCCGCCAGCCAGCTATAGGGTTTTTCAACCGGCATCAGTTCGATTTTCCCGCAACCGTAGATCATGGTGAGATGCGGCGTAAAAGACGATATGGCGACATAGGGCAGGTTTGCTCGCCAGAGGGCGCGCTGTGCCATCTTCGCCAGAGCCTTAAGTTCCTGCATCTCGCTGCTGCTGCGTAGCGCCAGACTGTTGCGATTGCCGAAAAGTGACGTTCCATCGAATGTGATCGGAACGGGTCGCGCCTTGATTTCCCCGAGCGCCGACTTCAGCCGATGTACCAGCCCGTGAGGCACGGTCTCAAAACATCCGACACAGAGCAGGGTTATATGCAGAAGCTCCGGCGGATAGGCCTCACGCTTCGTCCGCCCTCCGGCATGGCGCGACGCATCGGCAAAAATTCGTTCCGCCAAGGTTGCCGGCGGTTTCAGCATGATCAGCAGCTTGCTGCTTGATCGCGGATTGAAACGCCGTATTTTCTCCGGCTCCCACCCTTCGAAGCAAAGCTGCCTTGAGCCTCCTTCCTCTGCCAACTCGAAACTCATGATGATGCTCCATGGCCTTTGCCAAGGCCGCGATATTATCATCACCGGTTAAAATTGAAAGAACAAAAAGAGAACAAGAGCTTTGCGACGTTCACCAGATAGCGGGAAACAGCCGATAGCGCCTTTGACGGGCATATTCAGAATAACCGGGCAATTCGGCCTGCAGCAGGCGGTCTTCCCAGCCAGTACGGATGATCAGCAGCACGATGGCCAAAGCGGCGGGGAGCAGGGCTATCCAGGAACTCAATGCGAGCGGTATGCCAGTGAACATGCCGATTGCGGCCGTGTAACCGGGGTGGCGCACGATACGGTATGGGCCCGACGTGACCACCCGCTGCCCGCGTTCGCTTTGGATACGGACCCCGGGCTCGAAGAACGGATTGACGGCTTGGGCCCAGGCCGTAACCGCGATGCCGCCGACAAGCAGGATGTAACCGAGCAGGACGGCCGAGAGCGGCACGACAGACCACGCCATCCGGCCGGCATCGAATGCAGCAACCGGGATTTCAGCGAAAAAAGCCAAAAGTATCATGGTGACCAGGATCAGGTCCCATTTCTTGGTGCCCGGCTGGAACCGGCTGCGCGCGCGGAAAATGACCGGGTTCACACGCGCCAATACCAGCGCGGAAAGGCCAAAAGAAACGGCGACGACGACCACGAAAATCCAGCCCGGGCGCCAGTCGATCCTGCCCGCAGGCAAAAAGATCAGGGCGATCAGGCCGAGCGGTGACATGATGGCGTAAAGGATCGCGGCGGTGCGTGACATAGGCTTCGGATCGGCATCGGATGTCATCGATGGGTTTCCTTCTGTTGTCCTTGGCAGGACCAACGCAGCTTTTCCTGGTGGACTGATTACCCCATTAAAGCGGTGCCGGGTCGGTGATACTCTGCGAAAGACGGTCGAATACTGGCAAAAAAGCACAGAAAGTCAAACGCATAAGCGGTGTCGGGGCTAGCCGACCGCGCGACAGTTGCTTGCGGACCGGAGTGGGCGATCCCTGTTTGGTGGTTCATTTTTTAGTCGCTTTCGGCAGTCGGTATGTCCCGTAATATCGGCCCCGCGCGCATCTGGTTGCCGGCGAGATTCCGTCAGCAGCTATAAGTTAAACGGCTTCGGTTGACATTCTACCTACTAATTGGTAGGCAATCGATATGAAAAATCCACAAACCAAAGCTGATGAAATTCTTCGTTGCGCACGCGCCCTGATCATAAAGGGCGGCTATAACAGTTTCAGCTATGCCGATATTTCCGCTGTGGTCGGTATTCGCAATGCGAGCATTCACCACCATTTTCCCAGCAAGACCGATCTGGTCCAAAAACTGGTTGCGCAATACAGGCAGGAGGCGGAAGCCGGTATCGCCGAACTTGAGCGGAACGTTTCCGATCCGCTCGAACAGCTTCGCGCCTATATCGGTTATTGGGAGGGCTGTATCGCTGAGGCCACTCATCCCTTCTGCGTCTGCGCTCTGCTCGCCAGTGAAATTCCGGTTCTGCCTGAAGCAGTCGTTCTTGAAGTGCGCGCGCATTTTCGAAGTCTCTCGGACTGGCTCACTGCCGTTCTGGAACGCGGCGTTGCTCAGGGGCGCATCGCGCTGAGCGGGACTGCCAGAGCCAATGCTGAAATCTTCATGGCCACCGTGCATGGCGCGATGCTTTCCGCCCGTGCTCACGGTGACGCCACGACTTTTGGTGCAATAACCCGCCCCCTGCTGGAGCGCATGACCGCTTAAAATCGGAGCCTCGCGGGGAACGTGAAGGCGTGGCCCGGGCGGCGTGCCACCGAAAAAATAGACAGCATTAAGCTGGCGGATGTGTCGATGACGGTCTGCTTCCCGGCCCACCCCCGTCCCTTGGACAAGAAAGGCAATCTCTCATGTTCGGAATTTCTCCGCTTGGCTGGATCCATACACTTGGAAGCCTGCCGGCCATTCCCGCCGCCATTTATATGTTTGCCCGCCACGGCCGAATCGTTCCGCGATCAGCGCCGGGCACCCTCTATCTTGTCTCCATGCTGATTGGCGCTGCGACTGTCTTCCTCGTGGCGCATCAGCCGATCAGTTACGGCATTGGCGTCCTGACCATCCTGTTCCTGCTTGCAGGTTACGGCATTGAACGTGTTCTGGGGGCAACGCGCCCGGCCAGATATATTGAAACCATCTGTCTCAGCATCACTGCGTTCCTTTTGATGGTCCCGACGGCCAGCGAAATCCTGCGTCGTGTTCCGGACGGTCACCCTCTGGTTACGGACCTGAAATCACCGCTGCTTCTGGGTGTTCAGGCAGGGTTGCTGGTGATCCTCGTGGTCGGTCTGGTGGCCCAGATGATCTATCTCACCCGGCAAAACAGAAACGCCGCGAACTAGTCGCGGCGTCATCTTAACTGCGTTCGATGCGGTGGCGTTGCGGCAGCAACGTCGCCGTGTCGATGATGGTCCTATTCCCACTCGATCGTGCCGGGCGGCTTGCTCGTCACGTCATAGACGACGCGATTGATGCCGCGCACTTCGTTGATGATGCGGGTTGCCGCGCGGCCGAGGAAATTCATGTCGTAGGGATAGAAATCCGCCGTCATGCCATCCACCGAGGTCACAGCGCGCAGCGCGCAGACGAAGTCATAGGTGCGGTAATCGCCCATGACACCGACGGTCTGCACCGGCAGGAGCACGGCAAAAGCCTGCCAGATGGTATCGTAGAGACCAGCCTTGCGGATTTCATCGAGATAGATCGCATCCGCCTTGCGCAGAATGTCGAGCTTCTCGCGGGTGATCGCGCCGGGGCAGCGGATTGCCAGACCCGGACCGGGGAAGGGGTGGCGGCCGATGAAGCTGTCCGGCAGGCCGAGTTCGCGGCCAAGCGCACGCACCTCATCCTTGAAGAGCTCGCGCAGCGGCTCCACCAGCTGCATGTTCATGCGTTCGGGAAGACCGCCGACATTGTGGTGGCTCTTGATGGTGACGGAGGGGCCGCCGGAGAAGGAGACGCTTTCGATGACGTCAGGGTAAAGCGTGCCCTGTGCGAGGAAATTCGGAGCACCCTTGCCATCTGCGGCGATCTTGGCCGCTTCTGCCTCGAAGACCTCGATGAACAGGCGGCCGATGGTCTTGCGTTTCACTTCCGGGTCGGAAACACCCGAAAGTTCGCCGAGGAACAGATCGGCGGCGTCAACATGAACAAGCGGAATATTGTAATGGTCGCGGAACATGCCGACGACCTGTTCGCTTTCGCCCATCCGCATCAGGCCGTGGTCCACGTAAACGCAGGTCAGCTGGTCGCCGATCGCCTCGTGGATGAGGATTGCCGCAACCGAGGAATCGACGCCGCCGGAGAGTGCGCAGAGCACGCGGCCGGTGCCGACCTGCTCGCGGATCTTGCGGATCATTTCGGCGCGATAGGCCGCCATCGTCCAGTCGGATTTGAGGCCAACGATCTTGTGCACGAAGTTGGAGAGCAGCTTGCCGCCATCAGGCGTATGCACCACTTCCGGGTGGAACATGGTGGTGTAATAGTGGCGCGTCTCGTCGGCAGCGATGGCGAAAGGCGCGTTCTCGGAGGTTGCGATGACCTCGAAACCTTCCGGCAGCTTCGTCACACGGTCGCCGTGGCTCATCCAGACGGGATAGCTTTTGCCCTGTTCCCAGAAACCTTCAAAAAGCGGGCTTGCCTTCTTGATGTCGATATCGGCCCGGCCGAATTCCGCCGCATGGCCACCCTCGACAACGCCGCCGAGCTGGGTGCAGAGCGTCTGCTGGCCGTAGCAGATGCCAAGGATCGGAACCTTGCTGTCGAACACCGCCTGCGGCGCGCGCGGGCTTCCTTCCGCCGTCACGGATGCGGGGCCGCCGGAGAAGATCACGCCCTTGGGCTGAAGCTTCTCAAACGCCTCTGCGGCATTCTGGAACGGATGGATTTCGCAATAGACCCCGGCTTCGCGGATGCGGCGCGCAATCAGCTGCGTCACCTGGCTGCCGAAATCGATGATGAGAATGCTGTCGGGATGGGCTATCTGGGTCATGGCGAGCCTTTAAAGAAAATGGCGGCTTTAGGCAACCCGGAAGCGGGTGTCAAACAGCGGAAATTTGCGAAAATCGCAAGGTTTTAAAGGGCGATCGCACCGTCTTCAATGGCGCGGCAAAGCCGGTCGACGGCGTCTGCGAGCTTTTCATCGATGATGTGCAGGTATTCTGTCCAGTCGTCTACGTGGTTCACATCGGCCTTGCCATCGGAAATACCGCGCAGGCTGACGAGCGGCACACCGAAGCGCTGGCAGGCGCGGAGCACGGCATAGGTTTCCATTTCCACCATGTCGGCGTCGATCGCCCCATAGGCCGCGCCGGAGACGATATTGGCGCCCGTGGAAAGCCGCGCCTCGGCAATATCGGGTATGCGTAGGGGCAAGGCCACCTCGGCCGGCAGATCGAGAAACGGGGTGCGGCCCTTCTCGAACCCGAAGGCGGAGGCATCCATGTCGCGATAGGAAACCGAAGTCGCCTGATAGATGCCCGTCTGGTCCAATGTTCGCGAGCCGGCGGAGCCGAGCGAAACGACAAGGTCAGGCAGATGGTCCGCCGCATCGAGCCCGGCAAGAATTGCCGTGACCGAAATCGCCGCCTCGACCGGTCCCACGCCCGTCATCAACGGCGCGATGCGCGCCTGCAGGTGGGGGCCGTATTCAGCGGAGGCCGCCATGACGAAAAGAATGGATTTGTCCGCAACATGCGAAAGCCGGTAGCTCATCCGGTAATATCCTCACGACCTTTCACCACCATCATCGTCCCCGTCATGGAGGCGATCAGCTTTGCCGGGCCGTCCGAAAGCGCATAGGCGCGGCCATTTGCCACGATCAGGTTGTTTCCGGGCTTGATGATTTCGCCACGAAACAGGAACCGCTCGCCGCGTCCGGGCGACATGAGGTTGACCTTGAACTCGATGGTGAGCAGCGAAGCTTCCGGTTCGATGATCGTATAGGCGGCATAGGTGCAGGCCGTGTCCAGACCGGCGGCGATGACACCGGCATGCAATATGCCGTGCTGCTGCGTCAGCTTTTCATGAAAAGGCAGTTCGATTTCCACCAGCCGGTGTTCGATGCGGCTTATCTGCGCATCGATTGCCTGCACGACACCCTGTCGCGCAAAGCTTCTTTCTATCCGCTGACGAAAATCGCCGGGATCCGTGATCTCCATGGCCTACCTGCCTGCTTTTAGTCCCCATCGCAAACTGACATGGCGCGTGGCAGCGGGCAAGGCAAGGGTTGCGCAGGCAAAATTTAGTTCAGCCAGTCGATACTCGCGTTCAGCATCGTGGCAAAGGCGACCCAAAGCGCATAGGGCACGAACAGCCACATCGATATCCTGTCACGACTATAGGTGAGCGTGATGAAAGCGATGATGCAGATCAGCATCGGAATGATGACGACAAGCGCGCCTGTCGGGCTTTGCATGCCGAAAAACATCGGCGACCACAGGAAATTCAGCACCATCTGCGTGAACCAGAGACGCATGCGCGTCCCCATGGGTTTGCGGATCCACGTCCGCGCGCCGGCGATGCCGATCATCACGTAAAGCGTCGTCCAGACCGGGCCGAAGATCCAGTTGGGCGGATTGAAGAATGGTTTCTGCAGCGATTGATACCATTCGCCCGGCACATTGTTGACGCCGATCAGCGCCCCAATGGCAACAACTGCAACCACGAAAACAATGTACACGGTAAGGTTTTTCATGACGCATCCAATGCGCCGGCCGGACTTTTGTTCCCGTGGCTTTTCAGTATTTTAGCCGGAAATTCGCACGATGTGCTGGTCCCATGCCACGTCGCTGCGAATGGCTTCGAAAAATCCGTCATAGGAAGAAACCGCAATTCCGCTCGCGGCAGGCGCGACGCCCGCTGCCTCCCGCACCGTCACCTCGGATACGACACGGCCGGTTTTTGCATCCAGGGTCACGGCGGCGTTGCCGTTGGGCGAGGTGAGGCCCACCAGACCCTCACGTCGGTTGACGGCGATGGCCCCGACATAATTGGCAAGGCGCACCGTCGTTTCCTCGGGCAGATCGACGAAGACAAGGTCCTCGCCCTTTGAGAAATGGCCGACAAGCGGCGGGAGATCGTTGCGCGGTCCCTCATATTGGCAGGCAAACCAGACGCGTCCGTCGTCGCCAAGATCGACATGGCGGGTGGAGAGCTGCCGCAACCGATCCGGCATCGCATGTTTCTGGATCAGCTGACCGCTTGCGGCGTCCAGAAGTACGAGCGACGGCTGCATGTTGTCGGTATTGAGTTTGGTGCGGCCGAAATCCGGGTGAGTTTCGATGCCGCCATTGGCGATCACGATCAGCTTTCCGTCATCGCTCACCGTCATGTCATGGGTGCCGATGCCGTGGGCGTCATATTCGCCGATGCGGGCAAATCCGTTGCGGGCATCGTAGAGGCCGATAACGCCGCGATTGCCATCGAAGTCGTTTTCGCTGGCGTAGAGGGTTGCGCCATCGGGCGAGAATTGCCCGTGGCCGTAGAAGTGGCGGTTTTCCGGCGTGTGCATCACGACAGGCTCACGGCGGCGCAGGGGGTCGAAGGCCATGAAGAAGGTGCCGGGCCGGCGCGCAAAGGCCACCGTCATGCCGGTCGCATGGCTCGTCGCCATTCCATGGGCGCGGGCGGGAAGGGCAACGCGGTCGATGATCTCGCCGCGCTCGCTCACAGTCGCAATGCCGTAGGAACCGTCACGGGCGCGAAAGGCTGAAGCGAAGACGGCATCGGCGCGTTCTAGCGCATGCAGCGAGCCGGGAGCGAGCGTCGCAAGGAACGGAATGCCCGCAGCCTTGATGAAGCTGCGCCGGTCTATCAGCATCCGCTTTTCGCCTGTCGTCATCTGTTAGTCTCCGTCGGCGAAGGAAAAGCCGGAGCTGAGACCGATGGCGCCGCCATATTGGTCGTTGAGGCGATAGATAAGGTCCTTGCCGTTGAGCAGCAGATAATCCACCTTGGCGCGCTGCTGATCGTCGTCCAGCGCCTTTTCCACATCGGTATCGATCGTTCCCGCGATGCGGATCATCGATTTGGCGATGAAATCGATGGAGTTGACGATGGAGCGCTGGTCCGGCGGCACGAGCTCGACCATATCCGCCGTGTGCAGAAGGGTCTGAACGGCCCTGATGTTTTCAGCGATGCTTTTCCAGGTCAGGCCGGACCGCCAGTAAATGGCCGTGCGGGGAAATTTCACCTTGTCCGGCCCCTTGTAGAAGGTCTCGATGCGCTGGTCGCGGATCGCTTCGGAGCCGTGGACGAGAATGCCGAGCAGTGCAACCAGCGCCTCGCGCTCGTCGCGAAAGACGGGATTGTCCGCGCCCGGCTGCGTCCAGTTTTTCTGCGCGCCATCAGGTGCGTTCCAGCTGTCGGAAAGCTCCGCTGCCAGATTGGCGACGTTGCCGGCAATCGCTGCGCCGTAGCGGCAACGGAAATCACCCTTCTTGTCGAGAAGTTCATCGGCACCGGTGCCGTAAAGTACGAATTCCAGTGCGCCGAGGCCCTGTGCCGCGACACTCTTGCCTTTCAGGCTGTCGGCGCTGGTGACGCTCTCATCTTTCTCCGCAAGGTAACGCTGCACCTGTTTCAGGCCGAGACCCTTCTTGTCGGGGTAATAGAGCACGCGTTCGAAACGGTTATGTTCGATCACCGGGCCGACGCGCACGATCTCGATGATGGACCAGCTGGAGACCGTATCGGCGAAGGCCGCCTTGGCCGCCTCATCCGCTGTTTTGGAAGGGGCGGCGCAGAGGGCCTTCATGCTGCCTTCCAGCTTCTCTGCCGATTGGCGAAAGCGGTCATAGCCGGGGCGGATGAAGCCGTTCACTGCTTTTTCCATCACGCCCCGCACCTGCGCCGGATCAAGCGGCGGCGGCGGCATCAGTTCCACATCCTGCGCGCCCGCAGGCTGCATGGTCAAAAGCAGCAGCACGGAGAAGAGGCCGGAAATTTTTCGCATGGCATTTTTCATCAAAGGGACTCCAGAAAAGCCAGCAAAGCCTGCCGGTCGGATTTTTGCAAGGCGGCGAAGGCGTCGCGCGCTTTTTGCGCTTCGCCGCCATGCCATAATATCGCTTCCGTCAGGCTGCGCGCCCGGCCGTCATGCAGGTAAAAATTGTTGCCGTTCACCCGTTGCGTCAGGCCGATAGCCCAGAGCGGCTGGGTTCGCCATTCCTGCCCATCTGCTTCGCCGACCTGCTGGCCGTCGGCAAGTTCTTCTCCCATGTCATGCAGCAGAAAATCCGAATAGGGCCAGATCAGCTGGGAAGCATGCATAGGGTCGCTCGCATCACGGCGTGTGACGAATTTCGGGGTGTGACAGGATGCGCAGCCGGATGTGTAGAAAAGCTGCTTTCCCTGCAAAACGGTGGGATCACCCACATTACGGCGCTGCGGCACAGCGAGGTTCTCGGTGTAGAAGGTCACGAGATCAAGGACAGGGTCCGGGGCCTCCACTGGCCCGAGCCTTGGCTGTACGCCCGTCGGCATGGCAAGACAGTCCTTCTGGACGTCGGCGCAATCGCCATAGGCGTTCGGAGCATCCCGTGTGGAAATGCCGATATCGTGGGAGAAGGCGCTGGCGCTCTGGTCTCGGACGCTCGCATTCTGGGCTTTCCAGCCAAACCGCCCGAGCTTCACCTCGCCGGTCCGGTGGTCCCGCACAAAGGCCGGGCGGCCGGAAATGCCATCGCCATTTTTGTCGTCCGGATCGGCGTTAGCCAGAATATCGGCCTCGGCAATAGCCTCGATCAACCCAAGCCCGAGGGTGGGCATGGCAATTCGCGCCGAAAGCGTCGTGTCAGGACCGAGAGGGCCATATTGTAGATTGGCGACGGCATAAGCGGGCTTGCGCAGTATCACCACCTCGCCATCGGCCCGCCGCACGGGCTTTTCGACATAGGTGACGACCGGCTTGCCTTCTGCGGCGAGGCCGGGAATGGCCAGGTTCTGAAGCTGCCGGCCATAGGTCTCGTCGGGAAAATTCAGCACCTCGTGACGCGCAATCGCCGTCCGTTCCGCCTCGTTGCGGGCCGGCCGGGCCAGCCGCAGAAACATGGAGACGGAGTCTTCCCCGGCAAGCGGTGGGCGGCCTCTGCCGTCCTTCACATGGCACGTCTGGCAGGACCGGGCATTATAAAGTGGTCCGAGCCCGTCCGAGGCCTGTGTGGATGAGGGGGAGGAGACCCAGAGCTTCTGGAACAGCGCATTGCCGAGCTTGAAATCCAGTTTCCGCTCGAACGGCATGGTGGCGGAGGGATGTGAAAACGCGCCGCTATCGGCCTTGCTGGTGCTGGTCGCCGCCCCGCCGGACATGGCCTCGAGGGGCTCCTGCGCGGTAAAATCCGTCGTCGGCGCGGTCATGGTCTGGCGGCCGCTCCGGTCTTCCTCCGTCATCTCGTCACGCGCCGGTTCGGCAAGCGTCATCGATGCCACAAGGCAGGCTGCCCCGGTGAGGAAGAACGGCTTACGGATCGGCGGCAGTAGAAATCGCATGGGCGTAACGGGCCGCAGCAGTCTGCGGCCCGCCTTGGCACTTACTTGGAAACGGCGGTCGGATTGTCGAGGCTGTCGGATCCTTCAAGCTCGATCTTGCCGAGATCGAGTGCGGCGATGACGCGTTCGACGGTCTTCGTCTGGTCGATGAGACCATCGATGGCCGCCTGAACCACGGCGTTGCCTTCCTTGTTGCCTTCGCCGATCATCTGGTCGTAGACCTCGACCGTTTGGGCACGCTTTTCCATGGCATGCATGGCGTCGAGCGTCTTGTTCAGCTTCGCCGTCATCTCGTCGTTCAGCGCCTTGTCCTTGGCGCCCACCAGTTCCGCAAGCGATGCACCGGTCATCTTCGTGCCGTCCACGCGGGTATAGTTGCCGGTATAGGCAGACGCGATGCCGATGGCGTCGTTGAGATGCGAATTATAGGTGTTGTCCGAGAAGCAATCATGCTCCTCTTCCGGATCGTGCAGCAGAAGACCGAGCTTCATGCGTTCGCCGGCCAGCTCGCCATAGGAGAGCGAGCCCATGCCGGTGAGAATGGCGGTCAGGCCCGCTTTCGGATCGGCTTCCACTGTCTTCGTGGCTTCGCCTTCCGGCGCCCAGGCATCCACCATCTCCTGAAGGTCCTTGATCAGCAGGGTGGAGGCGGATTTCAGGTAATCGGCGCGGCGGTCGCAATTGCCGTTCGTGCATTTCGCCTTGTCATAATCGGTATAGGGGCGGTTGCCCGCGCCCGGTCCGGTGCCGTTCAGATCCTGACCCCAGAGCAGGAACTCGATGGCGTGGTAACCGGTGGTCACATTGGCTTCGACATCGCCCGCCTCGTGCAGGCTTTCGATCAGTTCAGGGGTGATCTTGGAGGCATCGACCTCTTCGCCGCTGATCTTGATCTTCGAATTGGCGATGATGTTGGCGACATAAAGCTCGTTCTCGTCGCTTTCCGTGCCATAGGAGGCGTCGACGTAATCGATCAGGCCTTCATCCAGCGGCCAGGCGTTGACCTTGCCTTCCCAGGCGTCAACGACAGGGTTGCCGAAACGATAGACTTCCGACTGCTGGTAGGGAACGCGCGCTTTGATCCATGCTTCCCGTGCGGCTTTCAGGGTTTCTTCGCTCGGCGTTGCGATCAGCGCATCGATAGCCTTGTCCAGCGCCTTCGCCGTGGTCAGCGAATCCTCGTATTTCGCATGCGCGACATCAGCATAATGCTTGACGACGGCGGCCGCGTCAGTGGCGGCCTGTGCGGGGAGCGCGGTGAAAGCCGCAGATGCGGCAAGAAGCGCAAAAGAAGCGCTGAGAATTGTTTTGCGGATCATGATCCCTCTCCTTCGGCAGGCGCGAAATGACTTCGCGCCGCGGCAAGCGAGTTCTGACCCAATCACAAACTTGTGTCAAACATTCTAGTTTAGAATGCTTTGAAACAAGATCGAGGGCTGTTTTTCAAGTAAAATCAGTGCTTGCAAAGAGGGTGTTACGCTTTGCGTTTCATCAAGCAGAAGAAGAAGCCATCCGTATCTGTGGTTGCAGGCGTCAGCGTCACTGTCATCCCGTCGGAAGAGTGCGGTTTATTCGCATTGCCCCCAAAAGTCGTCTGCCAGCGTTCCAGTGCAGAGCCGATGGAAAATTCCGGGTTGTCCGCGCAGAAACGCTTGACCTGCTGCTCGTTTTCTTCGGGGAGAACCGAACAGGTGACATAAAGCAGCTCTCCGCCCGGGCGCACGAAACCCTTGGCCTGCGAAAGCGCCTCGCCCTGCTGCTGCACGCGCTCTTCCAGATTGCGCGCCGTCAGCCGCCATTTGGTATCGGGGCGTCGGCGCCAGGTTCCGGTGCCAGTGCAGGGCGCGTCCACCAGAACGCGGTCAAATTTTCCCTGAAACGGCGTAAGGCCTGATGCGCGGTCATGGACCTGCACATTGCGCGTGCCGGCCCGCTTCAGCCGCTCGATGATGGGCGCAAGGCGCTTGCGGTCGGCGTCAAAGGCGTGGACCTGGCCCTTATTGTTCATGCTGGCAGCCATGGCCAGCGTCTTGCCGCCGCCGCCCGCGCAATAATCGAGGATCTGTTCGCCTTCATGCGCACCTGCAAGATCGGCAACAATCTGCGAGCCCTCGTCCTGCACTTCGAACCAGCCTTTCTGGAAGGACAGTTCGGCGGTGACGTTCGGCAGGCGGGAAGGGCCCTCGCCGGCGGGAATGCGCACGCCCTGCCGGGCGATACGTGTGGCTTCCGCGCCGCTTTCTTCCAAAGCCTTTAGCACCTTGTCGCGCGTCGCTTTCAAGGTATTGGCGCGCAGATCAAGCGTGGGGCGCTCGTTCAGCGCCTGCGCCTCGGCGAGCCAGCGCTCTCCGAATGCCGTTTCGAGGGAAGATTGCACCCATTCGGGTATGTCGCCCTGAATATGGGCCGGTGCGTCATCGAGGGAACGGGAGAGAAAGGCCTGTTGCCTTTGTTCGTCCGGTGCGGCGGGAGCGAATTTGTCGCCGTCGAATTCTGCCGAAAGGTCCGAAAAGCTCTTGCCCCATTGGCGCAGCAGAACCGCATAACCGAGAGAGGTGGCGCTATCGTCATCCATCAGCCAGGCGTGCGACAGTTTCATGCGCAGCGCGTCATAGACGATGTTGCCGATTGCCGCCCGGTCGCCGGAACCGGCGAAACGATGGGCAAGGCCCCAATCTTTCAGAGCATCGGCGACGGGACGCCTGCGTCCCTCAATATCCGCCAATACTTCGATTGCTCCGGCCAAACGCCCGCCTAAACGCATTGTCTACCTCGTTCTTCTGATAAGCCCGGTTGGTAGACGCGAATGGCGGCGAGGGCAAGGCTCAATCGGCCTTGACGATCTCGTAGCAAACCTTGGCGGTGCCGGAGTTGATCATGCCGATGTTCTTGGCGGCCGCCTTGGAAAGATCGAGAACGCGACCCTTGATGAACGGCCCGCGGTCGTTGATGCGCACCACAACGGCCTTGCCATTGCGGGCATTGGTCACCTTGACCTTGGTGCCGAACCGCAGCGAGCGGTGGGCGGCGGTCAGGTTGGCGGCGTTCATGCGCTCGCCAGAAGCAGTCTTGGAGGTCAACGCATACCACGATGCGCCTCCACAACCATTTGCCGCATTCGCCTGAAGAGGCGCAATGATGGAACAGGCGGCGATAGTTGCAGCGGTGAAAGTTATACGACGGATATTCAACAAACTGTGCTTCCCTGAAAATCGGCCCCGCGCCGATTGATTGTGCCCTTGCTAAACGGCCATGAACTGGCCTGAACGCCTTTTGATGCGAGATTGTAGGGCGAGGGAAAAATGGCGAAAAAAAGCTGATCTCAAATCACGAACTGTTACAGTCTGTAATATTCGTGATCGTTAGCCGGAAAGGCGTCGTCTGGCCATCCCTGTCACAATTCGGAAAAAATAATGCAGAATCAACGCTCAATGGAAATGTTGTTGCAAGTCACGGCTTCGTGAATCCACTTCACGAAATGTGAGTGAAATATTTTTCTAATGACTACGATTTTAGTGATTTTTGGATGGTTAATAAAGTCCTAATTAGCTGAAATAAGACGAAAACCATCCGCAAAAGCCGGATTGGAAGGATTTTTCATCGCTTTCGATGGGACCATTCTCAGCCTCGCCAGAGGCCGTTTTCCCACAATTGTTTCAGGGAGAGTCTGTACTCCGGAAAGCGGAAATCGAAGCCAAGATCGCGTATTCTGGCGTTCGAAACGCGCTTGTTCTCGCCATAGAAAGAGCGCGCCATCGGCGTCAGATCGGCGGTTTCAAAAGCCTGCTCGGGCGGCGATTCCACGCCCATCAGCGTCGCTGCGAAGCTCACCACATCCTGCGGCGGGCAGGGTTCATCATCTGTCACGTTGAAGATACCGCGTTCGTTTTTTCGTGCCAGAAAGGCAAGTGCGGCACCGATATCCTCGACGCGGATGCGATTGAACACCTGGTCCTTCTTCACAAGCCGCCGCGCAGTTCCCTTCTCGAAATTCATGAAGGCATTACGTCCCGGGCCATAAATTCCGGACAGGCGCAGGATGGAAAGCGGCACATTCGCCTTTTGGGCTGCTTCAGTCCAGGCAGCCTCAGCGGCTACCCGTTCCACGGAGCGCGCGGAAACAGGGCGGCAGGGTGTCGTCTCGTCCACCCAGGCGCCGTGATGGTCGCCATAAACACCGACGGTGGAAAGATAAGCGACCCATGTCAGATTGGGCAGGAACTTTTCCAGATCGCCGCCCAGAAGCGCAAGCAACGGATCGCCATCGCTGCCCGGCGCGACGGATTGTACGAGATGCGTCACATTGCCCATGGCGGTGATGAGCTCGTCATTGAGATGGACCCCGTCAAAGAGGAACGGCGTCATGCCCGCTGCGGCGAGGCTTGCGAACTTGTCTTTGCTGCGTGTGGTGCCGGAAAGGCTTGCGGCCTCGGGTTTCAGCGCGTTTGCAATGGCCTTGCCCGAATATCCCGCGCCAAAAATCATCACATGCATGGTTCACGCCTCTGCCAGTTGCCATTCCATTTCCGCCTCCGGATCAGGCTCCGGGGCGCGACCGGCAGAGTATGTACGGAATTCGTCCCTGTCCATAAGCCGTGACAAAGCCCATGCGGCCATGCCGCGCACCTCGGGCGAAGGGTCAGTTTCCGCAAGCGCCTTGCATTGTTCCACGAATTGCCGGTCTGCGGAGTTTCCCGCCGCGATCAGCACATTGCGGATGAAGCGATTGCGGCCGATGCGCTTGACCGGTGAGCCGCTGAAGAAACTGCGAAACGCAGCGTCATCGAGCGTGAGCAGGAAGGCGATGGAAGGTTCCTTCAGATCCTCGCGCGCCTGCAGTTTCATCTCGGAGGCGCTGGCCGCAAATTTGTTCCACGGACAGGCGGCAAGGCAATCGTCGCAGCCATAGATGCGGTTGCCGATCATCGGCCGGAACTCGTGCGGGATCGGCCCCTTGTGCTCGATGGTGAGATAGGAGATGCAGCGGCGAGCGTCCAATTGATAGGGTGCGGGAAAGGCAGCCGTCGGACAGGCATCGAGACAGGCGCGGCAGGAACCGCAATGATCCTTTTCGGCCTCATCGAGACAGAGTTCGGCCGTGGTGAACATGCTGCCGAGAAACAGCCATGAGCCATGGGTGCGGCTTACTAGGTTTGTGTGCTTGCCCTGCCAGCCGAGACCGGCTGCGGCGGCGAGCGGCTTTTCCATCACAGGCGCGGTATCGACAAAGACCTTCACATCCTCGCCGGCGCGCGCGGCAAAACGGGTTGCGATCTCCTTCAACCGCCCCTTGATGATGTCGTGATAATCGCGGTTGCGGGCATAGACCGAAATGGCGGCCTTGTCCGGTTTGGAAAGCAGGTCGCGCGGATCTTCTTCCGGGCCGTAGTTCAGTCCGAACATGACGATGGAGCGCACGTCGCCCCAGAGCGTTTTCGGCTCCGCCCGGCGGGCTTCCGTTTCCTCCATCCACGCCATCGTGCCGTGATAGCCGTTGTCGAGAAACTGTCTCAGCCGTTCCGGCGCGAGCGGAATGCTGTCTGGGGCGGTGATGCGACAGAGATCGAAGCCGAGCGAAAGCGCTTCCTGACGAACGAAGTCCGTCAGTTTGTGCGCGCGTATCCGCTGCTTTTCGCTCGCGACGTCGATGGTCGTTTCTCCTGCGGGCTATTCTGCGGCATATATAGGCTGAGCCGCAGGCCACAGCAAACAACCAGCAGGACTGGAACTTAGAAATCCAGATCGGCGTAGTGGGAGGAGGGGGCAAGGCGCGGAATGCGCTCGCTCAGGAACGGCCGGAAGGACGGGCGCGATTTCAGCCGCTGATACCATTCTTTGGCAATCGGCGCTTCGAGCCAGTTGATCTCGCCGAGATAGTCCAGCACCGAAACGCCGGCGGCTGCGGCAAGGTCGGCATAGCTCAACCGATCGCCGGCGAGCCATGTGCGCGAACCGGCCAGCCATTCCAGATATTTGATATGCTGGCGGATATTGTTGCGGGCGGTGCGCAGCAGCTTGGAATCCGGCGGTCCGCCGCCCTGGGCCGCCGTCATCTGCAATTTATAGACCCGTTCCCGCACCAGCGGCCGGGTCACGTCATTTTCCATCTTCTGCAGAAACCACTCCGTCAGGCGGCGGATTTCCGCGCGCTGAAACGGGTCTTCCGCCAGAAGCCGGCGGTCGCGCTTCAGAACGCCATGCGTTTCATCGAGAAATTCGGCAAGCACATAAGGCCCGCTCAGCGAGCGCATATTGTCATCGAGATAGACCGGCAGGGTGCCGGCCGGATTGAGCGCCAGAAACTCCCGCCGTCTTTCCCACGGCTGCTCCTCCACGAGATCGGTCTGGAACCCGTATTCCGCAAGGATCAGACGAACGAACCGGGATGCGGTCGACATCGGAGAGTGATAGAGAGTTGGCATCGGTACTCAATTTTTACGATTGGTTGTCATGATCGGCATTTGCCGGAAAACTTTTTCAGTTTCGCTTCATCAAGACGCTATAAGAGCTTGGCTACTTTAAAACAAGTTTAACGCAATTGCCTTCCATTGCCACTTTCCCCCTGAAAAGAAGGATACCTCATGGGTGACCAATCGATCATCAGCGCGCTTCTGCTGGGCATTATCGAGGGTCTGACGGAGTTCATCCCCGTTTCCTCCACGGCGCATGTGCTGCTGGCCGGGCATTTCCTCGGCTTCAAATCACCCGGCAACACCTTTGCCGTCCTCATTCAGCTCGGCGCGATCCTTGCGATCCTTCTTGTTTATTTTCAAAAGCTTGTGTCTATAGCCTTGGCCCTGCCGACAAACGCCAGGGCGCGTCGTTTCGTGCTGGCCGTCGCTCTCGCCTTCCTGCCGGCGGCGATAATCGGCGCCCTGGCGCATGATTTCATCAAGACCGTGCTGTTTGAAACGCCGATGCTCATCTGCGTGGTGCTGATCATCGGCGGCGTCATTTTGCTTGCGGTCGACCGCATGCCGCTGAAACCGAAATATACCGACATCATGGATTATCCGCCGTCGCTTGCCTTCAAGATCGGCCTCTTCCAGTGCCTTGCGATGATTCCCGGCACGTCGCGATCCGGCGCCACAATCGTCGGTTCGCTGCTGATGGGCACGGACAAGCGCTCCGCCGCCGAGTTTTCGTTCTTTCTGGCGATGCCGACCATGCTCGGCGCTTTCACGCTCGACCTTTATAAAAACCGCGATGCGCTGAGCTTCGATGACGGCGCGCTGATCGCCGTCGGTTTCATCGCCGCTTTTGTCTCCGGCCTCTTTGTTGTGCGCTCTTTGCTGGATTTTGTGTCGCGGCGGGGCTTTGCACCCTTCGCCTGGTGGCGCATCGCCATCGGTTCGCTGGGGCTGATTGCGCTTCTGGTTTTCGGCTGAACCGAGGACGGGAATAACCCCGTCCGCGATGAATGAACAGAAACAGAAAAAGCGCCCCGGAGAACCGGCGGCGCTTTTTCTTTGAAACTTTTAAAAGCCGATCAGTTGGTGCTGATCGAAGCCGTTGCGCAGGGGTCGACGCCATAGGCGGGAGCGCAGCCGCTCTTGCCCGCTGCAACCGTTCCCGGCGCCATGAAAGAACCCGCCAGAACCACTAAAGCCGCACACGCAAAAAAGAGTGCGATAGATCTGCCCATTTTATTATTGCCTTTCAGACGTTCGTTCGCGCGGATCGTGCCGCCGTGTGTGAAGTGAGGGTTCGGGATATGTTTGGAATGTGGCGAATATCAATAAAGCAGCTTGTTGAATACCGGGTTAATGCGAAGTCTTTTCCACAGTTGCGCTTGTGCCACGCTTGCCTGTGGCGGCCGGATGGCCGTTAACTTTTACCCGGCTTTAGAAATCTGCTTTAGTTCATTCTACACCTCCCCTGCAGTTGAGGGAAAAATGCACGAATAGCGGTTTGGTTGCAATTGAATTGCGCAAAAACAAAAAGCGGGAATGGCTCCCGCTTTCGTTGAAATTGCTGGCGCTGCAGGCCTGAGCTTCAGGCCGCTTTGCCTGCGTTTGAGAACTGGCCGTGGGTGCGATATTGCACCATGTAGGACGGCAGGATGGAGGCGACCCGAACGGGGGTGATGCCGATACCCTCCAGCGTCAGGCCGTTCTTTTCCGCGTCGGCGGAAACGACATTGTCCTTTTTCAGCATGGTCACCTGATCGACCGTCAGCGGCGGCTTAATCAGCGGCACCAGCGAAGTGAGCTTGGCGACCGTTGAGGCGATACCGAAAGGCAGGTCGACGAAAGGACGCTGGCGGTACGTTGCGGCTAGAACCGCCTCAAGACAGTCGCGGAACGTCATGATGTCCTGGCCGCCCAGTTCGTAAATGGCGCCGGGCTTCAGCTTGCCATCGACGCTGCGGGCGACGGCTTCGGCGACATCTTCGACATAAACCGGCTGGAATTTGGTTTGTCCGCCGCCGATCAGCGGCAGGAACGGCAGGTTACGGGCCATCTTGGCGAATTTGTTGAAGAAATCGTCTTCCGGTCCAAAAATGATCGAGGGGCGCAGGATCACGGCGCCGGGCAGGATGGAATGGATGGCGGCCTCGGCGCGGCCCTTGGTGCGGCCATAACCGGTCTGCGAATTGGCTTCCGCGCCGATGGCGGAAATATGCGTTAGCGTGGCGCCAGCATCACGGGCCGCTTCGGCAATGGCTTTCGCGCCGAATTCCTGGACGGCGTCAAAGGTGTTGCGACCGCTTTCAGTCAGGATGCCGACACAATTGACCACATGATCAGCATCTTCCACGGCTTTGACAATGGAGTCGCGATAACGCAGGTTCGCCTGGGCGAAGGAAATCTGGCCGACATTGCCGAGCGGCTGCAGGAAGCCGGCAAGATCGGGGCGGCGTACGGCGACGCGGATGCGATAACCGCGCTTCGCAAGTATCCGCACGACATGCCGCCCGACAAAACCCGAACCGCCAAAAACGGTAACGAGGGGTGGAAGGTTGGCCAAGGTCATGGGAGGCTCCTCAGAAGCTGTCGATAAAGCGTTTTTCAGTCTCTTAGCCCAAAGCCGCGCGCGCGTGAAGAGATGTTGTCGCAGGGCAGGGGCCGGTTTTGGAAATGCGGTTGACGGCCGTCAAATTCCTTCGACGATCATCAATTCCGCATCTGCTACTTCCTGGCGGATTTTTGCCGCCGCCTGGTATTCTAGAGAGTTGTAGCAGTCAATCGCATGCTGGACGGACGGGAACTCGATGATAACGTTGCGCGCACGCGCCTTGCCTTCCAGTTCTGTCACCGAACCGCCGCGAGCCAGAAAATTGGCGCCGAACCGCTCGAAGGCGGGCTTGGCTGTGGAGACGTAGTCCTTGTAACGCTCGCTGTCGCGCACATCGACCTGAGCGATCCAATATCCCTTTGCCATTTCATCTCCTCCTGTCGTCGTTACTGATTGGCCGGAAAGCTGGCGCGCAGCATGTCATCAAGAATGGCGCGGGCCGCCGCCTTCGGATCTTCCGCCCGAACGATCGGGCGGGCGACGACCAGATGGCTCGAGCCGGCCTTGATGGCGTCATAGGGTGTCATCACCCGCTTCTGATCACCAAGATCTGCGCCGGCCGGGCGAATGCCGGGGGTAACGACGGCAAGATCCGGACCGAGAATTTCGCGCACGGCTGTCGATTCCTCTGCCGAACAGACGATGCCGCCCATACCCGCCTCGCGCGCCTGTTCCGCCCGGCGCAGTACCAGCGAACGGGCATCCGAGGCGTAACCGGCTTCGGCCAGATCAACGTCATCCATCGAGGTCAGCACGGTGACGCCCAGCAGGCAGAGGCCGGAGCCTTCCACAGCCTTCACTGCGGCGCGCATCGCTTTGGGGTAGGCGTGCAGGGTCAGCATCGACATGCCCATGCGGGCGATGTTTTCGACACCGGAAGCGACCGTGTTGTCGATGTCGAGCAACTTCATGTCGAGAAAGACCTTCTTGCCGCTCTGGACAAGGTCACGCGCGAATTCGAGACCGCCGGCGAATACCAGCTGATAACCGATCTTGTAGAACAGAACCTCATCACCGATTTTCGAGACGATCTCTTCGGCCTGCTGCACAGTCGGAACATCCAGCCCGACGATGAGTTTTTCGCGCGCGGTCATTGTCTTATCCCTGCCATGTTTCCATTGCCGTCCAGTCGCATGTGGGCGACGCGGCTGCAAGTGAAAATTCGGCGATGGAAAAGTGGAACAGATTGCCGCCGCCGGGCGGCTGGTCCTTGCTGCGGCTGATGCCGCGGCCTTCAATATGGCATTTCAGGAGCGTACCCACGCCGCCATGACCAACAAAGGCGATCGGCTGCTGCGGGTCGTGTCGATCGAGAACGGCTTTGACGGCCTCAACGATCCGTGCCTGCGCATCGATGGCGCGCTCCCAGCCGTGAAAACTTTCCTCGGGGTTGGCGAAGAACCAGTCCGCCGCCTTCTCGAATTCCGACGGTGGCAGGAAGCCGGTGGCAGACCGGTCGTTTTCATGCATCGCCTCGACGATTTCTATCCCAGCTCCGGAGGTTTCGGCGAGGATGCGGGCGGTTTCAATCGCCTTGGTTTCGGCGCTGGAAACAATGCGGCGTAATGACCGCGCCCAGGGCAGGCGGCTCGCCTCCCGTGCCCGCTCGGCCCCCCTCTCCGAAAGCCCCCATTCGGGAACGGGGACATCCGCATCGATCTTGACCTGGGGGTGGGTGATGTAGAGCGCATGCATGAAAATCGGTCCTCAAAGGCGATGGAAAGGGCAAATCAACACCCTAACCATTCGTCGCGACCGGGAAATGACGGCCTTGCCTATCCTGTCGGGCAATCAGGCCCGCGTATAGGTCCACAATTGCGCCGGCGGAATATTGCGCACGATAAAATCGAAATGGCGGATATGGTAGAGGTGCGGCTGCGCGACGATCGGGGAGATCGGACCGTAGGATATCTGCACGACGGGACGCCCATGGGGTACACGCTTCAGCAATTCGTCGAGAAGCTTGATACGGGCGGCCATGGGAAAATTCAGCATCGGCACGGCGGAGACGACGCTGTCGAACATCTGACCCTTGTGTTCGCCAAGCGTCGCATCGAGATCGAAGGCGTCGCCATTGATGAAATTGACGCCCGGATAGCTTCTGAGCAGCTGATTGTAGAAATCGGTCGAATATTCGATGGCGGTCAGGTTCTCCGGCTTGATGCCGCGCGCCAGAATGGCCTTGGTGATGACGCCGGTGCCCGGGCCGAGTTCTAGAACCGGCAGGCCGGAATGGGGATTGATGACACTCGCCATTTTTTTCGCCGTGATGGACGATGTCGGCACAATGGCCCCGACTTTTTTCGGCTGGCTGACCATACCCTTGAAAAAGCGGATTTCTTCTTCAAATTTCTGTTCAAGCCGTTGCTTCAGGTTAAGTGCCATAGTTCCCTCAGATGCTTTTGGTCATTGTCAAAAAACTGTTACGCAATGTTGATCCCATTTGGCGCAAAAACAAGGCAAAATGTCGTAACTGGAAAAATTCGCCCTACGGTTTGAAATGCGCCGTCGTCGAATCAAAAAAAGCCGGTGAAGGGTTTCACCGGCTTTTTGATGAAATTTGCAGAAAATTCCCGTTTCAAACGCGCATCGGCATCAGAACATAAAGCGCATCATCGCCGGCGGTGTCGCGAACGAGCGTCGGCGAGCCAGCGTCGGCCAGCAGGAAAATCGCATCGTCGCCGGAAAGCTGCGAGGTGATGTCGAGGAGATATTTGGCGTTGAATCCGATTTCCATCGAATCATTATCATAGCCGACGGCCACTTCTTCCGTCGCACTGCCCGAATCCGGGTTGTTGACGGTCAGCGTCAGCTGGCCGTTGGTAAGCGCGAGCTTCACGGCGCGGCCGCGCTCGGAAGAAATGGTGGAGACGCGGTCCACGGCCTGTGCGAAGGTCTGGCAATCGACGCGCATTTCCTTGTCGTTGCCAGTCGGGATCACGCGCTGGTAATCGGGGAAAGTGCCGTCGATCAGCTTCGACGTCAGGACGACAGAACCGATGGTCAGGCGGATTTTCGCATCCGAAACTTCGACGGTGACTTCCAGCTCAGGATTGTCCATCAGCTTCTGCAGTTCACCAACGGTCTTGCGCGGAATGATGATGCCGGGCATGCCTTCGGAACCGGACGGCGCATCCACATCGGCGCGCGCCAGGCGGTGACCGTCGGTGGCGACGGCGCGCAGCTTCAGCTCGCCATTGCTTTCGATGGTGTGGAAGAAAATGCCGTTCAGATAATAACGCGTTTCTTCCGTCGAAATCGCAAATTGCGTCCGGTCGATCAGCATCTTCAGATCGGTCGCCTTCAGTTTGAAGGTGTGGCTGAAAGTGCCGGCGGTCAGGTCGGGGAAATCCGTCTCCGGAAGGCATTGCAGCGAGAACTTCGAACGGCCGGAGGCAACGGTCATCGAGGAGCCGTCCGGGTTGGTCGCCAGAAGCACTTCGGAACCATCAGGCAGCTTGCGCACGATTTCATAAAGCAGGTGCGCCGGCACGGTTGTGGCACCCGCCTGCTCCACCATGGCCGGGGTCGCTTCGGTGATTTCCAGATCGAGGTCGGTCGCCTTCATGTCCAGATTGGCGCCGGATGCGCGCAGGAGGACGTTGGACAGGATCGGAATCGTGTTGCGACGCTCGACAACCCGGTGGACGTGGTTCAGCGATTTCAGAAGGTTCGACCGCTCAAGAGTAATACGCATGGACGCTACCGCTTTCAACCGTTGCGAACCGGCCACCGCCGGATCGGCAAGAAGAGTCTTCACCGGCCGCAAAGCCGGACAATGTGGACGGGCAAAATGGCAGAGTTATTGCAGAAAATGCAAGAGCCGAGTGCGTCTGCCGCCGCTCATTTTGCTGCTATACAGCATGATCCACAGGCTGGAACCATCCATGGAGCTTGTTCGCCGGTTTTCTATTGCCCATAAAGAGGGGAAACCGGAGCGACCGGCCGGGAATTATCGGCCAGAATGATTGGAAGCCGTGTGACGGAAGAAATATCGAACAGCGACAACAGAGATATGAAGAGCTTCAGGATCGGGACGGCCGCCATTGCCGCGCGACCGCTGGAGCCCGCCCTCTATCTCGTGGCCACGCCCATCGGCAATCTTGGTGATATCACCATTCGCGCGCTGGAAACGCTGGCCTCCGCCGATGTTCTCGCCTGCGAGGACACGCGCGTCACCCGCATCCTGCTCGAACGTTACGGTATCCGCACCCGCCCGCTCTCCTATCACGAGCACAACGCCAACGAAGCGGGACCGAAGCTCATCGCAGCTCTCGAGGCCGGAAAGTCCGTGGCGCTGGTATCGGATGCCGGAACGCCGCTGGTTTCCGATCCCGGTTACCGCCTTGGTCAACTGGCGCTTGAAGCCGGACATAGGGTCGTGCCGGTGCCGGGCGCATCCGCGCCGCTTGCCGCCCTCGTCGGTTCGGGCATGCCGAGCGACGCCTTCCTGTTTGCTGGCTTTCTGCCCGTGAAGGATCGCGGCAAGCGCGACCGTTTTGCCGCGCTGGCGAAAATCCCGGCCACTCTTATCTTCTTTGAATCGCCGCACCGTATCGGCGCTTCCGTCAAGGTCGCGTCGGAGGTGCTCGGCCGCGACCGCCGCGCCGTGGTCTGCCGCGAACTGACGAAGACTTTCGAGGAATTCCGGCGCGGTACGCTTGGCGAACTTGCAGATTATTACGATGGCGACCGCGTGGTGAAGGGCGAGATCGTGCTTCTGGTGGAGCCGCCCTCCTATGATGAGATCCCCGACATCGAGGATGTCGAGAAGCTTCTGAAGGATCTCGTCGCCACCATGTCGGCCGCCAAGGCCGCGGGGGAAGCGGCGAAGCTGACGGGCCTGCCGCGCAAGGAGCTTTATCAAAGGCTGCTGGATATGAAGGAAACGGATGGCCGCTGACGGGCGAAGCAATAAAAGGCGCAAAGCCGAGCGACGCGGCCATGCCGCGGAATATTGGGCGGCACTTTACCTGCTGCTGAAGGGATATCGCATCCTCGCCATTCGTTATCGCACCCGGCTGGGGGAAATCGACCTCATCGCCCGCAAGAAGGACCTCGTTGCCATCATCGAGGTCAAGGCGCGGTCCTCAGGCACCGGTGCGGTTGATGCTGTCGGCTTCCATTCTCAGCAGCGCATCCGGGCGGCCGCCGATCTCTGGCTCGCCCGCCGCAAGGACGGCGCGCGGTTTTCGCTGCGTTTCGATATTGTCGCGATCCTGCCGCACCGCCTGCCACAGCATTTTATCGACGCCTTTTGAGGGGAGGGAAACAATGTCCACCGAGCGGGAAAAAATGGCCGCGGGCGAATGGTACAGCTGCATGGATGCCGAGCTGGATATATTGCGCTGGCGGGCGCGAAAGGCCGTCCACCAGCACAATACGATGCCGCCGGATGAGCGCGGGGCGATTGCACCGCTGCTGCGTGCTCTCTTTAATTCTGTCGGGGAAGGCGCATTTCTTGAAGCGCCGTTTCATTGCGCTTACGGTTTCAACATCACGCTGGGCAAGAATGTCTATCTCAATGCCGGCTGCACCATTCTCGATTCCGCGAAGGTCGCGATAGGCGACGGCGCGATGCTGGGGCCTGCGGTGCAGATTTATTGTGCGGAACACCATCTGGATCCGGTGCCGCGGGCGCAAGGCATTGAAATCGCAAAGCCTGTCACGATCGGGCGAGATGTCTGGATCGGCGGCGGAGCGATCCTTCTGGCGGGCATCACCATTGGCGACGGTGCGATTGTCGGCGCCGGGTCGGTGGTGACGCGCGATGTGCCGCCGGGCCTGACGATAGTGGGAAATCCGGCGCGGCCCATAAAGCGCATAGCCGACTGAGATTTTCGCCATCCGCTGTAATAAATCTGACATGGAACTGTCAAAGAGGCGTCATGGAACGCCTCTATTCGCATCCTCACCCCAATAAATGGTGGAGAGGATTTAGTAATGTTGAAGAAGATTTCCATGGCCGCAGTGGCCGTCAGCATTTCGGCGACGTCTTCCATGGCTGCTACCAACATCACCTGGTGGCACGGCATGGGCGGCCGTAACGGCGAAGTCATCAACGAAGTTTCGCAGAAGTTCAACGAAGCCCAGAAGGAATGCGCTCTGACGCCGGTTTCCAAGGGCTCCTATGAAGAAGCGCTGGCCAGCGGCATCGCTGCTTTCCGTTCGGGCGAACAGCCGAACATCCTTCAGGTTTTTGACGCTGGCGCTGCCACCATCATCAACGCCAAGGGCGCTGTCATTCCTGCCGAAGACCTCATCAACAAGGCCGGTTACAAGTTCGACCGTGACGCCTTCATCAACGGCGTGCGTTATTTCTACGCTGCCGCTGACGGCAAGTTTGTCGGCATGCCGTTCAACTCCTCCGCTCCCATCATGTACGTCAACGACGAAGCCCTGAAGAAGGCCGGCGTCGAAGCCCCGAAGACCTGGGAAGAGTTCGAGAAGGTTGCGCCGAAGCTGAAGGAAGCCGGCTACATTCCTCTCGTTCAGTCGCAGCTGACCTGGCAGTTCACGGAGAACTTCTTCTCCCGTAACAACATCCAGTTCGCAACCAATAACAACGGTTACGACAGCGTCACCGACACCAAGCTCAAGGTCACCGACCCGAACCTCGTCATGATGTTCGACAAGCTGAAGGACTGGAAGGACAAGGGCCTGTTCGCTTATTACGGCGCCGGCTGGAACGACAACCAGAAGCCGTTCGAAGAAGGCAAGGTCGCCTTCTGGATCGGTTCTTCGGGCTCCTTCGGCGGCCTGCAGAAGACGGCGACCATGCCGTTCTCGGCAACCTTCCTTCCCTACTGGGGCTCTATCAAGGGCGCTGGCACCAACTCCTTCATCGGCGGCGCCGCCCTCTTCGCAATGTCGGGCAAGTCTGAAGCCGAAAACAAGTGCGTGGCCGACTTCTTCCAGTTCCTGACCTCGCCGGAAATCCAGGTCTTCTACCACAAGGCGACCGGTTACGTCGCAATCACCAAGGCCGCTTACGAAAAGGCCAAGGCTGAAGGCTACTACAAGGAAAAGCCGGTTGCGGAAGTCGGTATCCAGCAGCTGTCGCTGCCGGGCGGCGAATGGTCGAAGGGTTACCGCCTCGGCTTCTACCCGCAGATCCGCGCCGTCATGGAACGCGAATATAACCGCATCTTCTCCGGCGAAGTCACGCCGAAGGCTGCTTTCGAGATCATCGAGAAGGAAGGCAACGACCTTCTGGCCCGCTTCGCCAAGACGGCTGGCTGATCGATCTTTTCGAAACCAATGACCGTTGTCGAGCCTCCTTTCCAACGGAAGGGAGGCTCGCTTCTGGATAAGGAGGCGCAAGCGTGGCCTATACATCGTCTCAACCGCGCCGGTTTTTCTCCGGTCGGTCCGCAAAGGCTGGAAAACCCGCCAAGCCCGCAGAAGCCGGCATGAAGCGCGTGCAGTTCTCCTCGTCCTTTGTGCCCTATCTGTTTCTGGCGCCGCAGCTTGCGGTGATTTTCATCTTTTTCTACTGGCCATCGGTTCAGGCCATACATTCGTCTTTCTATATCGAAGACCCGTTCGGGTTTGGCGCTTCCTTTGTCGGACTTGCCAATTATTCGGATGCGATCTTCAGCCCCGAATATCTCAGCATCGCCAAATTCACGGTTGTCTTCACCGTGCTGGTCACTTTCTTTTCGCTGGCGCTCGGCCTGCTGCTCGCCGTCAAGGCGGATGCGGTCATTCGCGGCAGCTCGACATACAAGACGCTGCTGATTTCCGTCTATGCCATCGCGCCGCCCGTCGCCGGCCTCATTGGCATGATGTTTTTCGACCAGCATATAGGGCCCTTCGTGAAGATGGCTGCGTTTCTCGGCTGGGACATGAAGGTCGGCCTCAATTACTTCGATACGGCCTTCGCCATGATCGTCGTCGCGGTCTGGAAGCAGATCCCCTACAACTTCATCTTCTTCCTGTCCGGTCTCCAGGGTGTGCCGGTCTCCGTGCGGGAAGCCGCCTCCATCGACTGCCGCTCCGGTTTTCGCCGGTTCTGGACTGTCATCATGCCGCTTCTGGCACCCACGGCCTTCTTCCTGCTGATCATCAACATCACCTATGCGCTCTTCGACACGTTCGGCGTCATCGACGTGATGGTGAAGGACAAGGCAGCCAACAACCCGATCACGCTCGTCTACAAGGTGTTCCTGGACGGTTTCCGCGGAAATGACATCGGCGGCTCGTCGGCTCAGTCCGTCATCCTGATGCTGGTCGTCTTTGTTCTCACCATCATCCAGTTCCGCTTCATCGAAAAGCGCATCCACTACAATTGAGGGAAAGCCAATGTACAAGACAAAACCCCTCGATCATCTGGTGCTGATCATTGGCGCGCTGTTTCTGATCTTGCCTGTTATCGTTGCCTTCATGACGTCCACCCACACGGCGGCGGAAATCCACCGCACCGGTCTGGCGATCGTTCCCGGCGACAATTTCATCGAGACCTACGAAAAGGTATTGACCCAGAAGGGTGGTTTCACCGGACAGGTGACGGGTCTCAACATGGTGCTGAATTCGCTGATCCTCGGCATCGGTTTTGCCGTCGGCAAGATCGTCCTGTCGATGACGGCGGCCTATGCGATCGTCTATTTCCGCTTCCGTTTTGCAACGCTCGCCTTCTGGATCATTTTCACCACGCTGCTTCTGCCGCTCGAAGTGCGCATCATGCCGTCCTACGAGGTGATGAGCAAACTTGGTCTTCTGAACTCTTATACCGGCCTCATCGTGCCGCTTCTCGCTTCGGCGACGGGCACCTTCTATTTCCGGCAGTTCTTCAAATCCGTTCCCGAGGAGCTGCTTGAGGCCGCCCGTATCGATGGTGCGGGGCCGGTGAAGTTCTTCATAGACGTTCTCATTCCGCTGTCGCGCACCATGATGGCGGCGATCTTCATCATCATGTTCGTTTATGGCTGGAACCAGTATCTCTGGCCCATGCTGATGACGACGGATGAAAGTTTCTTCACCCTGATGCGTGGCATCAAGTCGATCCTGCAGGTCTGGGTCGGTTCGCAAATTCCCGATTACAACGAAGCTTTCGCGCTCGCCGTGCTGGCCATGCTGCCGCCGGTGCTGATCGTCGTCATTTTCCAGCGCTGGTTCATCAAGGGCCTGACCGAAAGCGATAAATAAGGAGACCGAAATGGCCGCGATAGAAATCAGTCAGGTCTGCAAGGATTATCATGGCGGCGTGCGCGCCGTGCATCACGTCGATATCGATATCAAGGATGGCGAGTTCATTGTTCTCGTCGGTCCCTCCGGCTGCGGCAAGTCCACGCTTCTGCGCATGGTTGCCGGCCTGGAGGATATTTCCGAAGGCACGGTGAAGATCGGCGACCGGGTGGTCAACCAGACCGATCCGGCCGATCGCGATATTGCCATGGTGTTCCAGAACTATGCACTTTATCCGCATATGTCGGTGCGCGAGAATCTGGAATATGGGTTGAAGAACCGCAAGACGCCGAAGTCGGAGATCGATGCGCGCGTGGCGGAAGCTGCGCGTATGCTGCAGCTCGAACCCTATCTGGATCGCAAGCCCCGCGCCCTTTCGGGTGGCCAGCGGCAGCGTGTCGCCATGGGGCGCGCCATCGTGCGCAAGCCGGCGGCCTTCCTGTTCGATGAGCCTTTGTCCAACCTCGATGCCAAGCTGCGCGTTTCGATGCGCGGCGAAATCAAGCGTCTGCAAAAACGCCTCGGCACCACCTCGATTTACGTCACCCATGATCAGCTGGAGGCCATGACGCTGGCCGATCGCCTTGTTGTGCTGAATGGCGGTCGTATCGAACAGATCGGCGCGCCGCTTGACGTCTACCACACGCCCGCCTCCACCTTTGTCGCCAGTTTCATCGGCTCTCCCGCCATGAACCTGCTGAATGCCGAACTACATGGCGATAGCCTCGCCATCGGTCCGGCGCTCTTTGCGCTCAGCGGTTTCGCGCCTGCCTCCGGCCCGATAACGGTGGGCATGCGGGCGGAGGATTTCCGCCTCGCTACGGCAGGTGAGCAGGGCTTCCCGCTTCGGGTCGATTATATCGAGGAACTGGGTTCGCAGCGTCTCATCCACGGCATGATCGGCGACCAGAGCCTGACAATTGCTTTCCCGCCCGATGTCGAGGTTCCGTCCGCGCTCTCCGTCACGATCGCGCCGGAAAAACTGCACTTCTTCTCCAGCGAAACCGGCAAGCGCATTGCCGGCAAAGCCGACCAGCTGGCGACGCAGCCCGCGCAAATGGCGACGGCCTGAGCGCACCGCAGAAATCGGCGCGATGACTAAAATTGCGCCGATTGTCAAAACCGCTTTGTTACGATCCCGATGATAGAAGACCTCCAATATTTCACGGGGGTTTTCTAATATGTCCTTCAAAATGATGTTCGCTGCCGCAGCAACCATGGCGGTCCGCACGGTGCCGATATTGCCGGCCTATTTGCGCCGGTCAAAAGACGAGACTGTCGTCAGCGCATCCTGCACCGATCTGCGGCTTCAGCCGGCCCCCATCAATCCGGACTGGATCATTTCCGGTAACCCTCAGGCGCGTGCAGCGGATCACTCCAGAAGCGGCGACTGTGCTTCCAGCACCGCCATGTGGGATTGCACGGCGGGTGAGTTCCGCTGGTTCTTCGGCTGGGATGAAACCGTCTATATTCTCGAAGGCGAAGTGCATGTAACGGCAGAAGACGGTTCGATCAGCATCCTGCGGGTCGGGGATGTCGCCTATTTCCCTGCGGGAACATGGGCCACCTGGCGGGTGGATGACTATGTCCGCAAGGTCGCTTTCATGCGCCGTCCGTTCCCCAAGGCGCTGGCTCTCGCCTATCGCGTCAAGAACAAGCTGTTTGCCGGCCGCTCCTATAAGCTGGCCGCCTGAACCCATAAAACCTTCCGGTGGGCGGGGCCGGTGCGGCGCCGCCGACGGAATTGTGAAGGTTCAATAAAACTCACACAAACCACCGCTTGCAGCAGTTGCCTTTGAATGGTCGCTGCCCTACATCTTCAGGGTTTTCTGAAGTATTTCCGGGTTTCTCCCGGTCATGCGGGAAGCTTGAAAAGACGAGGCAATGGGCACGGCGGGCCGGAAGGCGTCCGCATGCTGCAAGAGGAACATGCGCATGGCGAAGATCAAGAACGTCGCGATCCAGATGGATCATGTCTCCGGCATCAATATCGCCGGTGACTCCACCTTCGCCATGAGCCTTGAGGCGCAGGCACGCGGATACCGGCTGTTCCATTATACGCCCGAGCGCCTTTCGATGCGCGATGGCAAGATTTACGCCACGGTGGAGCAGATGGAACTGCGCGATATCAAGGGCGACCATTTCTCCCTGTCGGAGCCGGAGCGTGTCGATCTCTCGACCATGGATGTCATCCATCTGCGTCAGGATCCACCCTTCGACATGGCTTACATCACCTCGACCCATCTGCTGGAACGCATTCATCCGAAAACGCTTGTCGTCAACGATCCCGCCTGGGTCCGTAACTCGCCGGAAAAGATTTTCGTCACCGAATTCGCCGACCTGATGCCGAAGACGTTGATCACCAAGGACGCGGAGGAAATCGCCCGCTTCCGCAATGAAATGGGCGATATCATTCTGAAGCCGCTTTATGGCAATGGCGGCGCAGGCGTCTTCCATTCCGCGCGCGACGACCGCAATTTCTCCTCGCTGCTGGAGATGTTCGGGCAGATGTTCCGCGAGCCTTACATCGCCCAGCAATATCTGCCTGACGTCCGAAAGGGCGACAAGCGCATCCTCTTGGTGGATGGTGAACCGGTGGGCGCAATCAACCGCGTACCGGCGGAAAACGATGCCCGCTCCAACATGCATGCCGGCGGCCGACCGGAACCGACGGAACTGACGGCGCGGGAGAAGGAAATCTGCCGCCGCATCGGTCCGGCCTTGCGGGAGCGCGGTTTCCTCTTCGTCGGCATTGACGTGATTGGCGACTATATGACGGAAATCAACGTCACCTCGCCGACCGGCATTCGTGAGGTGCGCAAATTCGGCGGTGCCGATGTCGCAAGCCTTTTGTGGGACGCGATTGAGAAAAAGCGCGAAGCTCAGGATTTCTGACGCGACCTGTTGTTGGTCCAGCTTTGTTCCATCAGTACAACTAGATACAACTAAAATACATCGTCAGCGGGAGATTGTTCGCTGGATGTTCTTGTTTTATTCTTTGCCCTGTGGCACGTTGCTTGCGGGTGGCTGCAACAGGGCATGATGCTCTGGTGATGCGGCCGGTTTGCGGGGGCAGGCCATGGTGGCAAGGGTTAATACGGTTGCATTTCAGGGCATAGAGGGTGTGCCCGTCGAGGTGCAGGTCATGGTCGCGCCCGGAAAGGTCGGCATCCAGATTGTCGGCCTGCCAGACAAGGCGGTGGCCGAAAGCCGCGAGAGGGTGCAGGCCGCCCTGCATGCTTCGGGTCTGGCGCTGCCGGCGAAAAAAGTCACCATCAATCTCGCGCCTGCGGATTTGCCCAAGGAAGGATCGCATTTTGATCTTCCCATTGCGCTTGGCCTCATGGCTGCTTTAGGGGCGATACCGGCTGACATGCTGGGACGTTATGTGGTTCTCGGCGAACTCAATCTTGATGGCACCATCGGTATGGTTTCTGGCGCCCTGCCGGCGGCTATCGGCGCCAATGCGCTCGGCAAGGGGCTTATCTGCCCGGCTGAAAGCGGGCCGGAAGCAGCCTGGGCCGGAGCCGGTATCGATATTCTCGCCCCGCGCAGTCTCATTGCACTCGCCAATCATTTTCGCGGCACTCAGCTTCTGTCGCGCCCGACGCCCGCCATCCGCGCCAATCCGGTCAATCTGCCTGATTTAGCTGATATCAAGGGGCAGGAGAGCGCCCGGCGCGCGCTGGAGGTGGCCGCTGCCGGCGGCCACAATCTGCTCATGGTCGGTCCTCCCGGCTCGGGTAAATCCATGCTCGCAGCCCGCCTGCCTTCCATCCTGCCGCCGCTGGAGGCGGCGGAATTGCTGGAAGTATCAATGGTCCATTCCATCGCCGGCCAATTGTCCGGCGGCAAGCTTTCGGACCGCAGGCCGTTCCGCACGCCGCACCATTCCGCCACCATGGCGGCGCTGATCGGCGGAGGGCTGCGCGCCAAACCGGGCGAGGCTTCGCTTGCCCATCACGGCGTCCTTTTTCTGGATGAGTTCCCGGAATTTTCGCCGCAGGTGCTGGATGCGCTTCGCCAACCGCTGGAGACGGGCGAATGCATCATTGCGCGAGCCAATCATCGCGTCAGCTATCCGGCGGAAATCCAGCTCGTTGCGGCCATGAACCCCTGCAGGTGCGGCATGGCGGGAGAGCCGGGTTTCAGCTGCGCCCGAGGCCCGCGCTGTGTGACCGATTATCAGGCCCGCATTTCCGGACCGCTGCTGGACCGTATCGATATCCGCATCGACGTTCCCGCTGTCTCCGCCGCCGATCTCATTCGCCCCATGGCGGCTGAGCCGAGTGCAATGGTGGCCGCCCGTGTCGCACGGGCGCGCCTTGCACAGCAAGAGCGCTACGCGGCGGCGGGATTTACCGCCATTCGCACGAATGCTCGCTGCACGACGACCTTGATAGAAAAATATGCCGAGCCGGATGCGTCCGGGCTGCAATTGCTGCGCGACGCCGCCGAGCGGCTGAAGTTTTCCGCGCGCGGTTATCATCGCATTCTCAAGGTTGCCCGTACGCTTGCCGATCTGGATGGCAAGCAGACGGTTGGTCGCATCCATGTGGCGGAAGCTGTGTCCTATCGTATCGCAGGCGAAAGGCTGACGGCGGCGGCGTAGGAGGTCGCCCTTGGTGCTTTGCCTCAGAAACCATTGTGCCGCCAGCGGGGCCAGCGGCACATCGGGATATTCGCTAATCGGATGCGGGATCGCACCGCGCTCGAAAGCGTGGCTTAAAGCCCAAGGCCTTCGAAAAGCGCCGTCGAAAGGTAGCGTTCCGCAAAGGAAGGAATGATGACGACGATGTTCTTGCCGGCATTTTCCTCACGTGCACCGACCTTGATGGCTGCCGCCAGCGCCGCACCCGAGGAAATGCCGACAGGCACGCCTTCCAGCCTTGCCGCCAGACGTGCGATTTCGAAAGCCTCATCATTGGTGACGGTGACGATCTCGTCATAAATACCGGTGTCGAGGATGGCGGGCGCAAAACCGGCGCCGATGCCCTGAATCTTGTGCGGCCCGGGGTTGCCGCCGGAAAGAACCGGGCTGTCGGCGGGCTCGACGGCAATGACCTTCACTTCGGGCTTGCGCGATTTCAGCACCTGGCCCGTGCCGGTGATGGTGCCGCCGGTGCCAATGCCCGAGACGAGAATATCGACCGTGCCTTCGGTGTCGTTCCAGATTTCTTCCGCCGTCGTCCTGCGGTGAATATCCGGATTGGCAGGGTTTTCGAACTGCTGCGGAATGATCGCGTCAGGCAGGGTCTCGGCCAGTTCCTGCGCCTTGGCGATGGCGCCCTTCATGCCCTTCGGGCCTTCGGTCAGCACCAGTTCGGCGCCGAGCAGGGCCAGCATTTTCCGACGCTCAACCGACATGGTTTCAGGCATGGTCAGGATCAGCTTGTAGCCCTTCGCGGCGGCGGAAAAGGCGAGGGCAATACCCGTGTTGCCGGAGGTCGGCTCCACCAGTGTGGTCTTGCCGGGGGTGATCTTGCCCTGCGCTTCCAGAGCTTCGATCATGGCGACGCCGATGCGGTCCTTCACGGAAGCGATGGGATTGAAAAACTCGAGCTTGGCGAGAAGGTTGGCCTTCACGCCCTTCTCCTTCGCCAGCTTGTCGAGCCGCACGATCGGCGTATCGCCGATTGTTTCCGTAATAGAGGAATAGACGCGTCCGCGTCCGGGCTTTCTGGCTTCGGGCATGGTGTTCTCCTGTGTAAAGACCGCAAGATTTGAGCGGCAGAATAGGAGCAATAGCTTTCTCAAGCTAGCGAACGTTCGTCCTAATATCCCCGAATTACAGGAATAATTTCACGATAAATCGCATAAATGCACGAATTTGTTTTACGTGCTGCGGATCGCGATCATGGTCGCCGTTCCCGCCAGAATACCCGCCGCCGTGCGGTTGAGGATCGTCAAGGCGCTCGGCCTTTTCAGGAGGTTACGCGCCTTGGCCGTAAGCAGGATGTAAGGCAGGAGAACCGCCATCAGCACGACAAAGGTGATGGCGAGAAGTGTCGCATATTCCGAAGGGCCGATCATGCGGATATCGATCAGCGTCGGCACCAGCGCCACGTAAAACAGCATGGTTTTGGGATTGCCGAGTGTGATCAGCAGGCCGGAGAGAAACGACATCCGCATGCTGGTGCTTTTCTTCGCCTTCAGCTCCTGTGGCAGCAGGCCGGCGGTCCAAAGCTTCCAGGCGATATAGAGAAGATAGGCAGCGCCCGCGAATTTCAGCACCATGAAGGCTTCCTGAAAGGTCTGCGCGACGAAGGCCAGCCCCAGGATCACACCGGTCAGGTAAATCATGTCGCCCAGCACCAGCCCGAGACCCATGAAGAAGGTTTCCCGAAAGCCTGAACCCAGAGCTCGCGCCACGATCGCCGTCATGCCGGGGCCGGGGCCGGGAATGGCGGCGGCGATGAAGAGGGCGGTAGCATAAGCGAAAAGGGTCGTCAGCGTCATGATAGTGTTTCCCGGAAAATCCGCCAAATCCATAGCGAAATTGCCCGGCAAAGACAATCAGTCCACTCCCTCTGTCCTGCCGCAACGGCAGAACACACGGTCTGATCAAGCGGGCTGCCCAGCGTAGCGGCCAAGCGGTGTGGCTAAACGCCGGTGGAGCCGAAACCGCCGGCGCCCCGCGCCGTCTCGGAGGTCTCCGTCACCTCGCTCACGACAACCTGGGTTACCGGCGCGATCACCATCTGCGCGATGCGCATGCCGCGTTCGATGATAAAAACGTCTTGCCCCAGATTGGCGAGAATGACCTTCACTTCGCCGCGATAATCGCTGTCCACCGTGCCGGGAGAGTTGAGGCAGGTGATGCCGTTCTTGATGGCGAGGCCGGAGCGGGGGCGGATTTGCGCCTCGTAGCCCTGCGGAACCTCGAAGATGAAACCGGTCGGGACCAGCGCGCGTTCACCCGGTTGCAGGATCAGCGTTTCACCGGCGGGCACGGCAGCGCGCAGGTCCATGCCGGCGGCGCCACGGGTTTCGTAGGACGGCAATTCGAGGTCTGCGCCATTGGCGAGACGGACGAGACGGAGAAGGGGGCTATTGTCATTTTGAACGGTCATGCGGCATTAGTTTGCCGAGATCGCGGCAAGGTCAATTGCAAATGCGGGCCTGAAACGCTAGATAGCCCGCAATTCCACAGGATTTGTCAGATGGCCGAAACACTTGCCGAGGCGGTCTCCCGCCGCCGCACCTTTGCTATTATCGCGCACCCGGACGCGGGTAAGACCACGCTTACCGAAAAACTTCTGCTGTTCGGCGGAGCGATCCAGCTTGCCGGTGAAGTGAAGGCGAAGAAGGATCGCATCCAGACCCGTTCGGACTGGATGAAGATCGAGCGTGAGCGCGGCATTTCGGTCGTCACCTCGGTCATGACCTTCGAATATAACGACCGGGTCTTCAATATTCTCGATACGCCCGGCCACGAGGACTTTGCCGATGATACCTACCGCACGCTGACGGCGGTGGATGCGGCGATCATGGTCATCGACGCCGCCAAGGGTATCGAGCCGCGCACACTGAAGCTCTTCGAAGTCTGCCGTATGCGCGATATTCCGATCATCACCTTCATCAACAAGATGGACCGCGAAAGCCGCGATCCCTTCGAGATTCTGGATGAGGTCGAGGAAAAGCTCGCGCTCGATACCGCGCCGATCACCTGGCCGGTCGGTCGCGCCAAAACCTTCTGCGGCGCCTATAATCTCGCCGAAAATACCTTCCGCGGCAACGATACCCAGGTTGACGGGCTGCCGGTCAACGGTCCGCAGGCGGTTGCCGATCGCCTGCCGGAAAATGAACGTCAGCTTTTTGTCGAAGAAACCGAGCTTGCGCTGGAAGCCTGCCGTCCTTTCGACCGTCAGGCCTTCCTCGAAGGCCACATGACGCCGGTGTTCTTCGGTTCGGCGCTGCGCAACTTCGGTGTGCGTGACCTCATCAATGCGCTCGGCGATTTCGCCCCGCCGCCGCGCGATCAGGTGGCGGATACGCGCACCGTCCATGCGGCTGAAGAGAAAATGACGGCCTTTGTCTTCAAGATTCAGGCCAATATGGATCCGAACCATCGCGACCGTATCGCTTTCGCCCGCATCTGCTCCGGCAAGCTGGAGCGCGGCATGAAGGCGCGGCTTGCTCGCACCGGCAAGCAGATGGGGCTCACCGCGCCGCAATTCTTCTTCGCTTCGCAGCGCCAGCTGGCAGATACCGCCTTTGCGGGCGACGTGGTAGGCATCCCGAACCACGGCACGCTGCGCATCGGCGATACGCTGACCGAGGGGGAAAACCTCGTATTTCAGGGCGTGCCGAACTTCTCGCCGGAAATCCTGCGCCGCGTGCGTCTGGAAGACGCCATGAAGGCGAAGAAGCTGAAGGAAGCCCTGCAGCAGATGGCCGAAGAGGGCGTTGTGCAGCTCTTTTCGCCGGAAGACGGCTCACCGGCCATTGTCGGTGTTGTCGGCGCACTGCAGCTCGATGTGTTGAAGGAGCGTCTGATGGGCGAATACGGCCTGCCGGTCTCCTTCGAAATGTCGCGCTTTTCGGTCTGCCGCTGGATTTCCTCCGATCAGCCGGCGGAAATGGACAAGTTCCTCAACGTCAAGCGCGGCGATATCGCCCGCGATCTGGACGGCGACCCGGTGTTTCTGGCGCAGGACGCCTTCTCTCTGCGCTACGAATCCGAGCGTTTCCCGGCGATCAAGATGGTTGCCATCAAGGAATATCACGTCGCCAAGGCGGCGTGATATCAGCCGGATTGCACTTTGAATGCCAAGGGCTTAGTTTCCCCTGAAACGGGAAACTGGTCCGGCATCATGACGCTTTCAGGCAGACATATCCTCCTCATCATCTCCGGCGGCATCGCGGCCTATAAGAGCCTCGATCTTATTCGTCGTCTGAAGGAGCGTGGCGCTAAGGTGACGCCAGTGATGACGAAGGGCGCGCAGGAATTTGTCACCCCGCTTGCCGTCGGCGCGCTGTCCGCCACGCATGTCTTCACCGAGCTTTTTTCACGGCAGGATGAACAGGATGTCGGCCATATCAGGCTGGCGCGCGACTGCGATCTCGTGCTGGTCGCGCCCGCCACAGCCGATCTCATGGCGAAGATGGCGCATGGTCTGGCCGACGATCTCGCCTCCACGATTCTTCTCGCGACGGATCGCACGGTGTTGGTCGCACCCGCCATGAACCCGAAAATGTGGTCGGCAAAGCCCACGCTCCGCAATGTCGAAACGCTGAAAAAAGACGGTGTGTTTTTCATCGGCCCGATGGCTGGCGAGATGGCGGAGAAGGGCGAGGCTGGTTTTGGCCGCATGGCCGAGCCATTGCAGATCGTTGAAGCCGTCGCCGCACTGCTGAATGAGGGGCGAAAGCCTCTGCAGGGTAAAACGGCCATCGTCACCTCCGGTCCCACGCACGAGCCGATTGATCCCGTGCGCTATATCGCCAACCGTTCCTCCGGCAAGCAGGGCCATGCCATTGCGGCGGCTCTGGCGGAACTGGGTGCAAAGGTCACGCTGGTTTCCGGTCCCGTCACGATTGCCGATCCGGCAGGTGTTGAAACAGTTCATGTCGAGCGCGCCGAGGAGATGCGCGATGCGGTGATCTCGAGGCTGCCGGCGGATATAGCCGTCATGGTCGCCGCCGTCGCCGACTGGCGGGTGACGGGTTCATCGGAACAGAAGATCAAGAAGCAACCGGGCGATGCGCCGCCGGCGCTGCAGCTGACGGAAAATCCCGATATTCTCAAAACCGTCGGCCATCATGAAAAGCGCCCGACGCTGGTGGTGGGTTTTGCCGCTGAAACACAGGATATCGAAAAGAACGGCCGGGCGAAGCTGGAACGCAAGGGGGCGGATTACATCGTCGCCAATGATGTCTCGGCGCAAACCGGCATCATGGGCGGGGACCGCAACAGCGTGAAAATCATTTCAGCGGACGGTGTCGAGGCCTGGCCTGATCTGGACAAGACCGAAGTCGCAAAACGTCTGGCGGCACTGATCGCGGAGAAACTCGCATGAGCCTGTTCGATCGCAAGACATTCGACAGGGTGCTGGGTGAATGGCCGGGCGTACGCTTTGTCGATCAATGGGACTCGCATGTGGCAAAGGTAGGCGACAAGGTCTTTGCCGTGCTCGGCGAGCGGGAGGACTGGCGGCTGGTGGTGAAATGCTCGGAAGAGAGCTTCGAAATATTGACCTCACTCGAAGGCATTGCTCAGGCGCCCTATTTCGCCAAACGCAAATGGGTCTCGATTGCCGATCATTCACCGCTCGAACAGGAAGAACTGGAGCACTATGTGCGCCGTTCCTATGAGCTTGTCGCCGCCGGCCTGACAAAAAAGCTGCGGGGCGAACTCGGCATCGTGATCGATACCGCACCCCGTCTGTAATTTTCCGTCAGTTGACCTTCTTGTCCTTGCCGATGATCTGGCGGACGCCTTCTTTGGTGAAGGGTTGCAGGAGCTGCGGCACGAACCCCTTTGCGATCTCACCCTTGATGCCGATATCCGTGGAAGAGGGCCGGTCCGGGTTGTGGTAGGACCCGAAGATGAGATCGAAGATGACGAGGTTTTCGCCGTAATTGGTGTTGCCTTCCGGAAGCTGCTTTGAATGGTGCCAGCGGTGCAGGCGCGGCGTGCTGAAGATGTAATCGAGCAGCCCCGTTTTCATGTCGACATTGCAATGGGTCAAAATACCGATGAAGGCAGTCACGGCGCCGAGCCACCAGAAAACCTGAAGCGGCGCACCCATGAAATAGAGCGGAATCTGGCTGAGCGCGATCTTGAAAAGGGAGTCGGCCACATGAAACCGACCGGTATTGACGACCCAGAGCCGCACGACGCTGTGATGCAGGGCATGGAACCGCCAGAAGAATACTGTTTCATGCGCGATGCGGTGGGCCCAGTAGAGACCGAACTCGGCAATCGCCACCGCAAGCGCGACCTGGACGATCATTGGCAGATGGGACGGCCAGAGGTCGAACCGCATCGCCGCCAGCGGCTGTAGAACATTCGCGGCGACCATCGGGAAGATTGCCGCGGCGGCTGCAGCGAGTTGCACGAGCCCCTTCGTCAGAAGCGTGTGACCGATGCTGTTTATGGTCTCGCCGTCTCCCTCAAGCCATTCGACCTCATAGGGAATATAACGCTCGAGGAGAAACAGGCTGAGAACAGCGCCTGCATAAACCGTCAGGAAGGCTGCGATCGGATGGTTGCTCGCAAAAGCGAAGTAGGAACCCACAAGGCCACCGACGAAAACCAGTGGCCAGGAGGTATAGGAAAGGGTTTCTTTTAATACTTGCGCTTTTGCCATCAAAATCAAATCCCGTCCGGCGTATCCGTCTCTACCATCGGCGCACTTTTGCGCAGGCGTCAGAGCAGCCGTTACCCGCATCGATCACCTGTCTAGATCAAAGATCAGGTCCTTATCGCTCCAATGCATTACACAAACATGGCACATCGCGGTGCCGAAATGCTCAGCTTACCCTGATCGCAATATAGAGAAGCGTCAGCGCAATCACCCAGAGCGCTATCCGCCCCCATTTGGTATGGCGCGCTTCCGCTTTGCCGATGGCTTCCGCCGTCTGCGCATCAAAACGCAGGCCGTTCTCGCTCATATACATCAACTCGGAATGCAGCTTTTCCGTCTTGGCGGCAATCTCCGGTGCCGCCTCGGCGAGCTTCAGGGCGGCTTTCACGCCATCCTTCAGATCGGTGACGACGCGTTTCGGGCCGAGATTGTCCCTTATCCAGCCGCCAACGACCGGGTCGGCCGCCTTCCACATGTTGAAGCGCGGATTGAGCATGCGCGACACGCCTTCCACCACCACCATGGTCTTTTGCAGCATCACCAGTTCCGGCCGCGTCTCCATGTCGAAAAGTTCGGTTACTTCGAACAGCAACGTCAGCAACTTGCCCATGGAGATCGTCTCGGCCGGCTGGCCGTGGATCGGTTCGCCAATGGCGCGGATCGCCTGCGCGAAACTGGCTTTGTCGTGGTGGCCTGGCACATAACCGGCCTCGAAATGCACCTCAGCCACCCGCATATAGTCGCGGGTAATGAAGCCGTAGAGGATTTCGGCAAGGAAGCGGCGTTCCTTTTTGCCAAGGCGTCCGGCAATGCCCATATCGACGGCAACGATCTCGCCCTCCGCATCCACAAAGAGATTGCCGGGATGCATATCGGCGTGGAAGAAGCCGTCGCGCAGCGTGTGCCGCAGGAAGGACTGGATCAGCGTATCGGCGAGCTTGTTCAGGTCGTGTCCGGCCGCCTTCAACCCTTCGATATCCGACATCTTGACGCCGTCGATCCATTCCATGGTGACGACATCGCGACCGGTGCGTTCCCAGTCGACTTCGGGAACGCGGAAGCCGGGATCGTCCTTGGTGTTCTCGGCAAGTTCGGAAAGGGCGGCGGCCTCGAGCCGCAGATCCATCTCGATCTTCGTCGTCTGCTCCAGCGTGCGCGTCACCTCGACGGGGCGCAGGCGGCGGGCGGAGCGGACGAAACGCTGCTGCAGGTCGGCGATCAGATACATCGCCTCCAGATCGTTCTGGAAACGCTGGCGCACGCCGGGGCGGATGACCTTGACGGCCATCTTGCGCGGGCCTTTTGGTGTGTCCACCATTGCCGGATGGACCTGGGCAATGGAAGCCGCGGCGATCGGATCGCCGAATTCCCTGTAGAGTTCAGATACCGACCGTCCGAGCGAGCCCTCGATATTGGCCTTCGCCGCAGCCGCCGGGAAAAAGGCCATGCGGTCCTGAAGGCTCGCGAGATCGTCGGCGAAGTCGGCGCCCACCACATCCGGCCGGGTCGCAAGAAACTGACCCATCTTCACATAGGAGGGCCCGAGCCGCTCCACAGCCACCGCCAGCCGGTCGCTGCGCTGCGCCCGTTTTGCCTTGCTGCGGGCGAATGGCTTCAGCAGCGCTTTTAATAATTGGGCGGGAGCAGGCAGGTCGTCGGAGGGCAGGGCCAGCACGACGCCTTCGCGCACGAGAACCCAGCCAACCCTTGCGAGGCGGAAATATGCGCCCAAAGTACTCATGCTTATGCTTGTCTCCTGCTTTTACCGGCCATGGTCTTAAAGCTTCCAGCCGGAATGCAGGGCGGCGATGCCGCCGGTATAATTGGTGTAGGTCACGCGGGAGAAGCCGGCGGTGCGGATCATCGTCGCGAAATCTTCCTGATTGGGGAATTTGCGGATCGATTCGACCAGATATTGATAGGGCTCGGCATCACCGGTGATCATCTTGCCGAATTGCGGAATGGCGTTGAACGACCAGGCGTCATAAACACGGTCGAGCAGCGGCATATCGACTTCGGAAAATTCCAGCACCAGCAGCCGCCCGCCGCGCTTCAACACGCGATGTGCCTCTTTCAGTGCGACATCGATGCGCGGCACATTGCGAATGCCGAACGCGATCGTATAGGCGTCGAATGTATTCGCCTCGAAGGGCAGCTCCTCGGCATTGGCCTCCACAAAGGTCAGATTGTCGGAAAGCTTCTTTTTTGCCGCGCGCTCCTCGCCGACGGCCAGCATCGAGCCGTTGATATCGAGAACGGTGGCATGCGCCAGACGGTTGGAGGCCTCGATGATACGGAAGGCAATATCGCCGGTGCCGCCCGCAACGTCCAGAATCTTGTAGGACGGGTCCTTGCGCGGCGAAAGCGAAGAGACCATCGCGTCCTTCCACAGCCGGTGCAGACCGGCCGACATCACGTCATTCATGATATCGTAGCGCTTGGCCACCTTATGGAAGACCTCGTTGACCAGCCCCTGCTTTTTGCCTTCGTCCACCTTGTGGAAGCCATAGGACGTTTCCATGCCGCCTTGGGCAGTGGTACGGGCGTCGGTCATCGTCTGTCTCCATATTTATTGCGTGGCGGACCATAGCGGAAACGCCATGGCAACGCTATCTGTTGCCGCATCGCCTGGGCGCGACATTTCGCGTGCACTGTATAGACCACATGGTCCTAACGATAAACTGCCGGATAAGCCAGATGCCAGAATTGCCAGAAGTCGAAACCGTCAGACGTGGCCTTGCGCCCGCCATGGAAGGGGCAATGGTCCGCCGCCTCCATCTCGGCCGCCCGGATCTGCGCTTTCCTTTCCCGGAGGATTTCGCGGGGCTGATCGAGGGCAAGACGATCATATCGCTCGGACGAAGGGCGAAATATCTTCTCATCGAGCTGGAAGACGGGCTGACGATCGTGTCCCATCTCGGCATGTCCGGTTCGTTTCGTATCGAGGCGGAAACGGATGAGGCTGGCAAGACGCCGGGTGCGTTTCATCACGCCCGCTCGAAGGACGGCAAGCATGACCATGTCGTCTTTCATCTGGATAAAGGCGAAGAGCGCGTCTGCGTCATCTATAATGATCCGCGTCGCTTTGGTTTCATGCATCTGGTGGAGCGCAACAAGCTCGATCTTTACCCGGCCTTTGCCGAGCTTGGCCCGGAGCCGACTGGCAATGCGCTGAGCGCGGATTATCTGGCCAGCCGGTTTGAAGGCAAAAGCCAGCCCCTGAAAAGCACGCTGCTGGACCAGAAGGTCATTGCCGGCCTCGGCAATATCTATGTCTGCGAGGCGCTGTGGCGCGCGCATCTTTCGCCCCTGCGGGCCGCGGGAACGCTGGTGACGAAAGGTGGCAAGCCCAAAGCACAGCTCATTGATCTGACGGAGAAAATCCGCGATGTCATCGCCGACGCCATCGCCGCCGGCGGCTCCTCATTACGAGACCATATACAGACGGACGGAACGCTCGGTTATTTCCAGCATTCCTTTTCGGTCTACGATCAGGAAGGCCAGCCTTGCCGGACACCCGGCTGCGGGGGTACGGTTGAAAGGGTGGTGCAGGCCGGTCGTTCGACCTTTTATTGCGCCGCCTGCCAGAAGTAATGCTGCCGGAGTAACGGAGAAGGGGAGACTGCCGTGGACTATGAAACGATACTGGTCGAGAAACGCGATGAGGTGGGTGTCATCACCCTCAACCGCCCCAAGGCGCTCAACGCTCTCAATTCGGTGCTCCTGAAAGAGCTGCGGCACATTCTGTCTTCGTTTTCCGCCGATGATTCCATCGGTGCGATCATTATTACCGGTTCAGAAAAGGCATTTGCGGCGGGCGCGGATATCAAGGAAATGCAGGGGCTGGATTTTGTCGATGCCTATGTCGGCGATTTTCTCGGTAGCTGGGACGAAGTTGCAGCCACCCGCAAGCCTGTCATCGCCGCCGTCTCCGGCTTTGCGCTGGGCGGCGGCTGCGAGCTGGCGATGATGTGCGATTTCATCATCGCTTCTGATACGGCGAAGTTCGGCCAGCCGGAAATCACCCTCGGCGTCATTCCGGGCATGGGCGGCTCGCAGCGGCTGACACGGGCGGTCGGCAAGGCGAAGGCCATGGACCTCGTTCTGACCGGCCGCATGATGGATGCGGCGGAAGCCGAGCGCGCCGGTCTCGTGTCGCGTGTTGTGCCGGCTGCCAACCTGATGGACGAGGCGGTGGAAGCGGCAACCCGCATAGCTTCCCTGTCGCGTGCCTCCGTGCTCATGGCCAAGGAAAGCGTCAACCGTTCCTTCGAGGTGCCGCTTTCGGAAGGTCTGAGATTTGAAAGACGCTCCTTCCAGTCGCTCTTTGCGACAGTGGATCAGAAGGAGGGCATGGCCGCCTTCGTGGAAAAGCGCAAACCCGCTTTCCGGAATCGCTAAGGATTCGGAATATCGGCGCTTTTAAGCGTTTTGCGCGTTGACGGGCGTAAGCTTTAGCGGTATATGCCCGCCCACGGTTAAGGAAAGCCATCCGGCTTGTCCGAAATTACTCCCGCATTCTTGGGTTACGTGAGGTCTTCGAACGACCCGATCCTATGGTTGCGGAATTTGGTTTGAATTCGAAGAGAGGCATACATGGCCAATACAACTTCGGCGAAAAAGGCGACCCGCAAGATCGCTCGCCGTACCGCAGTCAACAAGGCTCGCCGTTCGCGCGTTCGCGGCTTCATCCGCAAGGTCGAGGAAGCCATCGCTTCCGGTGATCTCGCAGTCGCCACCGAAGCTCTGAAGGCAGCTCAGCCCGAGATCCAGCGCGCCGCCACCCGGGGCGTTCTGCACGGCAACACCGCATCCCGCAAGGTGTCGCGTCTCGCACAGCGCGTTAAGGCTCTTTCCGCCTAATCCGGCTAATCACAAATAATTATTCAAAAAGCCTGGTCTTTTGACCGGGCTTTTTGTGATTCTAACTGTCCGTTAACCATTGCTGCCGTAACGTGACAAACGCATGTCAGATGGACGACAGGAAATTTGCAGTAAAAACAACGACTTGCTGGAGGTCTCTGGAAAACTCAGGGGCTTTCTCTACGGAAGTCGCGGCTAGTTTTGAGTCAAGAAGATTTTTATTTTTTTGCCAAAATCAGCTCTCAAAAATTGCCAAAATTGAATCTCATTGATTCATAAGCGATTCTGCTTCGCACCCTGTCGGTGATGCAAAACGGCCTTTGCGAGTCAATGGCCGATCTGAGTTTTTGCAGAAAAAACGCCATTGATCTCTCCCCACGATCCTGCCTAAATGCATTTCAACAAGGGGTGCGGATCTCAGTCCACAAATTATCTCGATGATCGTATCGACGATATTCACCTTCTTGCTGACGGGTCTTTCGAGGTCCGTTTTTTCAGGTCATGGAGCTTTTTGTGCCGTTTCGGTCTCCGGAACGGGCGGGGGTTTTTTGTCCTCAAGAATGCGCCTTAAGGTTGTAACGAAAGGAGCGTTTTTAGCGTGTCGCAGGCCTCTCCATGAGGGGGAGGGAAATGGGATAACCGGCTCGCAAACAAGTAGTCGCCTTTGGCGTTCTTTCGAGGGGAACGCTTGGGGGCAGAAATAAACGAGGGGGATCCCTGGCGGTCGATCTTTGATCGTCAGGCTATGATTGGCAATTTGAAAGGCGGCAATATGCAATTGAATTTGGCGATGGGTGCGGTGGCTGATGGGGACCGCGCACCAAAGACGCGTGATGCAGCTTGCTCAGATGCGGCAGGGGACAAATCGGCAATGACGCACGATGCGCTGTTTGAACGTTTTAGCGCGCGGCTCAAGGCACAGGTTGGTCCGGAGGTCTATGCAAGCTGGTTCGCGCGGCTCAAACTCCATACCGTTTCGAAAAGCGTCGTCCGTTTTACCGTTCCGACGACCTTTCTGAAGTCCTGGATCAACAACCGTTACATGGACCTGATCACCAACCTCGTCCAGAGCGAGGATCCGGATGTGCTGAAGGTGGAGATTCTCGTCCGCTCGGCCAGCCGCCCGGTCCGTCCGGCTCAGACCGAGGAGAGGGCGCAGCCCGCTGCGGAGGTTGGTGCGGCTCCGCGGAACAAGTCCTTTATTCCGTCTCAGCCCGCAACGACGCCCGCCGCGCAGCCCGCGGCTTCGCAGGCGACCTTGCGTCAGGGCGGTTCCGGGCCGTTGTTCGGCTCGCCGCTCGACACACGTTTCACCTTCGACACCTTTGTTGAAGGCTCGTCCAACCGCGTCGCGCTTGCGGCGGCAAAGACGATCGCCGAAGCCGGCGCCGGTGCCGTGCGCTTCAACCCGCTGTTCATCCATGCGGGTGTTGGTCTCGGCAAGACGCATCTTCTGCAGGCAATCGCCAATGCCGCCATCGACAGCCCGCGCAATCCGCGCGTGGTCTATCTGACGGCCGAATATTTCATGTGGCGTTTTGCGACCGCGATCCGCGACAATGATGCGCTGACGCTGAAGGACACGCTGCGCAATATCGACCTGCTCGTCATCGATGACATGCAGTTCCTGCAGGGCAAGATGATCCAGCATGAATTCTGCCACCTGCTGAACATGCTGCTCGACAGCGCCAAGCAGGTCGTTGTCGCGGCTGACCGTGCGCCATGGGAGCTGGAATCGCTTGATCCGCGTGTCCGTTCCCGTCTTCAGGGCGGCATGGCCATCGAGATCGAAGGTCCCGATTACGACATGCGCTACGAAATGCTCAACCGCCGCCTCGGCTCGGCGCGCCAGGACGATCCGTCTTTCGAGATTTCGGATGAGATCCTGACCCATGTGGCCAAGAGCGTGACGGCGAGCGGACGCGAACTGGAAGGCGCCTTCAACCAGCTGATGTTCCGTCGCTCTTTCGAGCCGAACCTCTCGGTCGACCGTGTCGATGAACTGCTGTCACATCTCGTCGGGACGGGTGAGGCCAAGCGCGTGCGCATCGAGGATATTCAGCGCATCGTCGCCAAGCACTATAATGTGTCGCGGCAGGAGCTGGTGTCCAACCGTCGCACCCGCGTCATCGTCAAGCCGCGCCAGATCGCCATGTATCTGGCCAAGATGCTGACGCCGCGTTCTTTCCCCGAGATCGGTCGCCGTTTCGGCGGTCGCGATCACACCACGGTTCTGCATGCCGTGCGCAAAATCGAGGAGCTGATCTCCGGCGACACCAAGCTTGGCCATGAGGTTGAGCTGCTGAAGCGCCTGATCAACGAAAACAACGCATAAAAGAAGCGGCCCTCGGGCCGCTTTTTTATTGTCTTCTTGTTTATGGGTTAAAGTCGGATTGACGCTGGCGTCAGCAGGCGAGATCGGCTACCACGGCATCCAGAATAAGCATGCCTGATGGTGTGCAGCGCAGGCGGGAATTGCCGAGCCTTTCCACGAAACCATGCTGTAGCAGGAACTCTTCCTTCTCCGGGTCGAGATCGCGGCCGGAAAGGTCGCTCCAGCGGGCGAGATCAATGCCCTCGCGCAGGCGAAGGCCCATCAGCAGCAATTCGTCTGCCTGTTCGTCGACGCCGAGCAGTTCCTGATCGACCATGCCGTGGCCTTCCCGCTCCACGGTTTCGAGCCAGTTTTCCGGGTGGCGTTCGGTCGCGGTTGCGAGCTTGGAAGCGCCCCTCGTCAGGCGTCCATGCGCGCCTGGGCCAATGCCGGCATAATCACCATAACGCCAGTAGGTGAGGTTGTGGCGGCTTTCGGCGCCGGGCCGTGCGTGGTTGGAAACCTCATAGGCCGGCATGCCGTAACGCTCGGTGATTTCCTGGGTCGCCTCATAAAGCACAGCCGAATGCTCGCCGTCAGGCACGATGAGCTTGCCGGCCTTGTGCAGGCCGTAGAAAGGCGTACCTTCCTCAATGGTCAGCTGGTAGAGCGACAGATGGTCGACCGCGTAGGAGACAGCCTCCTTCAGCTCCGCGTCCCATTCGGCCACCGTCTGGTTCGGGCGGGCATAGATGAGATCGAAGGACATGCGCGGAAAAATCTCGCGCGCCAGGCGAATGGCTTTCAGGGCATCGGCAACATCATGCAGGCGGCCGAGGAACTTCAGGTCGCGGTCGTTGAGCGCCTGCACGCCGAGCGAGACGCGATTGACGCCCGCCGCGCGATAACCGCGAAAACGTTCCGCCTCGACGCTGGAAGGATTGGCCTCCATGGTGATCTCGATACCATCGGGCACATGCCAGAAGCGTGCGACGCCATCGAGAAGCGCTGCGACCGTCTGCGGGTCCATCAGGGACGGCGTGCCGCCGCCCATGAAGATGCTGGTCACAACGCGCGGGCCGCTCAGCGTGCGCATATGTTCCATTTCACGGAGAAAGGCAGCCGTAAACCGTTCCTGATCCACCGGCCGGTGGCGGACATGGCTGTTGAAATCGCAATAGGGACATTTGGCCGCGCAGAAGGGCCAATGCAGATAGATCCCGAAACCGGGATCGCCCGTATCCGGCAGAAGCGATGCGCCGGGGGCAGAAAGTTGATGCTCCCCGACCATCGGGTTCATGCCTCCAGGCAGGTTTCTACGAATTTCTTGAAGGCGCGGGCGCGGTGCGACAGTGCAAAGGCGTCGCCATGTTTCCAGCCGTGTTTTTCATCCGAGCTCATCTCGCCGAATGTAGTGTCATAACCTTCGGGCTTAAAGATGGGATCATAACCGAAGCCGCTCGTTCCGCGTGGCGGCCAAACGACAGCGCCCTCCACCTCGCCACGGAAATATTCGACATGCCCGTCCGGCCAGGCAAGGCACAGCACGCTGACAAAGCGGCCGGTGCGGTCTTCCAGCTTCGATGCGCCACGCTCGGCAAGCGCATCCTCGACCTTCTGCATGGCCATGGCGAAGTCGCGGGTGCCGTCGGCCGTCTCCGCCCAATTGGCGGTATAGACGCCAGGCGCACCGTCAAGCGCGTCGATGACCAGACCGGAATCGTCGGACAAGGCCGGAAGACCGGATGCCTTTGCGGAGGCAAGCGCCTTGATGGCGGCATTTTCCTCGAAGGTGGTGCCCGTCTCGTCCGGTTCTGAGAAATTCAGCTCCGCCGCCGATTTGGCGGAAAAGCCGAAAGGCCCGATCAGATCGGCGATTTCGGCGATCTTGCCCTTGTTGTGGCTGGCGACGACGATCGTTCTGGTATCGAGCTTGCGCATCACGTTTTCCTGTCGGCTCAGGCGATAGCCTGTTTCTGAAGGGCGACCAGTTCGCTGCATCCGGCCTTGGCAAGACCTAGCAACGTCAGGAATTCTTCCTCGGAGAAGGGCGCGCCTTCCGCCGTTCCCTGAACCTCGACGATGCCGCCGGAACCGGTGATGACGAAATTTGCATCGGTCTCGGCGGAGGAATCCTCGAGATAATCGAGATCGATCACCGGCTGGTTGGCGAAGATACCGCAGGAGATCGCCGCGATATGGTCCTTCAGAACCTTCTCGACCTTGATCATGTTGCGGGTTTCCATCCACTTCAGGCAATCGTGGAGCGCAATCCATGCGCCGGTGATGGAGGCGGTGCGAGTGCCGCCATCGGCCTGAATGACGTCGCAGTCGATACTGATCTGGCGTTCGCCGAGCGCCTGCAGGTCAACGACGGCGCGCAGCGAGCGGCCGATAAGGCGCTGGATTTCCTGCGTGCGGCCGCCCTGCTTGCCGGAGGCGGCTTCGCGCTTCATGCGCTCATGGGTGGAGCGCGGCAGCATGCCATATTCGGCGGTGACCCAGCCCTTGCCGCTGTTGCGCAGCCATGGCGGCGTCTTTTCTTCCAGGCTTGCGGTGACAAGCACATGCGTGTCGCCGAATTTTACCAGACAGGAACCTTCGGCATGTTTCGAGAAATTGCGCTCGAAGGAAACCTTGCGCATCTGGTCGGTTTTTCTGCCTGAAGGCCGCATATGATCCACTCTCCATGTTGGTTCCTGCCTTCTAAGGTGCGCCCCGGGCTTTTGCAAAGCCAATTTCCATTTTGCCGCGGCGTTGCAACGCATTATATTGATGCGAGCTGGTTTGAACGACAAAGAACGGACGAAATGGGTTTTTCCGCACCGCTATCAAAAGATCAGGCATCATTGCTGGATGAACGGTCTCGGGAAATTTTCCGGCGCATCGTCGAAGGTTATCTCGATACGGGCGAGCCGCTCGGATCCCGCAGCCTGTCGCGGCTGTTGCCGATGTCGCTTTCACCCGCTTCCGTCCGCAATGTCATGAGCGATCTTGAGGAACTGGGCCTCATCTATTCGCCGCATATCAGCGCCGGGCGTTTGCCCACCCAGACGGGGCTGCGTTTCTTCGTCGACGCCTTCATGCAGGTGGGTGATCTGCCGGCGGAGGAGCGGGCAAACATCGACCGGCAGATTGGCCCGGTCGCCGGCCACGAGCAATCGCTGGAAGGGCTGCTGACGGAGGCAAGCCGCATGCTGTCAGGCATGTCGCGCGGCGCCGGCCTCGTGCTGACGGCCAAGAATGACGTCATCCTCAAACATGTGGAATTCATCCGGCTGGAGCCCACCAAGGCGCTCGCAGTTCTAGTCGGCGATCACAATCAGGTGGAAAACCGCATCATTGAGTTGCCCGCCGGCATTTCGTCATCGCAATTGATCGAGGCGGCAAATTTCATCAATGCCCATCTGTCCGGCCAGACGCTGCAGGAATTGCGGACACAGTTCCAGAAGCAGCAGGCGGAACTGCAATCGGAACTCGGTACGCTGGCGCAGGATCTCATCGAGCGCGGTCTGGCCGTCTGGGCGGGGGACAATGAGGAGGGCAAGCTTGGCCGCCTCATCGTTCGCGGACGCTCCAACCTGCTGGAGGGTCTCGCCGGTGAAGAGGATATCGATCGGGTACGCCTGCTGTTCGACGATCTCGAGCGCAAGGAAAACCTTATCGAAATTCTCAACCTTGCGGAAAGCGGTTCCGGGGTCAGGATTTTCATCGGCTCTGAAAACAAGCTGTTTTCGCTCTCCGGTTCTTCTCTGATCGTCGCGCCCTATCGCGATGAGGACAACCGTGTGGTGGGTGCGGTCGGCGTTATCGGCCCCACCAGGCTGAATTATGCCCGTATCGTGCCGATGGTGGATTATACCGCACAGATCATGGCGCGCCTTTCCCGCAAGCAAAGATAGGACAAGCCCGCAAAGGTCAGAGAATGCGGCGAGCTTTTCGCCGCAAGCCTTGATTTTTGCCCGTCAAAGCTCGATATCGGGCGCAACCAACAATATTCAAATCTGGAGAACGTCATGACCGACGATACAAAAAAGCCCGGACCTGACGCGGACGTCGCGGAAGAGTTTGTCGATCCTGCCCTGGCAGGTGAAGAACAGGCCGAAACGGCAGAACCCGATCCGGTCGAGCTGCTCAAGGCTGAGAACGCCGATCTGCGCGATAAATTCCTGCGCCTTGCAGCCGAGATGGACAATCTTCGCCGTCGCACCGAACGCGATGTCAAGGATGCCAAGGCCTATTCCCTGGCCGGTTTCGCACGCGACATGCTCGCCGTTTCCGATAATCTTCGCCGCGCGCTCGAAGCCATTCCCGATGAGCTCAAGACCAATGGCGAAGCCGGTCTCAATGGCCTCATTGAAGGCGTCGAGATGACGGAACGTTCGATGCTGTCGACGCTGGAGCGCCACGGCGTGAAGAAGATCGATGCCGAGGGCCAGAAATTCGACCCGAATTTCCATCAGGCCATGTTCGAAATTCCGAATACGGCGGTTCCGAACAATACGGTGCTGCAGGTGGTTCAGGCTGGTTTCACCATCGGCGACCGCGTGCTGCGCCCCGCCATGGTCGGTGTCGCCAAGGGCGGCCCGAAGGTGGAGACCGCCGCGTCTGCCGAGCCGGGCACCTCGTCTCTCAATGAAAAAGACGCGTAAGACATTTGTCCTTACGTCATAAAAAACGCGCCTTCAGGGCGCGTTTTTTATTGCCGTTAAATTGAGGGGCGGCCTGTGATCAAGCCGCCGTTGCCTGTTCCTGATTGAGGAAGGCGTAGATTGCCGTATCGGAATCGGTCGCACGCAGCTTGGCCACCAGCTCAGGGTCACGCAGGGCGCGTGCAATTCTGGACAAAGCCTTCAGATGATCCGCGCCGGCGCCCTCGGGCGCGAGCAGCAGGAAAACCAGATCGACCGGCTGGTCGTCCAGCGCCTCGAAATCGACCGGCGTTTCAAGGCGTGCGAAAACGCCGGTGATCTGATGAATGCTGTTGAGCTTGCCATGCGGAATGGCAATGCCGTGGCCCACACCGGTGGAGCCGAGCTTCTCACGCTGGAGGATGACGTCGAAAACTTCCCGTTCCGAGACTCCGGTAATTCTGGCTGCCTTTGCGGCCAGCTCCTGAAGCAACTGCTTTTTGGAATTCACCTTGAGGGCGGGAATAATCGCATCTTGTTGCAGCAAATCTGCCAACGCCATTCTCTTTTTCCTTCATGCCATCGAGACGATGCAGGAGGCAGATGCATTTTCGCGCTCTGCCTCCCACGTCTTGTCAGACTGTTCAGCTCTTGATCGTTTCCGCGTCGATCCAGCCAATATTGCCGTCATGACGCCGGTAAACGATGTTGAGATATTCCTTGCCGGGGCTGCGGAAGAGCAGAACCGGTTCGTCGGTCATGTCGAGCGCCATCACGGCGCTGGCGACTGACATTGTCTTAATCTGTTTCGAACTCTCCGCCACAATGGTGGGTGCGTAATCCTCGGGAACCTCGTGGTCCTCATCGGGAATAGCATCCATCACCGTATAGGCGATTTCCTGTGACACGCCATTCGAACCATTGTGGTGGTCCTTCAGCTTGCGCTTGTAACGACGCAGGCGCTTTTCGATCCGCTCTGCGGCGGCGTCGAAACTGGCTTGCGGATCATTTGCCTGACCCGCCGCATGCAATACAACGCCCGTATCGAGATGCAGCTTGCAATCGGCGGCAAAACGCGATCCCGACTTCTCCACGGTCACTTGGCCTGAATACCCCCCATCGAAGTATTTGGTAACTGCCAGACCTATATTGTCCTCAATCCGCTGACGGAAAGATTCACCGATCTCCATATGTTTACCAGATACACGCACACTCATGGAAATTTTCCTTTTTGTAGTGATTTGCGAGTACCAGCTTACGTCAAGCCGCGCGCGCATCCAAGCGTTTCGAAGACCTTAAAAAGCCTCCATTTGAATTTTACGCCCATGGACGGTGGAGATGAATCCGTTACAAATGACCTTGCTTACGTGTGCGGCGGGCTTCTAGCCCCTGGCGTGGCAAGAGTCAATGGTGCGGCAAAAAACCGCCGCAAACGTGAACGGCTCGTTGCTCAGAAGGCGGAAAGCTTGGCCAGCGCCTTCTTTTCCCGGCGCCTCTGGACGGAGGAGGGGATGTTCATCGCCTCGCGATATTTGGCGACTGTGCGGCGGGCGATATCGATGCCGCTCTTTTTCAGATTGTCGACGATGTCGTCGTCGGAAAGGACCGCCTCGGCGGCCTCCTGCGCGATCATGGCCTTGATGCGGTGACGCACCGCTTCCGCCGAATGGCTGTCTCCGCCTTCAACGGCGCTGATCGAGACGCTGAAGAAATATTTCAGTTCGAACAGCCCGCGCGGCGTCAGCATGTATTTTTTGGATGTCACCCGGCTGACGGTGGATTCATGCATCTTGATGGCGTCGGCCACCGTCTTGAGGTTCAGCGGGCGCAGCTGGTCGACACCATTGACGAGGAAGGCATCCTGCTGGCGAACGATTTCCGTCGCCACTTTCATGATTGTCCGGGCGCGCTGGTCGAGGCTGCGGGTCAGCCAATGGGCCGTCTGCATACATTCGGCCAGAAAATCCTGATCCTCGCCCGCACGCGCCTTATGTTTCGATACCTCGGCAAAGTAACTCTGGTTGATGAGCACGCGCGGCAGGGTCTCGGGATTGATTTCCACCAGCCAGCCTCCGGTGGAGGAGGGGCGAACGATAATATCTGGAACGATGGTCTCCGAAACCATCGAGTCGTAACCTGCGCCGGGGCGGGGGTTGAGCGTGCGGATTTCCGCCAGCATGTCGAGGAGGTCTTCCTCATCAACGCCGCAGATTTTTTTCAAAGAGGCGAAGTCGCGTTTCGCCAGAAGTTCCAGATTATCGACGAAAGCCCGCATGGCCGGATCAAGCCGATCCTTCTGGGCAAGCTGGATCGCCAGACATTCGCTCAGGGAACGGGAAAATATACCCGGTGGGTCGAAGCCCTGGAGAGTCTTCAGGACGTGCTCTACCGCCGACGGCGCCGCTCCCAGTCGTTCAGCGACATCATCGACGGCATCCGCCGCAATATAGCCGGTCTCATCGAGCTGACCGATCAGTGCATCGGCGATCATCCGGTCCTCGGCGGCTGATATGGCGAGCGGCAATTGCTGATTGAGATGGTCGCCGAGGCTCTGTCTGGCCGCGACGAAATCATCGAGGTCATAACTTTCCCCGGACTCCTGGCCGGGCATGGATTTCCATTGGCCGGCCAGTTCGGGCGCGTCGGCTTTTCTGGGCTCCGCATCGTCGGGAAAGACGTTTTCGAAGCTGGTATCCAGTTGCTCGCCGAGATTTGCGGCGCGATCGCCATACCAGTCGTCACTGTCTGATGTCACCGTGGCGGATCTCTCCGAGCCTTCGCCGTCCGCGTCGCCGAAACTCTCCGCCTCTACCGGGGTATCGCTGCTCAAATCGCCATCGTTTGCCGCAATTTCCAGCAATGGATTGCGCTCCACCTCCTGCGCGATGAACTGCGTCAGCTCGAAATGCGTCATCTGAAGCAGCTGGATGGACTGCATCAGCTGCGGTGTCATCACAAGAGACTGGTTTTGACGCAGCAAAAGGCTGGCAGACAATGCCATGGCGGACGCGAAACTCCCCTTACAGCTTCTCCATGGCCACAGTTTTCATAAATTTTGCGGAGGCGATGGAACTTGGCCCAAAAATTGCTTTTTTATCTTGTTTGGTCAAGCGTCAGGGCGGGGCGCGATGAAGAATCTTTCGCGCGCCGGTCACGATGATTTTTAGGTCGAAACGACCTAAAATCTTAAATCATGATCTAGATCATATAATTAGAGCGGGATTTCAAGCGAAAACCGCACACACTTTTCGCTATCCCGCTCTGGGTTCAAAGGCTAAAATTATTGCCGAGATAGAGACGGCGTACATCCGGATTGTTGACAATATCATCCGGACGCCCATGCGTCAGAACCTCGCCGGCATGGATGATGTAGGCGCGGTCGATGAGACCGAGCGTTTCACGGACGTTGTGGTCGGTCACGAGAACGCCGATGCCGCGCGCTGTCAGGTGTCTCACCAGATTCTGGATATCGCTGACCGAAATCGGGTCAACGCCCGCGAAAGGTTCATCGAGCAGCATGAAAGTCGGGTCGGTCGCAAGAGCGCGCGCGATTTCCAGACGCCGCCGCTCGCCGCCCGAAAGCGCCACGGCAGGGGATTTGCGCAGCTGCGCGATGTGAAACTCTTCCAGCAGCTCATCGAGCTTGTGGTTGCGCTTGGCTGCGTCCGGCTCATGCACTTCCAGCACGGCGCGGATATTTTCCTCGACCGTGAGGCCGCGGAAAATCGAGGCTTCCTGCGGCAGATAACCGACGCCGAGACGGGCGCGACGATACATCGGCATGGTGGTGACATCATTGCCGTTGATGGCGATCTTGCCGGTATCGACAGGCACCAGGCCCGTGATCATGTAAAAGCAGGTGGTTTTGCCGGCGCCGTTCGGGCCGAGCAGTCCCACGGCCTCGCCACGGCGCACGACCAGAGAAACGCCGTTGACGACGCGCCGCGTATTATAGGTCTTCGTCAGGCCATGCGCGATCAGCGTGCCCTGATAGGGGGTCTTGTCCGCCGGTGAGGCCGCGTCCGCGGATCGGCTGCGCCCGCCGCCGAATATTTTTGAAATCGAGGGTATCTTCACGAGGAAAGACTACTGTTTTTTCTGGGATTTCGGATCAAGCATGATCCGAACAGGGCCGCCGCAGCTTTCGAGCTTGGCCTGTCCTGTATTCATCAGGACGGTCAACTTGCAGCCGGTGAAGACATTCGTGCCCTCAGACAGCACGACCTGCTTGCCCGTGAGAATGAAGGTCTGCGCCGCCATGTCGAACTCACCGTGATCGGCCGTCGCCTTCTGGGTCTCGGACGTCAGATAGACATTATTGTCGACGAAGATTTTTTCGATATTGGCGTCGCCGCTGGTGAGCGATGAACCCTCGCCCTTGTAGTTCACCGTCATCTTGCCGGCCTGAAGGGTGGTCGTTCCCTGCACCACCTTCACATTGCCGGTGAAATAGGCCTTGCGCTCCTGATCGCGAATCTCGAGCTGATCGCTTTCAATCGCGATCGGCTGGTCGCCGGAGAGCTTGACGCCCTGCATGTTGCTGGTGGTGTTCTGGGCGAAAGCCACAGTTGCAAGACACGAAAAAACAAGACCTGCGGCTGCGAGGCCAGCGGATTTGCCAAGGGAAACGGGACGGGAAATTTGCATCATCTGGACCGGGCTCTCACTTGCCTTCATTCTTGATATTGGATGCAGCGATACGTGCCCGTACCTGCCCCGAAAATGTAATTGTCTTGCCATTATCGGCGATGTCAATCGATTGCGCAACAATCGAGCCGTCGTTTGTTTTGATCGAAACCGGCTCCTGGCTGCTCATTTTCCCGGCCTTCAGATCGACATCCGCAGACTGGAACTTCGCTTGTATGCCATTGCTGAGATTGATGTCAAAAGGGGCGGTCATCTTCAGCTTGTTGGTGGCCCGGTCGAAAATGCCTTCCTGGGCGATAACCTGCGCCACGCTGTCGTTCACCGGCACGGCTGCCAGCACTTTTTCAAGCGTCATGAGATTGGGGTTGGCGATGTCCTGCAACGCACGGTCGGCGTTCATGGAATAATCGATCCCCTTCTCGTTGCGGCCCGCAACGGCAGGTTTTTCCATCACGATCTTGCCGTCTTCAATTCGCGCGCTCTCCAGCGAGACCTCATCGGGCGCCCAGGTTCGGATAACCGAGACCGCGATGAAGGCGAGCGAAACGATGGCTGCGCCAAGCGGCAGAATGATTTTCAGCCGTTTCACGCGCGCAGAATGCCTCAGCGCGGTGTCATAGGCACCGTTCTGGTCATTGGGCAGCGAGAATGCTGGCGCGGGTTCGCGGAGTCTTTCGAGCATAAGAGTGGGTCCGGAATGCTTCCCCGGCGCCATTCTGGCGCACAATCGAAGCTTGTGTCTCTATCTAAATGTCTTTGGCATGAAGTGCTTTGTCCTGCCAATATGGTTTTTGTCTGGAGAGGTGCAAGGGAAATGCGAATTTTATCGTAATTCTGGTTTCCTTATTGTTTCCTTGCGGCTTCGCGTTAGAAGAACCATATGGCCTGAAACGCAAAAGCGGACGACAGAGGTTTCTATGGACAATATGGCGATAGCGGATCGCAGGCGGTTACGCCGCAAGCTGACTTTCTGGCGGATTGCCGCCGTTCTCCTGTTCGTCGCCGGCGCTTTCGGTCTTTATCGGTTTTTATGGGATGGACCGCAGCAAAGCGCGAAGCCCCATATTGCCCGCGTGGAGGTCTCCGGCCTGATCACCGACAATACCGAACTTCTCGAGCGGCTCGACAAGATCGCCAAGAGCGATAATGTCAAAGGGTTGATCGTGTCGATTTCCTCGCCGGGCGGCACCACCTATGGCGGTGAGCGCATCTTCAAGGCCATTCGAGGCGTGGCGGAAAAGAAGCCGGTTGTCTCGGATGTGCGCACGCTTGCCGCTTCCGCAGGTTACATGATCGCGTCCGCGGGTGATGTCATCGTTGCCGGCGAAACCTCAATCACCGGCTCGATCGGCGTGATCTTCCAGTATCCCCAGCTTGGCCAGCTGATGGAAAAGCTCGGCGTTTCGTTGCAGGAAATCAAGTCGTCGCCGATGAAGGCGGAGCCTTCGCCGTTCCACGAGGCGCCGGAAGAGGCAAAGTCGATGATCCGCGCCATGGTGATGGACAGCTATGGCTGGTTTGTCGACCTTGTGGCTGATCGCCGCAAGCTGCCGCGCGAAGACGTGCTGAAACTGGCAGATGGATCGATTTTCACCGGCAGACAGGCGCTCGCCAACAAGCTGGTCGATACGCTGGGCGGCGAAAAGGAAATTCGCAGCTATTTCGAAACACGCGGTGTTGCCAAGGATTTGCCGATCGTCGAATGGCGCGCGCCGTCGTCCCGTTCGCCTTTTTCGCTTTTCAGTGTTGCGCAAATAGCGAAGTTTCTGGGATATGACGATTTAATTCCCTTCGCAGGCCCCGGCCAGCTCGGTGCGGACAAGTTGTTTCTTGACGGTCTTGTTTCCGTTTGGCAGGTTGAGCCGCGTTAAAAATCCAATTCTTTCAGGGGGCAACCGTGATCAAGTCTGAACTGGTGCAGATCGTTGCTGCGCGTAACCCGCACCTTTATCACCGTGACGTGGAAAACATCGTCAATGCGGTGCTGGATGAAATCACCGATGCCCTTGCGGCAGGAAATCGTGTTGAGCTTCGTGGTTTCGGCGCATTTTCGGTCAAAAACCGTCCTTCGCGTTCCGGCCGGAACCCGCGCACGGGTGAGTCGGTTTTCGTCGAGGAAAAATGGGTGCCTTTCTTCAAGACGGGCAAGGAGCTGCGTGAGCGCCTGAACCCCGGTATGGGCGACGAAGAGGACGATTGATCGTCCCTGCCCCTGGCGACTGAAAAGGAGCCGGTGGAACGCCTGCTGCGATGGAGTATTGTCGGATGTCGAAAAAAATCATCAATCTCATCATCCTGCTTCCGCTGGCGATCATCCTCGTCATCCTGTGCGTGGCCAATCGCCAGGCCGTGACGCTGGCGCTCAATCCGTTCCGGCCGGAAGACGGCGTTCTGTCCTTCACTGCGCCGTTTTTTGTCTTCCTGTTCCTGGCGGTCATTTTCGGCGTGCTGCTGGGATCGGCGGCCACCTGGTTTGCGCAGGGCAAGCACCGCAAGCGCGCCCGTATCGAGGCAAAAGAGGCCGTTCGCTGGCATGACGAGGCGAACCGGCAGAAAGCCGCTGTCACCAGCCATGTTCCAAATGCCGGCCAGCTCCCGGCAAAGTGATGTAGCCGACATTCGTTCTGGCTCTAGGCGAGCGGCAAATGGAATGGTATTTGCTGCGCGATAAGACGCGGGCAGAAGCGGAAAGATTTCCATTGAAGAAAAAAGACAGCCGGCCGGGCAATCGTGCGCGTGCCGGGAGCGAGAAAAAACAGGTTCATGCCGCAAAGCCGGCACGACGGGCGGAAGTGGCACCGAAAAAGCGCGAGCCGGACGCAGTCCGCAGCGTGCCAAAAGCTGCGCCGAGGGAAAAGGTCGCTGCCGCGACAGCCGTTGAGCAGGCGCCCGCGCGGCCGCTCAAGCCTCGCACCGGCGAACGTCCCGCAGAACAGGTTCCGGTCATTCTGGAATCGAGCGGCGCCGGCGATTTTCACCTGATCGACAGCGGCAACGGCCTGAAGCTCGAACAATATGGCGATTACCGCGTCGTTCGTCCCGAGGCGCAGGCCCTGTGGCAACCGTCGGTTCCCGATCGTGTATGGCAGAATGCCGACGCCATTTTCACCGGTGATACCGATGAGGACGGCATGGGCCGCTGGCGCTTTCCGAAGGAAGCGCTCGGTGAGACCTGGCCTCTCTCCCTGCTCGGGGTCGATTTTCTTGGTCGTTTCACGGCCTTCCGTCACGTCGGCGTCTTCCCGGAACAGATCGTCCATTGGGAATGGCTGAAACATGCCGTTGAGACCGCCGATCGGCCGCTGAAAGTGCTGAACCTCTTCGGTTACACCGGCGTCGCCTCGCTGGTTGCGGCGGCAGCGGGCGCGGAAGTGACCCATGTCGACGCCTCCAAGAAAGCGATTGGCTGGGCGAAGGAGAACCAAGCGCTTGCCGGGCTCGAACAGGCGCCGATCCGCTGGATCTGCGAAGACGCCATGAAGTTCATCCAGCGTGAGGAGCGCCGCGGCAGCACCTACGACATCATTCTCACCGACCCGCCGAAATTCGGCCGCGGCACTCATGGCGAAGTCTGGCAATTGTTCGACCATCTGCCCCTGATGCTGGATATCTGCCGCGAAATCCTTTCGCCCAAGGCGCTCGGCCTTGTGCTGACGGCCTATTCGATCAGGGCGAGCTTCTATTCGATGCATGAGCTGATGCGCGAAACCATGCGTGGCGCCGGTGGCGTCGTGGCGTCCGGCGAGCTTGTCATTCGTGAAGCCGGGCTTGATGGCAAGACGCCGGGCCGCGTGCTTTCGACATCACTGTTCAGCCGCTGGGAGCCGAAATGATGAAGGATATGCGTGAAAATACCGCGCGCCGGGTTGGCCAGGTCAAGGAAGTGACCAGCCTTGCCAACCCCATCATCAAGGACATCAAGGCGCTCACTCAGAAAAAGGGCAGGGAAGAGACCGGCACCTTCATGGCTGAAGGCCTGAAGCTGGTCATCGACGCGCTCGAGCTCGGCTGGACGATCAAGACGCTGGTTTATGCCAAGGCCGCCAAGGGAAAGCCGCTGGTGGAGCAGGCGGCGGTGAAGACGGTCGCCACGGGCGGGCTGGTGCTCGAAGTCAGCGAAAAGGTCATCGCCTCGATCACCCGCCGCGACAATCCGCAGATGGTCGTCGGCATTTTCGAACAGAAATGGAAGCCGCTGAAGGATATCCGCCCGGAAAAGGGCGAGACCTATATCGCGCTCGACCGGGTGCGTGATCCCGGCAATCTCGGCACTATTATCCGCACCGCGGATGCGGCGGGCGCTTCAGGCGTCATTCTCGTCGGCGACTGCACGGATCCGTTTTCACTGGAAACGGTGCGCGCCACCATGGGTTCGGTCTTCGCAACGCCCGTTGCCCGCGCTTCGGTCGAAGAATTCCTGTCCTGGAAAAAATCGGCGCAGGTCAGCGTCGTCGCCACCCATCTGGCGGGTTCGGTTGATTATCGAAAGATCGATTATGCCGGCAAGCCGGTCGTGATTTTAATGGGCAACGAACAATCCGGCCTGCCGCCGGAACTCGCCGGAAAGGCCGACCAACTGGCGCGCATTCCCCAGCAGGGCCGCGCCGACAGCCTCAATCTCGCCATCGCAACCGCCGTCATGCTGTTTGAGGCGCGGCGACATCTCCTCGAACTCGCACCGGTGACGTAATGGCCAAAGCGGCATTGTTCTCGAAATTCGGTCCGGCCTTTGCGCTGATCGTTGCCGCACTGGTGCTGGACCAGATCGTCAAGCAGCTGGTCGAAGCCTATCTGCCGCTGCAGGAGATGGTTCCCGTTGCTCCATTTCTGGCGCTTTACCGCACCTACAATCTCGGCGTGGCCTTTTCGATGCTGGAGGACATGCACGGCTGGTTCATCGTCAGCATGCGGCTCGTCATCGTGGTCTTCGTTCTGTGGCTGTGGCGCAAGACGGCGGCGGACCGCACCTTTGCCCATCTCGGTTTCGCATTCATCATCGCAGGTGCTGCCGGCAATCTTCTCGACCGCTTTTTCTACGGTCACGTCATCGACTATATCCTGTTCTATACGCAGACATGGTCCTTCGCGGTTTTCAATCTGGCCGACAGTTTCATAACCATCGGCGCAGCCTGCGTCATTCTCGACGAGTTTTTGCACGTCCGGGCGGCTAAAAAGTAAAATTTTAGGGTTTCGGCCAAACATATCAAAACCGCTGCCGTGGTAGCGGTTGCCTATGAGCGAACTGGCAAGACTTCGACAGAAAGTTTCAGATGGCCTGGCCGCCACGGCGGCGCAGCCGGCAGAGCGTGTCGAAAAGACAACGCGCCATGCGGATGAAGAACATGCGACCGATGCCAGATCGATTGCGCTCTATGTCGCCGTTTCGCTGTCTGTTGGGGCTTTTTCCGCAGCCCTCATCGCGCTTGCGGTGCCCTATGCGGTTACTGTTACGCTGGCAACTTTCTTTGGCGCCGTGCTTGTCGGTGTCCTGCTTTACGCGCTCTTCGGCGAATCCTCCCGGCATCCCGGCGCGCTGGCTGCAGATTCCGATCTCCGACTGCGACAGACGCAAAACCGCTCGCTGATTGCCGAAATGCAGGAATTCATGGGCGATATCGTCGTTATCCGCGACATGAACCGGCGCATTGTCGAGGCGAACCGGGTCTTTCGGGAAATGACCGGCTGTGCGGCCCCCGAAGGGTTGAGCTGCGAGGAAATCGGCATTGCCTTCCGCCCGGGTGACAAGGTCCATGCATATGACGTGGAGATCGCGACGCCTTTCGGTCAACGCATCTTTTCCTGGCATGATGTCGTGACACGGGATCTCGAAAGCAGCCGGCTTCTCATCAGCAGTATCGCCAGAGACGTGACCGAAGAGCGGCTTGCGCTCGGTGAGCGGGAAGACGCCCGGTTGCGGGCCGAAAAGGCCGATGCCGAAAAGGCGAGGCTGCTTGCCACCGTAAGCCACGAAATCCGCCTGCCGCTTTCCGGCATGCTCGGCATGAACCATCTTCTGTCGCAGACGAAACTCAACGAAGAACAGCGCAATTATCTCGACGGCATGCGGCAGTCCGGCCAGTCGCTGGTGCAGCTGGTCGAGGACCTGCTGGATTATTCGACGATGGAAGCGGGGCGCTTCAGGCTCAATCCGCGCGCGGAAAACCTTCGGCGCCTGATCGAGAGCATTGTTGAGATGCTGGCCCATCGGGCCCATGAAAAAGGCATAGAAATCACCTCCTTCGTTACGCCTGACGTGCCCGATCATCTTGATTTCGATCCGGCGAGGCTGCGTCAAGTCCTCTTCAATCTTCTCGGCAATGCCGTCAAATTCACGCGGGAAGGCGGCGTCGCCATCCGGGCGCGCATGGTCGACAACGAATTGCACATCACTGTCGAAGATACCGGTCCGGGCATGAGCCAGGCCGAGCAGGACCGTATTTTCGGTGAATTCGAACAGGCAGGCCCGCTGTCGCAGCGAAGCGCCGGCACTGGTCTCGGACTTGCGATTTCCGCCCGTATCGTGCGGGAATTCGGCGGCAGTCTCACGGTTTCCAGCCGAAAGGGTAAGGGCAGCACTTTCAAACTGACGTTCCGGCCGGGCGGCGCACCTGCCGAAATGGCGGATCCCGGGCGGCGTCAATGCCTGCGGCATACCAATGTCCTGCTCATCGCGCCAAAGGGCGTGGCGGCGGCGGTGACGATGGAGGCTATCGAGGCTTTCGGCGGTCAATGTATCCTCATCCACCAGCCTGAAGATCTTGAAAAACTGCGGAAAGAGTCTGCCGTCCGGGCGGACGATCTCACCGATATCATCGTTGACCGACGCATTTCGGCGCTGTTCAGAGACGCGCTGAAAGATTGGCCGCAACAGAATGTTCGCCGCACGCTGCTGGTCAGCCCGGAGGAACGACCGTCGACCATGCATGTTTCCTTCGATGCCTGGTTAATCCGGCCGCTGCGCGAAAAATCCCTGATCGATGTCCTGTGCGGCCGTCTGCGCGGGATAGAGCGGCGGGACGCGATCAACGACAACCACCCGGATGTGGGATTTTCCTCGCGGGTGGCGGAGGGTGCGAGCGGTATCGAGATACTCGTGGCCGAAGACGATGCCGTCAATCAGCGCATCGTCCGTGCCGTTCTGGAAAAAAGCGGCTATATCGTCCGTGCTGTCGAGGACTTTGAGGCGTTGCGGCAATCGGTGGTGCCGGGCGTGTCCCGTCTGCCTGACCTCATCGTCTCCGATCTCAACATGCCGGGCGGCGAGGGGCTCGATGTGCTTCCCGACCTTCTCCATACGCTGAAGGGGGAAAGAAATATTCCCGTCATCGTGCTCAGCGGAGATACGAGTGACGCGACCGCCGAAATCCTGCTGCAGGCCGGCGCCGGCGCAGTTTTGACCAAGCCTGCCGACCCGCGACGGCTGGTAGAGGAAATCCGCCGGCTGCTGGAGGCGAAACGCCTGTTGCCATCATAACTTGACAGACTCGCGCTGGTGACATTTTGTCACTATTCTGTCGTCAATTAGTGATTTATGACAGGAAAATTCTTTGGTGGCGGAGCGATTCCCCATGGTTGCCGAAATCCTCAATCACGACATTTGTGAAAGCAATGTTGTCGTTCATCCTCGCCCTGAGACCGCTCAGGACAATGAGGGTCTTTTCGGTCGTATAGGCACGCTGGAAACGCGGCTCGCCAGAAATGAGCGCGAGATCGATGCCGCGCAATCCGTGCGTTACCGGATTTTCGTCGAGGAAATGAAGGCGCGGCTTCCCGCAGAGGCGATGCGCCGCAAGCGCGACATCGACGCCTGGGACAGTGTCTGCGATCACCTGCTCGTCCTCGACAAGGCGATCGAAGGCGATAGCGAAGACCAGATCGTCGGCACATACCGTCTGCTGCGGCAGGAAACGGCGCTCGCCAATAACGGGTTCTATTCCGCCAGCGAATTCGATATCGCGGGACTGGTCGCACGCCATCCGGGCAAGCGTTTCATGGAGCTTGGCCGCTCCTGCGTGCTGCCGGAGTATCGCACCAAGCGCACGGTCGAGCTGCTGTGGCAGGGCAATTGGGCCTATGCCGTGAAACACCGCATGGATGCCATGATCGGCTGCGCTTCCTTCCCCGGCGTGCAGCCGGAGGCCCATGCGCTTGCCTTGTCCTTCCTGCATCATAATTGCGTGGCCAAGGGCGAGTGGGCGGCCTCCGCCCTTCCCGAGCTTTACCATGAGATGGACCTCGTGCCGGCCGAAGCGCTCAACGCCCGCAAGGCGCTGAACGCCATGCCGCCATTGATCAAGGGCTATATGCGTCTTGGCGCCATGTTCGGCTCCGGCGCGGTTGTGGACCATGCCTTCAACACGACGGATGTTCTCGTGGTTCTGCCGGTATCGTCTATCGCCGGCCGCTATATCAGCTATTATGGCGGTGAGGCCGAGCGCATCAACGGCTGACCGGCTTATAATCGGGACCTTTCGGGATGTTCCTGTGGGCAGCGGCTCGGTGCGTGTTGTGCAGGGGCGGGCATTGCCGCTAGTGTCGGCGCTCCTTTTCCGCAACACGATATGACATCGGCAGGCCATTGACGGACGTTCTGACAACCGCTTCCCTGATCTCGGAAGAGAGCCGTGCGACGGCCACTCCGATGATGGAGCAATATATCGAGATCAAGGCGAACAATCCCGGTTCGCTGCTGTTCTACCGCATGGGCGATTTTTACGAATTGTTCTTTGACGATGCGGTCGAGGCTTCCCGCGCGCTCGGCATCACGCTGACGAAACGCGGCCAGCACATGGGGCACGATATTCCCATGTGCGGCGTTCCCGTCCATGCGGCGGATGATTACCTGCAGAAGCTCATCCTGTGCGGTTATCGCGTCGCCGTCTGCGAGCAGGTGGAAGACCCCGCCGAGGCGAAGAAGCGCGGATCGAAATCCGTGGTCAAGCGTGATGTGGTGCGGCTTGTCACGCCCGGCACGCTGACCGAAGAAAAACTGCTGTCGCCGACGGAATCCAACTATCTGATGGCGCTCGCCCGCATTCGCGGCAGCGCCGAGGCGCAGTTCGCGCTCGCCTGGATCGATATTTCCACCGGCGTCTTCCGTCTGGCGGAAACCACGCTGACCCGGCTTCTCGCCGATATCTGGCGCATTGATCCGCGGGAGTTGATTGTCGCCGACAGCCTGTTCCATGACGAGGAACTGCGACCGGTCTTCGATGTGCTGGGCCGCGTGGCCGTGCCGCAGCCGGCTATTCTCTTCGATAGTGCGACCGCGGAAGGGCGCATCGCCCGTTATTTCAACGTTTCGACGCTGGATGGTTTCGGCACGTTTTCACGCGTGGAAATGGCCGCAGCCGCAGCCGCCGTGGCCTATGTCGAAAAGACCCAGATCGCCGAGCGCCCGCCTCTCGGCGCACCGGAGCGTGAAAGTGCCGCTTCGACCCTTTTCATCGATCCAGCCACCCGCGCCAATCTGGAACTGGTGAAGACGCTCTCCGGCGACAGGGATGGATCGCTGCTGCATGCTTTGAACCGCACGGTAACGGGCGGCGGCGCACGGCTTCTGGCCGAGCGGCTGATGTCACCCTTGACCGATCCGGAAAAGATCAATGCCCGCCTCGATGCGGTGGCCTATCTCATCGATGACGTGTCGCTCAGCGATAGCCTGCGCGATGCGCTGAAACAGGTTGCGGATATGCCGCGTGCGCTTTCGCGCCTTGCGCTGGAGCGCGGCGGCCCGCGCGATCTCGGCGCCATCAGGCAGGGGCTGGCTTCGGCCGAAAGGATCGCCGCCATTCTCGATCAGGGATTGTTGCCCGATGAGCTTGCGGCGGCGTTCGCGGATTTGAAAGCGCTGCCGAGTGGGCTGGAGGCCATGCTTGGATCGATGCTCGCCGATGATCTGCCGCTTCTGAAGCGCGATGGCGGTTTCCTGCGCGAAGGCGCCAATCCCGAACTCGATGAGGTACGGGCGCTGCGCGACCAGTCACGCCGCGTGATCGCCGGGCTGCAACTGAGATATGCCGACGAGACCGGCATCAAATCGCTGAAGATCAAGCACAACAATGTGCTGGGCTATTTCATCGAGGTGACGGCGGGCAACGCCGATGTGATGATGGCGACGGATGAAGCCAAGGCGCGTTTTATCCACCGCCAGACCATGGCAGGCGCCATGCGCTTCACCACAACAGAGCTTGCCGATCTTGAAAGCCGCATCGCCAATGCCGCAGCGCAGGCATTGACCATGGAGCTGGAAGCCTTCGCGCGTATGGTTGAGGCCGTGGTGCAGCAGGCGGAAGCGATCAAGGCCGGTGCAGCCGCCCTTGCCGTCATCGATGTCGCCTCGAGCCTCGCGTATTTGGCGACCGAACAGGCCTATTGCCGCCCGATCGTCGATGCCTCCATGACCTTTGCGATCAAGGGCGGGCGTCATCCGGTGGTGGAACAGGCGCTGCGGCGGCAGTCGGCAGGACCCTTCATCGCCAATAATTGCGACCTGTCGGCTGTGAACGGCGGCAAGAATGGTGCGATCTGGCTGCTGACAGGCCCGAACATGGGCGGTAAATCGACCTTCCTGCGCCAGAACGCGCTGATCGCCATCCTCGCGCAGATCGGTTCCTTCGTTCCGGCGGAAGCCGCCCATATCGGCGTCGTCGACCGGCTGTTTTCCCGCGTCGGTGCGTCCGACGATCTGGCGCGCGGCCGCTCGACCTTCATGGTGGAGATGGTGGAAACGGCAGCCATCCTCAATCAGGCGACGGATCGCTCGCTGGTCATTCTCGATGAGATCGGCCGCGGCACGGCGACCTTCGACGGTCTGTCCATCGCCTGGGCTGCGGTCGAGCATCTCCACGAGGTCAATCGCTGCCGTGGTCTCTTCGCCACCCATTTCCATGAGCTGACGGTGCTGTCAGAAAAACTCGGCCGCCTTTCCAATGCCACGATGCGGGTGAAGGAGTGGGAAGGTGACGTCATCTTCCTGCACGAAGTCGGGCCTGGCGCTGCGGATCGCTCCTACGGTATTCAGGTGGCGCGGCTTGCGGGCCTGCCTGCATCGGTGGTGGAGCGCGCCCGTGAGGTGCTGACGAAGCTCGAAGATGCCGACCGCAAGAACCCGGCCAGCCAGCTGATCGACGATCTGCCGCTGTTCCAGATCGCGGTTCGCCGCGAGGAAACCCGCAAGGCCGGATCATCGAAGGTGGAGGAGGCTCTGAAGGGCTTCAACCCCGACGAAATGACGCCGCGAGAGGCATTGGACGCGCTCTATGCGTTGAAGAAAGAACTTGGCAAGGCGTAAGGGATAGATTGCCTGTCCATCGCCTTTAAAACTCGCTATAGGACACTCCCATCGCAAGCGGTGGGATTATCCCACAGGACATGGATACCGGCATAGATGGCCATCAAGGACCTGGATTTTTCCGACATTCTCGATGTATCGGCGCTGAAGCGCGAATGCGACATCATCTTTAAGGAAGACGGCAAACGCACCGCCGATATCAGGTCCGACCTGTTGCCGATTTTCCGCAAGGCCAGCGCGGAAGGCCGGGAAAAGGCTAGAGAACTGCTGAAAGCCGATGGCAGCGGCATTGATTGCGCCCGGCGCATCTCCTGGCTTCAGGACCGGTTGATCGAAATCCTCTATGATCTCGCCTGCCAATATGTCTATCCCAAGGATGCGCCACAGATCGCGGTCGCGGCAGTCGGCGGCTATGGCCGCGGCACGCTGGCGCCGGGATCGGATATCGACCTCCTGTTCCTCCTGCCGGCCAAGAACACGCCAGATATGCACAAGGCGGTGGAGTTCGTGCTCTATCTCCTCTGGGATCTCGGCTTCAAGGTCGGCCACGCCACCCGCACGGTGGATGAATGCATCCGCCTCTCCAAATCCGACATGACCATCCGCACCGCCATTCTGGAAGTGCGGGCGATTTGCGGCAAGAAATCCCTGACCGATGATCTCGAAAAGCGTTTCGAGTCGGAAGTCGTCACCGGCACCGGGCCGGAATTCATCGCCGCCAAGCTGGCCGAGCGTGACCAGCGCCACCGCAAGGCGGGCGATACGCGTTATCTGGTGGAGCCGAACGTCAAGGAAGGCAAGGGCGGGTTGCGCGACCTGCACACGTTGTTCTGGATCGCCAAATATTATTACCACGTCCGCGATACGGCCGATCTGGTCAAGCTCGGCGTCCTGTCTCGGCCGGAACTCCGGCTGTTCGAAAAGGCCGATGATTTTCTCTGGGCTGTCCGTTGCCAGATGCACTTCATCACCGGCAAGGCGGAAGAGCGCCTTTCCTTCGACATACAGCGCGAAATTGCCGATGCGCTCGGCTATCAGCCGCGCCCCGGCCTTTCCGCCGTCGAGCGTTTCATGAAGCACTATTTCCTCGTGGCGAAGGATGTGGGCGACCTGACCCGCATCGTCTGCGCAGCACTTGAGGATCGCCAGGCAAAGGACGTGCCGGGCCTTTCCGGCGTTCTCAGCCGCTTCGCCCATCGTGTGCGCAAGATTCCCGGCTCGGTGGAATTTGTCGAGGACCGGGGGCGCATTGCGCTCGCCAAGCCGGATGTCTTCAAGAACGACCCGGTCAATCTCATCCGGCTCTTCCACATCGCCGATATCAACAATCTGGAACTTCATCCGGATGCGTTGCGCGTTGTCACCCGCTCGCTGTCGCTCATCAATGACGCTCTTCGCGAGAACGAGGAGGCGAACCGGCTGTTTCTGTCGATCCTCACCTCGCGACGCGATCCGGCGCTGACGCTGCGGCGCATGAACGAGGCCGGCGTGCTCGGCAAATTCATCCCCGAATTCGGCAAGATCGTCGCGATGATGCAGTTCAACATGTATCATCACTATACGGTGGATGAGCACCTGATCCGTTCCGTCGGCGTGCTGTCGGAAGTGGACAAGGGAACGGCCGTCGACGCCCACCCGCTTGCCAACCAGCTGATGCCGAGCGTTGAGGAACGTGAGGCGCTTTATGTCGCCGTCCTGTTGCATGACGTCGCCAAGGGCCGGCAGGAGGATCACTCGATTGCCGGCGCACGCGTCGCCCGCAAGCTCTGCCAGCGCTTTCGTCTGACCGGCAAGCAGACAGAAACCGTTGTCTGGCTGATCGAGCAGCACCTTCTGATGTCCATGGTCGCCCAGACGCGCGACCTGCATGACCGCAAGACCATCACCGATTTCGCCGACAAGGTGCAGTCCATGGAGCGGCTGAAGATGCTGCTCATTCTGACGGTCTGCGATATCCGCGCTGTCGGTCCGGGTGTGTGGAACGGCTGGAAGGGGCAGCTGCTGCGTTCGCTCTATTATGAGACGGAACTGCTGCTGTCCGGCGGTTTTTCGGAAGTCTCCCGCAAGGAACGGGCGCAGATCGCCCGGCAGGCGCTTTACGACGCCCTCGACGATTGGGGCCAGAAGGCGCGGCGCAAATACACCAAGCTGCATTATGAGCCCTATCTGCTGACGGTGGCGCTGGAAGATCAGGTGCGACACACCCGCTTTATTCGTGAGGCCGACAAGCAGGAAAAGGCGTTGTCGACCATGGTGCGCACCCACTCCTTCCATGCCATCACCGAAATCACCGTACTGGCGCCGGACCATCCGCGCCTTCTGTCGATCATCACAGGCGCCTGTGCTGCCGCCGGCGCCAATATCGCGGATGCGCAGATTTTCACGACCTCCGACGGGCGGGCGCTGGATACGATCCTGATCAATCGCGAATTTCCGATCGACGAGGATGAGACGCGGCGCGGCAACAATGTCGGCAAGCTTATCGAGGAGGTTCTCTCCGGAAAGCAGCGTCTTCCGGAAATGATCGCTACGCGGACCAAGAGCCGCAGGAAGAAAAGCGCTTTCACCATTCCGCCCTCGGTCATCATTTCCAACGGGCTGTCGAACAAGTTCACCGTCATCGAGGTCGAGTGCCTCGACCGGCCGGGCCTTCTGGCGGACATGACGGCGGTCATTGCCGATCTGTCGCTCGATATTCACTCTGCCCGCATCACCACCTTCGGCGAAAAGGTCATCGACACCTTTTATGTGACTGATCTCTTCGGCCAGAAGGTGACGAACGACAATCGCCAGGCCAGCATTGCGCAGCGCCTGAAGGCCGTGATGAGCGAACAGGAAGACGAATTGCGTGACCGCATGCCGAACGGCATCATCGCCCATCCAGACGTGGCGGCCCTGCCTGCCGCGCGCACGGCAAAGGCTTGAAGCGCCCATGAGTCTGATCGGCAAGTTCGCCACCGTCGGCACCGCCACGCTCGGCAGCCGCATCTTCGGCTTCCTCCGAGAAACCCTGATGGCCGCCGCCGTCGGCACCGGGCCGGTGGCCGACGCCTTCAATGCCGCCTTCCGTTTTCCTAACACCTTCAGGCGGCTTTTTGCCGAAGGCGCATTCAATTCGGCCTTCGTACCGCTTTTCGCCAAGGAAATCGAGGCGAATGGCATGGAGGGCGCAAGGCGTTTTTCCGAAGAGGTCTTCGGCGTTCTGTTCACCGTGCTTCTGGCTTTGACGATCCTGATGGAACTGTCGATGCCGTTCATCGTGCGCACCGTGATTGCGCCGGGCTTCCTCGAAGACCCGGTGAAATTCGACAACACCGTCCGGCTCGCGACCATCATGTTCCCCTATCTCGCCTGCATGTCGCTGGCGGCGATGATGGGCGGCATGTTGAATTCGCTGCACCGTTATTTCGCTGCCGCGATTGCGCCCGTTTTTCTCAACATCATCCTCATCGGCGTGCTCGCCTTAGCATGGTGGAAGAATTATGATCCCCTGCAGGTGGGTTACGCCTTGTCCTGGGGTGTCATGGTGGCAGGGGTGGTGCAGCTTGCCATCGTGTGGATCGCAGTGCGCAATGCCGGCATGCGGATCGGTTTCCGCAGGCCCCGGCTGACGAAGAACGTCCAGCGTCTTCTGGTCCTTGCTCTACCCGCCGCGATCACCGGCGGCATCACCCAGATCAATCTGCTGATCAACACCAATATCGCCTCCGCCGGCGAGGGTGTGATCTCGTCGCTTGCCTATGCGGACCGGATTTACCAGCTGCCGCTCGGTGTCGTCGGCATCGCCGTCGCCACCGTGCTTTTGCCGGAACTGGCGAGGGCTTTGCGCGGCGGGCATATGGTCGAGGCGGGAAGCCTGCAGAACCGCTCGGTCGAATTCGTGCTGTTTTTGACATTGCCCGCTGCCGCTGCCCTTCTCGTCATGGCGGAGCCCATCGTGCGTTTTCTCTATGAACGCGGCAATTTCTCGCCTTCAGCCACTATCACCGTTGCGCAGATTCTCGGCATCTATGGTCTCGGCCTGCCGGCTTTCGTGCTGATCAAAGCCTTCATTCCCGGCTTCTTCGCTCGCGAGGACACCCGCACGCCGATGATCTTCGCGGCGATTTCCGTGGTGGTGAACGTCTCGCTGGCGCTGACGCTGTTTCCGCGTCTCGGCGGCCCGGGCATCGCCATTGCCGAAATCACCGCCGGCTGGGTGAATGCCGCTTTGCTGTTCGGCATGCTTTTGTGGCGCGGCCACTGGCAGGTGGATATTCCGCTGCTCACCCGCATTCCGCGCCTGCTGCTGGCCGCTGCCCTCATGGCCGGTTTCGTGCACTATGCGCTGACCTGGCTGACATTCGAGCTGTCTTCCGCCTCGTCCATTTTCATCCGGGCCGGCACCATCATGGCTCTCGTTTTCGCAGCCATGCTGGTGTATTTCGTGCTGGCTTTCGTTTCGGGCGGGGCTGACATCGGCATGGTGAAGAGAGCCATTCGCAAGCGCGGCAAAAAGAACGTCGAGACGGAGGCGGGCTGATGTCCTTTGCTGAAAACCGCCGCATCGCGCTCGTCACGCTTGTCGTGGATGACTACGATCGGGGGAAGGCTTTTTATTGCGACGTTCTCGGGTTTGAATGCCTTTCCGATCAGCCGCTTGGCGACGGCAAGCGGTGGCTGGTGGTGAAGCCGCAAGGGACCGAGGGCGGCGCCTTGCTGCTTGCCGAGGCGGATGGGGAACCGCAAAGGCTTGCCATCGGCAACCAAACGGGTGGGCGCGTCGGATTTTTCCTGCATACCGACAATTTCCAGCGCGATTACGAGACCATGCTTGCTCGCGGCGTGCGCTTTCTGGAGGAGCCGCGCCATGAGGTTTACGGCTCCGTTGCGGTCTTTGTTGACCCTTACGGAAATCGCTGGGATCTTCTGGAACCGCTCGGCTGACATGCCCTGAAACCGCTTGATTGCTGGGGGCTGCGGGTGCATAAGCGCGCGTGCAATTCCAACCATGGGGCGGGGCCCTCCACAAGCCTTTTCGAGGACGACAATGAACGCATTCAAGCCGCTGGTTTTCTCGGGCGTCCAGCCGACCGGCAATCTGCATCTCGGCAACTATCTCGGCGCGATCCGCAAGTTCGTGGCGCTGCAGGAAGATAACGACTGCATCTATTGCGTCGTCGACATGCATGCCATCACCGCCCAGCTCGTTCACTCCGACCTGAAGGCGCAGACCCGCTCGATTGCGGCCGCCTTCATCGCAGCCGGTATCGACCCCGTGAAGCACATCGTCTTCAACCAGTCGGCCGTGCCGCAGCATGCGGAACTGGCATGGGTGTTCAATTGCGTGGCGCGCATCGGCTGGATGGAGCGTATGACGCAGTTCAAGGACAAGTCCGGCAAGAATGCCGAGCAGGTCTCGCTCGGTCTGCTCGCCTATCCGAGCCTGATGGCCGCCGACATTCTCGTCTATCGCGCCACCCATGTTCCGGTCGGCGACGACCAGAAGCAGCATCTGGAACTCGCACGCGACATCGCCCAGAAATTCAACATCGATTTCAGCGATCATATCCGCAAGGCGGGGCTTGGGCTCGATATCACGGTCGGCGATGAGCCGGTGCACGCCTATTTCCCGATGGTGGAACCGCTGATCGGCGGTCCGGCACCGCGTGTGATGTCGTTGAAGGACGGCACCAAGAAGATGTCGAAGTCCGATCCCTCCGATCTGTCGCGCATTAACCTCATGGATGATGTCGATGCGATTTCGAAGAAGATCAGGAAGGCAAAGACCGATCCGGACGCGCTGCCGAGCGAAGTGGAAGGCCTGAAAGGCCGTGCCGAAGCCGAAAACCTCGTCGGCATCTATGCCGCCCTGTCCGACAGGACCAAGGCCGATGTTCTTGCCGAATTCGGCGGACAGCAGTTCTCGGCCTTCAAGCCGGCCCTCGTCGAGCTTGCCGTCAATGTCCTGGCGCCGGTCAATAATGAGATGCGCCGTCTTCTCGATGACCCGACCCATATCGACGCCATCCTCAGCCAAGGCGGCGAGCGGGCGCGTGCCATCGCCGAAAAGACGATGAACGAGGTGCGCGATATCATCGGCTTCCTGCGCTGACAGGTCGCTGCTGCGCGGATGCGGTGGGCGGTTTGCGCCTGCCGTGATTTGATATAATCTCCGCCCGAACCGTCGGGCGGTTTCTCGGATCACGGCGGACCTAGGGAGTGCAGAATGGTTTCAAAACGGCTGTCGCGTCTGGAAGGGCATCGTCGCAAGTTTCTCGCTGTTATCGATGACACACCGGAATGCGAAAGGGCCGTGCACTATGCCGGTCGTCGCGCCAAGAATTCCAATGGCGGGCTTGTGCTGCTTTACATGATCCCCGAAGGCGACTTCCAGCAATGGCTTGGTGTCGAGCAGATCATGCGGGCGGAAGCGCGGGAGGAGGCGGAAGCCACACTCGCCAAGATCGCCCAGAAGGTTCGTGAAACCATCGGCATCGAGCCGGAAGCGGTGATCCGCGAAGGCAGCGCCACCGAGCAGATCCACGGGTTGATCGAGGAAGACCGCGATATCGCGATTCTCGTTCTGGCGGCGGGATCGACAAAAGAAGGGCCGGGGCCGCTCGTTTCCTCCATTGCCGGGCGAGGGGCAGCCTTCCCGATCCCCGTCACCGTGCTGCCGGATACGTTGTCGGACGAGGAAATCGACGCACTCTGCTGACCCCGGGGTTCGGGCAAGATTTAGGGGCTGACGATTTCTTGAATGTAATTATCATGTCAGGGCTTGAAGTGAAGCTTCGCCGGGCGTATTTTTTGGAAGAATTCTAAATTACGGGGCGTGAACGGCGACCTCGAAGGAGAAGACGATGTTCATTCAGACGGAAGCCACGCCGAACCCCACGACGCTCAAGTTCCTGCCGGGCAAGGTGGTGCTGGAAAGCGGGACGGTGGAGTTTCTCAATCCTTCGCAGGCGCAGGCTTCGCCCCTGGCGGAGCGCCTCTTCACCATTCCGGGGGTTACCGGCGTTTATTTCGGTTTCGATTTCATCACCGTCACCAAGGACGGCGCGGAATGGCAGCACCTGAAGCCGGCCATTCTGGGCGCGATCATGGAGCACTTCATGTCCGGCCGCCCCATCATGGGTACGGCTATCGCGGCCGAAGTGTCAGATGAGGAAGGCGAGTTCTTCGAGGAGGGTGACGAAACCATCGTCGCGACCATCAAGGAACTGCTGGATACCCGCGTCCGCCCTGCCGTGGCGCAGGATGGCGGCGACATCACCTTCCGTGGTTTCCGCGACGGCACGGTGTTCCTGAACATGAAGGGCGCCTGCTCGGGCTGCCCGTCCTCCACCGCCACGCTGAAGCATGGCGTTCAGAACCTGCTTCGCCATTTCGTGCCGGAAGTGCGCGAAGTCGAAGCGGTATAATGCTGTAAGCCAGGTCATGATTGTTCTCGCACTCGACACCTCAGGTGTGGATTGTTCCGCCTGCATCTATGACAGCATCTCAGACAGGGTGCTCGGAGAGGTCTGCGAAACGATCGGCAAGGGCCACGCCGAAAGACTGATGGCCGTGATCGACGGGGCTCTGGAGCAGGCGCAACTGTCGCTCCAGAACGTCGAACGCATTGCCGTGACGATCGGGCCGGGGTCTTTCACCGGTATCCGTGTCGGTGTCGCCGCTGCGCGTGGTTTTGCCCTGTCGCTCGGCGTCGAGGCGATGGGTGTGACCACACTTGAGACGCTTGCCTTGCATCATCTGCTCGAAAATCCCGACCGGCCCGTGGCCGTCGGGCTCGATGCGAAACGCGGCGAAACCTATCTTCAGGCATTCGGCACGGACGGATCACCGCTCAACGAGGCGGCGCTTCTGTCTCTGGATGACGCCAGGGGTGTTCTTTCCGGTTTCAATGGTTCCGTCATCGGCTCCGCCGCGCCGCTGTTTGCAGGAGAGGAAAGCGGGTCCGGGCCGGATCATTTTCCGATTGCTTCCGTTGCCCGTGCTGGCGCGCGCAAGCAGGCGGGCCAGCCGAAACCCGCGCCGCTTTATCTGCGTGGACCGGATGCCCGGCCGCAGACCGGTTTTGCGCTGGCACGCCAGGACGTTGCCTGATACGGCATGCATGAGTGCATGTTTCTGATTCCCGATTTTTGTGATGTTTGACGACTATCTGACCTGGAAGCCCTATTTCGAGATCGTGCCGATGCAGCATGAGGATTGCGCCGCGGTGTCGGACTTGCACGCCTTGCGCTTTCCGCGCCCGTGGAACGACGGGGAGTTTTCCGGACTGCTGACGCAAGGATCGGTTTTTGGTGCTGTGGCACGCCAGACCAACGCATTTTTCAGCAAACCGCTCGGCGGTTTCGTGCTGGCGCGGGAAGTGGCGGGCGAGGCGGAAATCCTCACAGTTGCCGTGGCCGACAAGTTCGCACGCGCGGGTCTCGGCTGGCGCCTGATGCAGTCGGCCATCCGCGAGGCGATGATGCGTGGCGCTGAAACCATGTTTCTCGAGGTGGACAATAACAATGTCTCCGCTCTCGGGCTCTACAGGAAGCTCGGTTTCAAAACCGTCGCGGAACGCAAGGCCTATTACACCGCCAAGGATGGAACGAAGTCGACGGCGCTTGTCATGCGCCGCGATCTTCGCTAGTTCCCTGCGACAGGCATTTTTCGGCGAGAGCCCCGAAATTCAACCGGAATACTCAAAAGGCCAGAAGACGTGATAGACCTTTCGAAAACGCTGGAGGAACTTTGTGCCGAGCGCGGCATGCGGATGACCGACCAACGCCGCGTCATCGCCCGTGTCCTTCAGGAATCGGCAGACCACCCCGATGTCGAGGAGCTTTACCGCCGTTCCTCCGCCGTGGATCCGCGCATCTCGATTTCCACCGTCTACAGAACGGTGAAGCTGTTTGAGGATGCCGGCATCATCGAGCGTCACGATTTTCGCGATGGCCGCTCGCGTTACGAGACCGTGCCCGAAGAACATCACGACCATCTGATCGATCTGAAGAACGGTGTGGTCATCGAGTTTCATTCGCCCGAGATCGAGGCCCTCCAGGAAAAGATCGCCCGGGAACACGGTTTCAAGCTCGTGGATCACCGGCTGGAACTTTACGGCGTGCCGTTGAAGCCCGGCGAACACTGAGACGTCGGTGAACAAGCGCACGGTCCAATCATGATGTGGCTGCGGACAGTCTATATTGCGGTCGTTCTCCTGATCGTCACGCTTATATTGCTGCCGCTGCAATTGTTGGGCCTTGCCTTCGACTGGCGGATTCGTCGCCGCATTCCGCGCATCTGGCACCGCATCGCCTGCCATGTTCTCGGCATCCGCGTGCATGTCCATGGGGATGTGGAGCGGGCAAAACCGCTGATGCTGGCGGTCAATCACGCCTCGTGGAAGGACATTCTCGTTCTCGGCAGCATTGCCGACGTGGTGTTCATCGCCAAGACGGAGGTGCGCGACTGGCCGGTCTTCGGCTGGCTCGCCCGTCTGCAGAAAAGCATCTTCGTGCAGCGCGAGCAGAAGCGCAGCACCGGAGCACAGGTGAGCGAGATCGCCAGCCGCATGGCCGATGGCGAGATTGTCGTCCTGTTCCCCGAAGGCACCACCTCGGATGGCAACCGCATGCTCGCCGTCAAATCCTCGCTGTTCGGTGCGGCTTCCACTGCGGCTGAACAGGTTCCGGGCAAGCTCGTTTATGTGCAGCCGGTCGCCATCGCCTATACGCGGGTGCAGGGCATGGCCATGGGGCGTTACCACCGCGTCATTGCCGCCTGGCCGGGCAGCATCACGCTCGTGCCGCATCTGCTCGGTATCATCAGGGCCGGCGCCATCGATGTCGACGTGACGTTCGGTGACAGTGTACCGTTCCACAGCACCGATAACCGCAAGCGACTGGCTACAGATATTGCCGCCGCCATCCGCTCCATGCTGGCCTTCAGCCTGCGCGGCGGCTGGCGGAATTCGTGAGATCGTAGCTTTTCCGGCATTTTTCTGTTTAATCTGGCCGGGAAAAACACTAGATAGCCGCCATGACCCAGGAAACGCTCGGCCTTGACGCCACACCCATGATCGCCCGCGAGGGTTCGAACAGCCGTAAGGTTTTCATCAAGACCTATGGCTGTCAGATGAATGTCTACGATTCCGTCCGCATGAGCGATGCGCTGGCGAAGGATGGTTACGTTCAGACCGAGGATATGGGCGAGGCCGATCTGGTTCTGCTGAACACCTGTCATATCCGCGAAAAGGCGGCTGAAAAGGTCTATTCGGCGCTTGGCCGCCTGCGTGACATGAAAAAATCCCGCGAAGAGCAGGGCCGCGAATTCATGATCGGCGTTGCCGGTTGCGTGGCGCAGGCGGAAGGCGAGGAAATCCTTCGTCGCGCGCCTGCTGTCGATGTCGTCATCGGCCCGCAGACCTATCACCGCCTGCCGGATGCGCTGAAGCGCGTGCGCGGCGGCGAGCGCGTCATCGAGACCGAATATGCGGTCGAGGATAAGTTCGAGCATCTGCCGGTCGCCGAAAAATCAACATTGAGAACCCGTGGCGTTACGGCGTTTCTGACGGTGCAGGAAGGCTGCGACAAGTTCTGCACCTTCTGTGTCGTGCCCTATACGCGCGGTTCGGAAGTCTCGCGCCCCGTGCGCCAGATCGTCGATGAAGCGATGAAGCTCGTCGATGCCGGCGTGCGCGAAATCACACTGCTTGGCCAGAATGTGAATGCCTGGCAGGGCGAAGGCCCGCAGGGCGAGAAATGGGGACTTGCCGAATTGCTGTATCGGCTGGCGGAAATTCCCGGCCTTGCGCGGCTTCGCTATACCACCAGCCATCCGCGCGACATGGATGATCGCCTGATTGGCGCGCATCGCGATCTGCGCATCCTGATGCCCTATCTGCACCTGCCGGTGCAGTCTGGCTCCGATCGCATTCTGAAAGCGATGAACCGTCGCCATACGGGCGAGGAATATATCCAGCTTATCGAAAAAATCCGCGCCGCCCGCCCTGATATCGCCATGTCGGGAGACTTTATTGTCGGTTTCCCCGGTGAGACGGATCGCGATTTCGAAGATACAATGGCGATGGTCGAGACGGTAAAATACGCGCAGGCCTTTTCGTTCAAATATTCCACCCGTCCCGGCACGCCGGGCGCTGATCTCACGGATCAGGTTGCGGAAGAGGTGAAGGCCGAGCGTCTGGAGAGATTGCAGGCGCTGTTGCTGCGGCAGCAGAAGGAATTTGCGGAATCGCTGGTCGGAAAAACCATGGATGTGCTGCTGGAAAAGCCCGGTCGCATGCATGAGCAGTTGATAGGTCGCTCTCCATGGCTGCAATCCGTGAATCTTGATGCAAAGACGTTGAAAATCGGTGACATTGTTAATGTACGAATCACCGCAACGGGTCCAAACAGCTTGTTTGCCGAGGTGGCAGAGAGTTAGAGTGAGGAGCCGACACTGATTGGGACAGGAGCCTGACCGCTTGAACGCACATGAATTGGTATCACCTTCATCGCGCCAGCCACGCCAAGCCGCGACCGACGCCAATCACTTTGTCCTCACGTTCGAGAATAACAGGATAGCGGGAGAGCTATTCGGTCAGTTCGATCAGAACCTGAAATTGCTGGAACAGCGCCTCAATATCGATGCGCGCCCGCGCGGCAATTCCGTTGCCATCACCGGCGATGTGGTCGCTACCAACCAGGCCCGCCGGGCGCTCGATTTCCTCTACGAGCGCCTGCTCAAGGGCGGAACCGCTGAGGTTTCCGACGTGGAAGGCGCGATCCGCATGGCCATGGCCGCAGACGACCAGCTGACCTTGCCGACGATGGAGCGCAAGGCGAAGATTTCCATGGCGCAGATTTCCACCCGCAAGAAGACCATCGCTGCCCGCACGCCGACGCAGGATGTCTATATGCGGGCGCTGGAACAGTCCGAGCTGGTTTTCGGCGTCGGTCCTGCCGGCACCGGCAAGACCTATCTGGCCGTGGCGCACGCCGCCCAGCTTTTGGAGCGCGGCGCGGTCGACCGCATCATCCTGTCACGTCCCGCCGTGGAAGCGGGCGAGCGCCTGGGCTTCCTGCCCGGCGACATGAAGGAAAAGGTCGATCCGTATCTGCGCCCGCTGTATGACGCGCTTTATGACATGATGCCGGGTGACAAGGTGGAGCGCGCCATTCAGGCGGGCGTCATCGAAATCGCGCCGCTGGCCTTCATGCGCGGACGCACGCTCGCCAATGCCGCCGTCATTCTGGACGAAGCCCAGAATACGACGACGATGCAGATGAAGATGTTCCTGACCCGTCTCGGCGAAAACGGCCGCATGATCGTGACGGGTGACCCGAGCCAGGTGGATTTGCCGCGCGGCGTGAAATCCGGTCTTGTCGAGGCCTTGCAAATCCTCACCGATGTCGAAGGCGTGTCCGTCGTGCGCTTCAAGGATGTCGATGTCGTCCGTCACCCGATGGTGGCGCGCATCGTCCGGGCTTACGAATCCCACACGGCCGTGCCGGACGAAAGCCTCGTGAAGGGCGACTGACGCAAAGCAATGACAGCTCTGGATATTCAAATCAGCGTCGAGGCCGAAGGCTGGTCCTCGGAAGAGGACTTGGCTGCCTTTGCAACCAAAGTGATGGATGAGGCGGCCGATTTTCTGAAGCGGGAAGAGGATCAACCCTTCCCGAAAATGCCCGTGGAACTTTCGCTGGTCTTCACCGACGATGAAAATATCCGGGAAATCAACGCCGAGTGGCGCGACAAGGACAAGGCGACCAATGTCTTGTCTTTTCCCGCTTTTCCGCTGGAGCCGGGCGGTATGCCGGGCCCGATGCTGGGCGATATCGTCATCGCGCGCGAGACGGTTGAACGCGAGGCTCTTGAACTTGACAAGAGTTTCGAGGATCATCTGACCCATCTTCTCGTCCACGGGTTCCTCCATTTGTTCGGTTATGACCACATGGACGAGGAAGAAGCGGAAGAAATGGAGTCGCTTGAGACTCGCATTTTGGCGGTGCTTGGCCTATCTGATCCCTACGCGGGTCAGGAACCGCTTTAAATATTGTCTGGAGCCATGAACGAACATTCTGCACGACCTGCCAATGAGGGCAGAGAAAACGGCGAGCAGTCCTCTTCGGAGGAGGGCAGTAGTCACTTACGTCACGACTACAACGCCAAGCCGAAATCGACCATCTGGTCACGCATCGCACGGCTGCTGAAACCATCCCAGGGCGAGCGCCTGCGCGAGGATCTGACCGACGCGCTGATGGACGATACCGAAATCGGTGCGGCCTTTTCGCCTGAAGAACGGGCGATGCTGAACAATATCCTCCGTTTCCGTGAGATCAGGGTCGAAGATATCATGATCCCGCGGGTCGATATCGATGGTCTCGACCAGAACATGACGATCGGCGATGCGCTGATCCTCTTCGAGGAAACCGGACGCTCCCGCATGCCGGTTTATGACGAGACCCTGGATAACCCGAAAGGGATGATCCACATTCGCGATCTTTTGGCCTATGTCGCCAAGCAGGCCCGCAACAAGCGCCGCGCCGGATCGCGAAGCGTCGCTTATGGCGAAGTGAAGGCGCCGCGCTCACCGCGGCCGAATTTCGATCTGGCTCGGGTCGATCTTGAACAGACGGTCGCCGATGCCGGGCTCGTGCGTAAAATTCTCTTCGCGCCGCCCTCGATGCTCGCTTCCGATCTTCTGAAAACGATGCAGGCGCAGAGAACGCAGCTTGCGCTTGTTATCGATGAATATGGCGGCACGGACGGTCTCGTCAGCCACGAGGATATCGTTGAGATGGTCGTAGGCGACATCGATGACGAGCACGACAAGGATGAGGCGATGTTCTCGCGCCTTTCCGCCGATGTGCTTGTTGCCGATGCGCGCGCGGAACTTACCGAACTTGCCGAGGTGATCGGGCCGGAATTCGACGTGCGCGAACATCTCGAAGAAATCGACACGCTCGGCGGCCTCATCTTTTTCGCACTCGGCCGCATTCCGGCCAAGGGCGAGGTGGTTCGGGCAGTGCCCGGTTTCGAGTTCCAGATTCTCGATGCGGATAGCCGGCGCATCAAGGGCGTTCGTATCGCCCGGGATCATGGCTCCGAAGGTGAGGATGACCGCGCTCCGGGCGAAGCCAACGGGGTTATTGCGCTGCCCGCGCCGGATGTTCGCCTCATCACGCACCAGCAGAACGCCGATTAGGAGAGATGACGGGATGCCCCGTCATCTCCGCCACGCAGCAATTTGACAGGTCGGAGCGGCCAAAAGGCCGCACGGCGCTCCGGCCGCCATCCCTCCTGTGGACTGCGAATCTTTTTTCCTTTACGTCGAGTCTGAGGGGAAATTCCGTGGCTGCGGGCTTTTCCACATGCGCATGAACGGAGATGGCATGGAGCGTCTTGCAGGCAGGGTAATGCTGGCCGGCGGCATGAGCCGCGCAGTGATGGCGATTGCTGCAGGTGCGGTCGGGGCGCTTGCCTTGCCTCCATTCGGCTTTTTCGCGGCGCTATTTCTGTCTTTTACCCTGCTAGTCTGGCTTGTGGACGGCTGCACGGGAAAGCCCGGCGGCGGCCACTTCAGCCGTATTCTGCCGGCTTTCGGCATAGGCTGGTGTTTCGGGCTTGGTTATTTCGTGGCCGGCCTGTGGTGGTTGGGCAATGCGCTTCTGCTGGAGGCTGATGAATTCGCCTGGGCGCTGCCACTTGCCATCCTCGGTCTGCCGGCGTTTCTGGCGCTGTTTTACGGTTTTGCGGTTGCCGCCGCCAATCTCCTTTGGTCGGATGGCCTTGGCCGCATCGCGGCGCTTGCCGCCGCTTTCGGTTTTACGGAATGGCTGCGCAGTTTTCTGGCGACCGGCTTTCCCTGGAACGCCATCGGCTACGGCATCATGCCCATCCCGATCATGATGCAGTCGGCGCATCTGCTCGGTCTTTTCAGCATCACGACGCTGGCGGTTTTCATCTTCGCCTCACCGGCGCTGCTCGGTACGAAAAAAGGCATGGGACCGGGGCTGGCGCTGGCGGGTCTGCTGCTGGCCGCCCATTTCGGTTATGGCTTTTATCGCTTGCAGACGCCGGCGGAGATCCCGGCGGACGCCCTGACGGTGAGGATCGTTCAGCCTTCCATCGATCAGTCCCGCAAGATGTTGAACGACGACCGCGCCGAGATTTTCAGCGAGCATCTGCGGTTGACGGCCCTGCCGCCGGGCGAGGGGAAAAAACGCCCTGATATCATCGTCTGGCCGGAAACTTCCGTGCCGTTCATCCTGACGCAAAATCCGGATGCTCTGGCGGAAATTGCCAGAACACTCGAGGATGGCCAGGTGCTGTTCACCGGCGCCGTCAGAATGGAAGATCAGGGGGCCGGCCGGCCGCCGCGTTATTATAATTCGGTCTATGCGATCGACAGCCAGGGTGAGATCATCGGTGCGACCGACAAGGTGCATCTGACCCCCTTTGGCGAATATGTCCCCTTTGAAGGCATTCTGCGGGAATTCGGCATCGATAATGTCATTGCCCTGCCGGGAGGCTTTTCTGCGGCCTCTTCGCGCACACCGCTCACTCTGCCTTCGGGCAAGACCTTTTATCCATTGATCTGTTACGAGATCATTTTTCCGGGTGAGATGACGCCCGGGCTGGCCGGCTCGGCCGCCATCCTGAACGTGACGAATGATGGCTGGTTCGGTGATACGCCCGGCCCCTATCAGCATTTTCTACAGGCAAGGGTACGGGCCGTTGAGACGGGCGTGCCGGTGATTCGCGGCGCCAATACCGGAATTTCTGCCGTCATCGATCCCTATGGCCGCATTATTGCAGGGCTGGACTACGGTCGGGTCGGAATTGTTGACGCCACTTTGAGTGGTGGGTCAAACGACGCATTTACCTACGACACACATCGGACGTATTTCTGGTTGATTTTTTCCATCTTGATAATCGTCGCGGTATTGCCTGCGTGGAGTTTTGCGCGGCGCCAGAATTGACCGCGAACCCCCACAATTGCATAGTGAATACGTCAGTCGTAAAACAAGTTTAGCCGTTGTCGAAATACCGGCTCATTTCTTCGAATAGTACTGAAGCGAGATATCAACCCTTTCCGAGTGTCAGGACCGCATGATGACCGAGAATAAGAAAAAGCCTAACCCCATCGACATTCATGTCGGAAGCCGAATTCGCCTTCGCAGAACCATGCTCGGAATGAGCCAGGAGAAGCTGGGTGAAAGTCTTGGAATTACCTTTCAGCAAATCCAGAAATATGAAAAAGGCACCAACCGCGTCGGCGCCAGCCGCCTGCAGAATATTTCCGCGATCCTCAATGTACCGGTTTCCTTTTTTTTCGAAGATGCGCCCGGCGATCAGGTCGGCGGTACGACCGGCATGGCGGAAGCGTCGAGCTCCAATTACGTGGTCGACTTTCTGTCCTCGGCTGAAGGTTTGCAGCTGAACCGCGCATTCGTGAAGATCGCCGACCCCAAGGTTCGCCGTCGCCTCGTTGATCTCGTCAAGGCACTCGCCGCCGAGGGCGATGCCGAGTAGAGCCTGGCCCGCACAGCGCAGAAAATTTCCGGCACGGGATGCCGGGCACTCAACGGTCCGCAAGGACCGTTTTTTTGTGCCGGATTGGAAAGGAATTCTCACATAAAGATATATTTATGTGGTTGTGTCCTTGTTTTTCGCGCCTGAAATGACTAACAAACTCCAAGACCGTTCTTTGAGGGGAATCCCGCATGCGTGCCAATTACCTGTTCACCAGCGAGTCCGTGGCCGAGGGTCATCCGGACAAGGTTTGTGATCGTATTTCTGATGAAATCGTGGATCTTATTTATCGTGAAGCGTCCAAGACGGGTGTTGACCCGTGGACCGTGCGCATCGCATGTGAAACGCTTGCGACGACCAACCGCGTTGTTATCGCCGGTGAAGTTCGCGTTCCCGATACACTTCTGAAGAAGGACAAGGACGGCAAGGTCGTCAAAGACGCCGCCGGCCATCCGGTCATCAATCCTTCGAAGTTCAAGTCCGCCGCCCGCAAGGCGATCCGCGACATCGGCTACGAGCAGGATGGTTTCCACTGGAAGACCGCCAAGATCGACGTTCTCCTGCACCCGCAGTCGGCAGATATCGCGCAGGGCGTGGACAACGCCTCTGACAAGCAGGGCGACGAGGGCGCCGGCGACCAGGGCATCATGTTCGGTTACGCCTGCAAGGAAACGCCGGATCTGATGCCGGCGCCGATCTATTATTCTCACCGTATCCTTCAGCTGCTCGCCACCGCCCGCAAGAGCGGCGAAGGCGAAGCGGCGAAACTCGGCCCTGACGCCAAGAGCCAGGTGACGGTTCGTTACGTCGACGGCAAGGCTTCGGAAGCTGTATCCATCGTTCTGTCCACGCAGCATCTCGATGCAAGCTGGGATTCGAAGAAGGTTCGCGCTGTTGTCGAGCCCTATATCCGCGAAGCTCTGGGCGACCTGAAGATCGCCGACGATTGCCAGTGGTATATCAACCCGACCGGTAAGTTCGTCATCGGCGGTCCCGATGGTGATGCGGGCCTCACCGGCCGCAAGATCATCGTCGACACCTATGGCGGTGCTGCTCCCCATGGCGGTGGCGCATTCTCCGGCAAGGACACGACCAAGGTTGACCGTTCCGCCGCCTATGCTGCCCGTTATCTTGCCAAGAACGTCGTGGCTGCCGGCCTTGCCGAGCGCTGCACGATCCAGATTTCCTACGCAATCGGCATTGCTCAGCCCCTGTCGATCTATGTTGATCTGCATGGCACCGGCAAGGTCAGCGAAGATCAGGTCGAGAACGCGATCCGCAAGGTCATGGACCTTTCTCCGTCGGGTATCCGCCGTCATCTCGACCTCAACAAGCCGATTTACGCCAAGACGTCCTCCTACGGTCATTTCGGCCGCAAGGCCGGCCGTGACGGCTCCTTCTCCTGGGAGAAGCTCGATCTGGTAAAGCCGCTCAAGGAAGCTTTGAGCGCTTGAAGCATTTCCAGTAAAAGTGCGTAGCGGTTTTACGTCCGGAAAATGCGTCAACTGGATATCGCGCTTGTTATTTGACGGCGATTGAGAGATACCGTCGCCAACTTTTGTAACCCGCACAGTGCCTCATGTGGCGCTGTGCGGGTTAAATCTATTTGTTCTTGAGAGTATGAGATGACGGAAGAACGGCGTTCGCGCGCAACGGAAGCTTTTTTTGGCAGACGCAAGGGCAAGCCCCTGCGCAATCAGCAGGTCGATACGATCGAGAACCTGCTGCCTTTGCTGAAAATCGATCTGGAAAGCGCTCCGCCGCAAAATCTCGCCGCTCTTTTTCCGGCGGATGTACGATCAATCCGTCTGGAGATCGGTTTCGGCGGTGGCGAGCATCTCGCCCACCGCGCGGTCGAAAACCCCGAGACGGGTTTCATCGGGGTCGAGCCCTTCGTTAACTCCATGGCCAAGCTGCTCGCCACGGTGCGCGAACGCGAGCTGATGAATATCCGGCTCTATGACGATGATGCGACGCAGCTGCTCGACTGGTTGCCGGAACGGTCGATCGATCACATCGATCTGCTTTATCCCGATCCGTGGCCAAAGAAGAAACACTGGAAGCGCCGTTTTGTCTCGGACGTCAATCTCGCCCGTTTCCATCGCGTGTTGAAACCCGGCGGCAAATTCTGCTTTGCGTCGGATATCGATACATACGTCAACTGGACGCTGCAGCATTGCGCCCGGCATGGCGGTTTTGAATGGACGGCGACGAGCGCTGACGACTGGCGCACGCCCTATGCCAACTGGCCGGGCACGCGTTACGAAAACAAGGCGAAAAGAGAAGGCCGCAGCTCGGCCTATCTCACCTTCATTCGTCGTTGAGCGGCTGATCCCTCAGAGCGCGGCATCCACTTCCGCTGCCAGCGGAATGGAAGGCTGGGCGCCGGCGCGCGTGCAGGCGAGCGAACCTGCAACGGCGGCACGCTTCAGCGCCCTTTCGAAATCCATCCCCTGATCGAGGCTGGCGGCGAGATAACCGCAGAAGGTATCGCCCGCGCCAACCGTATCAACCGGCTCGATCTTGAGGCCGGAAGCCCTGTAGACCTTGCCGTTGCGCATGGCGATCACGCCGTCTGCACCAAGCGTTACGATCAATGTCTGGCCGGTCCTGTCGTGAAGGGTCTTGAGTTCGTTTTCCCGCTCGGCGCTGGAGAGGCCATTCTTGCCGATCAGCAACTCGAACTCGGTTTCATTGGCGATGACGATATCGGCGAGACCGGCGAGACGCGGCCCGTCATCGGTCAGCGGCGCTGTGTTGATGACGGTGGTGATGCGCTTTGCCTTGGCGGCCGTCAACGCCGCTTCGATGGCTGCGGCCGGTATCTCGAACTGCAGCATCAGAATGTCGCCAGCGGCCATGTCGGATACGGTCTTTGCGGCATCGGAGGCGGAGACCTCGCCATTGGCGGCGGGAATGACTGAGATCATGTTCTCTCCGCCTTCACCGATCAGGATCACCGCCGTTCCCGTCGGGCCGGGCGCAGTCTTGACCAGAGACAGGTCGGTGCCGGCGTCGCGCAGTAATGTCAGCGCCGGTGCCGCAAAGGTATCGTCACCCGCAGCCCCTGCCATCTTGACTGTGGCGCCTGCACGCCGCGCGGCCAGCGCCTGATTGGCTCCCTTGCCGCCGGCGGCCGTGGAGAATGTCTCTCCCGTTACGGTTTCACCGGGTTTGGGCAGGCGTTTGGCGGTCGCGACGAGGTCCATGTTGATGGAGCCGAAAACAGTAATCATGGGGCGCTGGGTCCATATGAAATTTGAGCAAGGCGGCGACTTTGCCCGAGACGATCACTCGTCGTCAACTACCCGCAATTTGGCTGCGCCGGCTCTGTTTTCGGCGAAGCGACGCGCCTGCTCGATTTCACCATGCGGGGCGTCTTTTTCCGTCGGCGAGAAATCAAGTCCTTCGATCTTCTGGCCGCGTGCCAGGACCTTGTCGGAGGAGATGAGCATCATGTCGACGTCCTTCTGTGCCAGCCCGAAATGGGCCTGCAGCTTGCGCGTCCGGTCGTCCAGCCGCCGCACATCGTCCATCAGAAGAGCAACTTCCCCCTGGATGAGATGCGCCTGCTCCCGCATGCGCTGGTCCTTCAGCACGGACTGAATGACCTGCACCGACAGCATCAGAAGCGACGGCGAAACGATGACGACACGGGCGCGGTGAGCGCGCTGCACCAGATATTCGAAATGCTGGTGGATGTCGGCGAAGATCGATTCGGACGGCACGAAGATGAAGGCGGTATCCTGTGTTTCGCCACGGATGAGGTATTTCTCGGCCACATCGCGAATATGCACTTCCATATCGCGGCGGAATTGCTGAACGGCGGCGCGTTTGGTTTCCGGTGTCTCATCCGCCTTGATGGCGTTCCATGCCTCCAGCGGAAACTTCGCGTCGATGACGAGCGGCGGCGCATTGTTCGGCATCTTGATGGTGCAGTCCGGCCGGTAACCGTTCGAAAGCGTCGGCTGAAGCTGGAAAGCGCCGGCGGGAAGGGCGTCGGCGATCAGAATTTCCATGCGTGCCTGTCCAAAGGCGCCGCGTGTCTGCTTGTTGGAAAGGATGGCCTGCAGCCCGACCACGTCCTTGGCGAGATCCTGAATATTGCCCTGCGCGGCGTCGATGACCGCCAGGCGCTCCTGCAGTCGGCTCAGATTTTCATGGGTCGAGCGGGTCTGTTCCGTCAGTGTTTCGCCAATGCGCTGTGACATGCCGTCGAGGCGCTGGTTGAGCGTCTGGCTCATCTCGGTCTGACGGGTGCCGAGCGTTTCCGCCATGGCGGCGATCCGGCCGTGCAGTTCGGACTGCGTTTTCAGGAGGTCGGAGATTTCACCGTCGGCTCCCGCTTTTTTCACGCGGTTTGTCGTGACCAGCCAGGTTGTGACCAGACCGAAAACCAGAGCCGCGAGCAGCGCGCCGAAGCTGATATCAACGGAGCCGGCCCGCAGCGCGGGATCAAGGAGAACGGAGAAATCTATACTCATGATTAAATCTAGCAGATTTCCAGTGATTCGGAAGATCAAAACAAGAACATTCCTGTGGCGGAAATGAGTCGGGCGGGGTGGATGCCCGAGGCGATTTGAACCTCGTATTTTTTATTTCCTCCGCGCAAGAGATACGTTATGGGAAGCCATGACCATCAAACCGCTTATCATTTTGCCCGATCCCGTGCTGCGCCAGCAGTCGAAGCCCATCGAAAAGGTGGATGCAGAGGTGCTGCGTCTTGCCGACGACATGCTTGAAACCATGTATGACGCGCCGGGTATCGGCCTTGCCGCTATCCAGATCGGCGTGGCGCGCCGCATGCTGGTGATCGACGTTGCGCGTGAAGGTGAGGAGAAGACCCCGATCGTCTTCATCAACCCGGAAATCCTCAAGGTGTCGGACGATGTCTCGACCTATGAGGAAGGCTGCCTCTCCATTCCCGACTACTACGCCGAGGTCGAGCGTCCCGCCTCGCTCACGGTGCAATATGTCGGCCGTGACGGCAAGCAGCAGACGGTCGAGGCGGATGGTCTGCTCGCTACCTGCCTGCAGCACGAGATCGATCACCTCAATGGTGTTCTGTTCATCGACCATATTTCGCGGCTGAAGCGCGACATGGTTATCAAGAAATTCACGAAAGCGGCCCGCGCAAAGATCTGATCCGTCCTCTCTGGACCGGAATGGACGACAGGGCAGGGGGCGACAATGGCTCTTCGCATCATATTTATGGGCACACCGGATTTTTCCGTTCCCACATTGCGTGCATTGGTGGAGGCGGGCCACGAGGTTGTCGCTGTCTACACCCAGCCGCCGCGTCCCGGCGGCCGCCGAGGTCTCGATCTGCAGAAGTCACCGGTGCATCAGGCTGCCGAATTGCTGGGGCTTCCGGTGTTTACGCCCGTGAATTTCAAGGCTGAGGAAGATCGTCAGCAGTTCCGGGAATTCAATGCTGATGTGGCGGTTGTCGTGGCTTACGGGCTGCTGCTGCCCGAAGCGATCCTCTCCGGTACGCGTCTCGGCTGTTACAATGGTCACGCCTCTCTACTGCCGCGCTGGCGCGGTGCTGCTCCCATCCAGCGGGCGATCATGGCCGGCGACCCCGAAACCGGCATGATGGTCATGAAAATGGAAAAGGGGCTCGATACCGGTCCCGTCGCGCTGACCGCGAAAGTCGCGATCGGCGATAACATGACGGCCGGCGAGCTGCATGACAGTCTGATGCTAACAGGCGCGCGGTTGATGCGGCAGGCGATGGAAAAGCTGGAAGCAGATGACCTGCCGCTCGTCACACAGGCGGAAGAGGGTGTTCTCTATGCCGCGAAGATCGACAAGGGCGAGACTCGCGTCGATTTTTCTCGGCCCTCGCAGGATGTGCATAATCACATTCGCGGCCTTTCGCCGTTTCCCGGCGCATGGCTGGAAATGGACATCGGCGGCAAGACGGAGCGCGTGAAGGTTCTCGCCTCCGAACTGGCAAGCGGCATGGGAGAAGCGGGCGCAGCGCTCGACGATGCTCTGACCATTGCCTGCGGCAGCGGGGCCGTGCGGCTCACCCGCCTGCAAAAGGCGGGCGGCAAACCGATGTCGGCGGCTGATTTCGTTCGTGGCACCCCCGTTCCGGCCACAACGAGGCTCGGCTGATGCCGCGTTTCCGCATGACCGTCGAATATGACGGCACGCCTTATTACGGCTGGCAGAGACAGGATAACGGCCCCTCGGTTCAGGGTGCGCTGGAGGCTGCGGTTCGCTCGCTGACGGGAGAGAGCGTCTCCATTCGCGGCGCCGGCCGCACCGATTCCGGTGTGCATGCCGTTGGGCAGGTTGTCCATGTCGATCTTTTGCGCGACTGGGAGCCCTACAAGCTTCGCAACGCCCTCAATGCGCATCTCGCCATGGCGGGCGAAGCCGTGGCCGTTCTCGATGCCGCTTCCGTGACCGAGGATTTCGACGCCCGTTTTTCCGCCCTTCGTCGGCACTATCTCTACCGCATCATTTGCCGCAAGGCCCGGCTGGCGCTGGAGCACAAGCGGGCATGGTGGGTGTCGAAGGATCTCGACCATGAGCGCATGCATGAAGCCGCCCAGATGCTCGTCGGCCGGCATGATTTCACCACCTTCCGCTCGGTCCATTGCCAGGCGAACAGCCCCGTGCGCACGCTCGACCGGCTGGATGTGACGCGCAATGGCGATCTCATCGAGATACGCGCGACGGCGCAGAGCTTCCTTCATAACCAGATCCGCTCTTTCGCCGGCACGCTGAAACTGGCGGGCGAGGGCACGATGACGCCGGAGGACTTGCGTGCCGCACTGGAGGCACGGGACCGCAAAGCCTGCGGCCCTGTCGCACCGCCGGACGGTCTTTATTTCGTGCAGGTCGATTATCCCGACGTCATTCCGCCGCGCCGGCGTCCCGAAGTCGACATGTCCGAGGATGCGGACTGACGTCTAAATCTGCGCCATTCTCAGGCGGGATAGACACCGAGAAAACGTTGCAGTGCTTCCGATAGAAGCATGGCCGGCACCAGCAGTGTCATGACGATGGCCGAGACGAGCAGCGACTGATCGCGGATGAAGAACCGCACGATCCGCGAAAAGGCGAAAACCAGTGACAGCAGCAGCGCCAGCCAGAGAACGGCGATCAATCCCTGCAGCGGCGGCAGGAAGAACGCGATCAGTATCAGAACCGCATAGGCATAGGAAAATGGCAGCGACAGCCAGTTCATGGTGGTGACGAGCGGCGCGAATTTTTCCCGAGCGCCGAAGGCGTATAGTAGCATGCCGATCAAAAGCAGAGGCACGATCCAGCAGATAGCCTCAACCATGGCAAGGCGGAAGAAAAAGATGAATCCCGTTCCGGTGCCCGGCGGATAGCTGGCGAGGAAGGCAGCCCGCAGCCACAGCCAGGAAACCAGCATGGCCGGCAGGCACCAGAGCGCGGAATAGAAGGATCGCCACATGCCGCGCTCGGAGAGATCAAGATAACGCGCACCGTTATGATCACCCAGCAGCAGAAGCCACAGGCCGGTCAGATAGAGCCTTACTTCACTTGCCGTCGGCATGGGCGAACCAGCGTTCGATAAAGGTCTCGTAAATGCGCGTCAGCGTTTCGAGATCGGCAACCGCCACGCGTTCATCGACCATATGCATGGTCTGCCCGACGAGGCCGAATTCCACGACAGGGCAATAATCCTTGATGAAGCGTGCGTCGGATGTGCCGCCAGTGGTCGAAAGCTTCGGTTCCTTGCCGGTAACGGCTTCAACCGCGCCTGAGAGCGATGAGATAAGCGCATTGTTCCGCGTCAGGAAGACATGGGACGGGCGGTCGGCCCAGACGATCTCATATTTCACCGGTGCGCGTTCGGGGCGAAGCTCACCCTCGGCCGCAGCGGCGTCGAGGCGGCGGATGATTTCCGCGCGCAGGCCCTCCGCCGTCCAGGTGTCGTTGAAACGGATGTTGAAGGCCGCTGTCGCTCGCGCCGGGATCACATTGGTGGCGGCATTGCCGGTATCGACGGTTGTCACCTCCAGATTGGATGGCTGGAAATCATCCGTGCCGTGATCGAAGGGCGGATGCATCAGCGCATGGGTCAGCTGCAGCAGACCGCGAATGGGGTTGTCGGCGAGATGCGGATAGGCGGCGTGACCCTGAACGCCATGGACGGTGATCCGGCCTGAGAGCGATCCCCGGCGGCCGATCTTGATCATGTCGCCAAGCTGGTCGGGATTGGTCGGCTCACCCACCACGCAGGCGTCCCACGTCTCGCCCCTGGCGGCGGCCCATTCCAGCAGCTTGGAGGTGCCGTTGATCGACGGGCCTTCTTCGTCGCCGGTAATCAGGAAGGAAACGGAACCCTGCGGCTTGCCGTGTTTTTCGATATGACGGGCGATTGCCGCCACGAAACACGCGATGCCGCCCTTCATGTCCACCGCCCCGCGACCGAACATTTCACCGCCGGCAATCTCTGCGGCAAAAGGCGGATGGCTCCACGCCGCCTCGTCGCCCACGGGAACGACATCCGTATGGCCCGCAAACATCAGATGCGGACCCTCGGTGCCGAGCCGGGCATAGAGGTTTTCCACGTCAGGCGTTCCCGCCTCACTCGCCACCATCCTGTCCACCGCAAAGCCGAGCGGTGAAAGCAGGCTATCGAGCAGGGAAAGCGCGCCGCCTTCGGCAGGCGTCACCGAAGGGCAACGGATGAGGGCGGCGAGATTGGCAACGGGATCGGTCGTGGTCATGGCAGTCGCTTTATATCAGTCGCGCAGAAGCTCGTTGATGCCGGTCTTGGAGCGGGTCTTTTCATCGACGCGCTTGACGATCACGGCGCAATAGAGGCTTGGGCCAGGCTCGCCGTTCGGGAAAGGTTTGCCCGGCATGGTGCCGGCAACGACGACGGAATAGGGCGGCACTTCGCCATAGGTGATCTCGCCGGTGGCGCGATCGACGATCTTGGTGGACTTGCCGATGAAGACGCCCATGCCGAGAACCGCGCCTTCGCGCACGATGCAGCCTTCCACGACTTCCGAACGGGCGCCGATAAAGCAATTGTCCTCGATGATCGTCGGACCCGCCTGCAGCGGTTCCAGAACGCCGCCAATTCCGACGCCGCCGGAGAGGTGCACATTCTTGCCGATCTGCGCGCAGGAACCGACGGTTGCCCAGGTATCGACCATCGTGCCTTCATCGACATAGGCGCCGAGATTGACGAAGGAGGGCATCAGCACAACGTTCTTGGCCACATAGGCGGAGCGGCGGACGACGGCGTTCGGCACAGCGCGGAAACCGGCGGCGCGGAACTGGTTTTCACCCCAGTTTTCGAACTTCGACGGCACCTTGTCCCACCAGGTGGATTCGCCCGGGCCGCCGGTGACGATTTCCATATCGTTCAGACGGAATGAGAGGAGCACGGCCTTTTTCAGCCACTGGTTCACCTTCCAGTTTCCGTCCGCCTGCTTCTCGGCCACGCGTGCCTTACCGCTATCGAGAAGTTGAAGAGATGTGTCCACGGCGTCGCGAACCTCGCCCTTCGTCGATACGTTCACGCTATCGCGGTTGTCGAACGCCGTTTCGATGATGGTTTCGAGGGAGGTGAGATCCGTAAGGCTCATGGAAAATTCCTTAAAGTCGCGTGGTGTTCATGGTCACGGATGGTACCGCGCCGCTGGAAGGCTTTGGTCATTTGATCTAAGGGAGTGTTGGAAAGGCGTCAATGTGATTTGGGTGATTTGGCGCGTCAGACGAAAGGCATGGAAATGACACGACTGAAAAACGGCAAGTTGCGACGTAAGGACGGGGTATGGGACCCGTTGAAGCGCAGCGCCGTGGACAAGCAGCAGGCCGAGGTCGTTCAAAAAACACCGCAGTCGGACTCCCCGTCCTATCGCCTCGCCTATGTGGACATGGATTTTCTCTGCCGCGAGGAATTGCGCCCCGTCAGGCTTCAATTGGAACTTCTGAAGACGGAAATGGCGCTCACCGAGCGCGGCATCAAATCCACCGTCGTCATGTTTGGCGGCGCGCGCATTCCCGAACCCGGCGGCGAAGCCTGGGCGGCACGCAACGAGACGCAAAAGCGCAATCTGGAACAATCCTCGGTCTATTACGACGAGGCGCGCAAGTTCGCCCGTCTTTGCACCGACTATGCCGCGAAATCGGATCACCTTGAATATGTCGTGGTCACCGGCGGCGGTCCGGGCGTCATGGAAGCGGGCAATCGTGGTGCGGCCGATGTGGGTGGCCCATCCATCGGCCTTAATATCGTCCTGCCGCACGAGCAGGCGCCGAACCCCTATGTGACACCGGAACTGAGCTTCAACTTCCACTATTTCGCCATTCGCAAGATGCATTTCCTGATGCGGGCGAAGGCGGTTGTGATCTTCCCCGGCGGTTTCGGCACGCTGGACGAATTGTTCGAAGCGTTGACCCTGATCCAGACGAAGCGCATGGAGCCCATTCCTCTCATCCTGTTCGGTGAGAAATTCTGGCGATCGGTGATCAATTTCGAGTTCCTGGCGGATTTCGGTACTATCGCGCCTGAAGATATGAATCTTCTGCATTTTGCTGAAACGGCCGACGATGCATGGAAAATCATCTCGGCTCACTACGAGCACTGATTATGCTTGGCGCGACGAAGTAATTTTAGGGCTTAATTAGCAATCTTCTTCTAGTTTTGCCTCGTCGCGCTGCAGCGCACTGTCCCATGGGGACGGGCCTCCATGACGGAGATTTATCATCCGTTGACGTCAGCCTTTTCGGGCGGGCGATTTGATCGAGGCCAAAATGTTCAATTTCAAAGTGAAGTCGCTTGCGACCAAGCTGATCCTCGTAACCGGCTGCGCCATCACCACGGTTCTCGTTGCATCGAATTCCTTCCTCATTTCCCAGACGAGTGAGCGCGTGCACGCGCTGACCATGGATCAGGCCAATACCGAAGCGCGCGCCATCGCCAACGTCATCGCCGCCGATGTGGGTGAACTCGGCAGCGCCGCGCGCTCCATGGCCGGTGTCATCGGCCGTGCGCATCAGGCGAAATCAATGGATCGCCCCGGCATCGTCAACATCCTGAAGGCCAATGTCGAGCAGAACGCCTTTGCCTTTGGCAGCTGGTTCTGTGAGCAGCTCGGCCTTTTTGACGGCCAGACGACGGAGATCGCCAACAGGCTCGATCTCGGCACCAATGCGACCGGCGCCTTCGCTCCTTACTGGTCGAAAACCCAGAAGGGCGAAATCCAGTTCTCGACGTTCAAGAATGACTATGCCGCGGAATGGTATGCGCTTGCCGCCAAGTCCGGCAAGGGCGCGATCACGCAGCCCTATCTCGCCGAAGGCACCGAAGTGCCGACGACGATGACGTCGCTTGCCTATCCCGTCATGTCTGATGGCAAGATGATCGGCGTGGCTGGTGTCGATATCTCGCTGGCCTCGCTGTCGCAGAAGCTGCAGGCGCTGCATCCTTTCGAGACCGGCCGCGTGACGCTCGTTTCGCAGGGCGGCCAGTGGCTGGTGCCGCCGACGCCCGAGCAGAACATGAAAGCCTATGACGGAGACGGTGCAAGCACCGTTCAGGCGGCAATCACGTCAGGCAAGCAGGGCCTCATCGAAAATCTCGGCGTTGATACGGACGCGCCCTATAACCGTCTCGTCTATCCCTTCGCCGTTCCCGGCCTCAACGCGACCTGGGTGGTGCTGGTGGATATTCCCCATCAGGCCCTGAACGCACCGGTTCAGGAGCAGACCTACATGATGATCATCGGCGCGATCGTCATTCTCGCCGCGGTCATCACCGCGCTTTATTTCGCCGTGCGTTATTTCGTCCGTAATCCGCTTGCTTCGCTGGTTTCCGATGTCAGGACGCTGAGCGACGGCCGCTACGATGTGCCGGTTTCCGGACAGGAGCGCCGGGATGAGACGGGCGCCGTCGCTACCGCGCTGGAAGGTTTCCGTGCGAAGCTTGCCGGCATTCGCGAGATGGAGGCTGAAGCCGACGCCCAGCGCGGTCACGCCGAGACGGAGCGCCAGCGATCCGAATTCGAGCGCAATGAGAACAGCCGCATGCAGCAGCACATTGTCGGCGTGCTGGGTGCTGGCCTCAATGCGCTCTCGCAGGGCAATCTCACCTACCGCATCGAGGACGAATTCCCGGGTGAATATGCGAAGCTGCGCGAGGATTTCAACTCGGCGCTTGCGAGCCTCGAGGAAACGGTTTCCACCGTCAACGCAACCGTCGTCAGCATCGGCAACGGCACAGGTGAGATCACCCGCGCCGCCAGCGATCTTTCGCACCGCACGGAACAGCAGGCCGCAAGCCTCGAAGAAACCGCTGCCGCCCTCAATCAGCTGACCGCACAGGTCAATTCCAGCGCGGAAAATGCTGCACAGGCGGCTGGCGCCGTCAGCCATGCCTGCGACGACGCCGGCAAGTCAGGCGAAGTCGTGCAGCAGGCCGTGAATTCCATGGAAGGCATCGCGCAATCCTCGGCCGAAATCTCCCGCATCATCGGTGTTATCGACGAGATTGCCTTCCAGACCAATCTTCTGGCGCTGAATGCGGGCGTCGAAGCCGCCCGCGCGGGTGATGCCGGCAAGGGCTTTGCCGTCGTCGCACAGGAAGTCCGCGAACTGGCGCAGCGGTCCGCAACCGCCGCCAAGGAGATCAAGGGCCTCATCAACACTTCGGCCACCCAGGTGGGCGAGGGCGTCCAGCTGGTCGGCAAGGCCGGTGAGACGATGAAAAAGATCGCCGATCAGGTTCTGCAGATCAACCAGCTGATACGGCAGATCTCCGCCTCCGCCAGCGAACAGGCGGTAGGCCTCAAGGAGATCAATTCCGCCGTTACCCAGATGGACCAGGTTACCCAGCAGAATGCGGCGATGGTGGAAGAAACCACGGCGGCAAGTGTAACGCTGAACAGCGAGGCCGAAACGCTGAAATCGCTCGTTGCCGGTTTCTCCGTTTCCGGCGGCCATTCCAGCCAGCAATTGCGCGCCACTGCTGCGGTGATGCGCGCACCCACCGCGCCGGCGCAGGCATCGGGCCGCCCGGCCGCGCCGCGCGCCCGCCCAAGAACCAGCGGCGCAAACGCGCTGGCGCAGGATGACTGGACGGAGTTCTGACGCGCCATTTCCGCCTCAAATAAAAAGGGCCGCTGGTATCGCCAGCGGCCCTTTTTCCTTGTCCGCTTCCGTCAGAGACGGGCGAAACGTTCCGTCAGCAACTCGAAGAAGCCGTCGGCATCCACATTGCGCATCACGCGGGCATTGGCGGGCCGTTCGGTAACATTCCACCAGTCCACCACGGTCATGCCCATGGTCAGTTCTGAATGGACCTCGATTTCGACGTTGCACTCGCGACCCTGAAACAGTTCGGGTTTGACGAGATAGGCAATGACGGTCGGATCGTGCAGCGGGCCGCCATCCGAACCGTATTTCTCGATGTCGAAGCGTTCGAAGAATTCCAGCATTTCCGCCATGGCGATGGCCGGCCGTGTGCCGATCTCGCGAATGCGGCTGACCCGGGCCTTGGTCGTCAGCAACTGATGGGTGACGTCGAGCGGCATCATGACAACAGGCATGCCGGATCGGAAGACGATGTCGGCGGCCTGTGGGTCGACATAGATGTTGAATTCCGCCGCCGGTGTGATGTTGCCGCCCTCGAAGAAGCCGCCCCCCATCATCACCAGTTCCTTGACGCGGTCGGCGATCTCAGGCGCCTTCAGGAGCGCCAGCGCCACATTGGTCAGCGCGCCGAGCGTGCAGAGCGTTACGGTGCCGGCGGGTTCCCGCATCAGCGTTTCGATGATGAAATCGACCGCGTGCTGCTTTTGCGCCTCCATGGACGGTTCGTCGAGAACCGGGCCATCGAGGCCGGTGCTGCCGTGAACATGTTCGGCGGTGATGGGCTTGCGTACCAGCGGCTTCTCGGCGCCCTCATAGACTGGAATATCGGTGCGCCCGCACAATTCGCAGATGATGCGGATGTTGCGGCTGGTCAGCTTCAGCGGAACGTTGCCGGCGACGGCGCACAATCCGAGAATGTCGATTTCCTCCGGGCTGGCGAAAGCGAGCATGATTGCCGCTGCGTCGTCCTGGCCGGGATCGGTGTCGATGATGATTTTTCTGCGTTCTGCCATGTCTTGCCCGCCGTTGAGATGAGCGCTTTTTTCGAGCGGCGGGTGCTCACTTGTCAAGTCTCATTCCTGCGGCTTGCCTTTGCCCCGCGTTTCGTCTTGCGCATCGTGGTTCGGCTTCCCATATTGCTGGGGCCGGTGCTATTGACCGGCAAGGTTGCCGGAAGCGGGACCGCGAAACGTCGCTTGGTTGCAAGGACAGAAGAGACATGAGCCGCATGACGCCATTCACCCACCCGCTTCTGCTGGGTTTTGATGCCATGGAAAAAACGCTGGAGCGTATGGCGAAGGCCAATGACGGCTATCCTCCCTACAACATAGAGCGCCTGCCCGGCAGCGAAGATATGCCCGAACGCCTGCGCATCACCATCGCAGTCGCCGGTTTTTCGCAGGATGATCTGGATGTGACGACGGCCGATAACCAGCTTGTCATTCGTGGTCGCCAGCAGGAACAGGAGAAGCGCGATTTTCTCTATCGCGGCATCGCGGCGCGCCAGTTCCAGCGGGTTTTCGTGCTTGCCGATGGCATGCAGGTCAGGGAAGCGCGCCTGCGCAACGGCCTTCTTTCCATCGATCTGGTCCGCCCTGAAATTTTAAACGTGGTGAAGAAAATTAATATTTCCGTCTCAGAGTAGAACGTGAACGCCAGAATCCGGCACGAATCGCTAGGCGTGAAGAAGGAGGCTGAAATATGCTTTTAAAAGAAGCGCATGCGCGTCTCACCCAATCCCAGCTCGCCCATATCGGCGAAGGAGAAGTGGGATATATCCGCAAGATCCGGGCGGAAGACGTCAGCCGCTGTTTCCCGGAAGCGCCTGATCTCGATCCGCAATTGGATCTTTGGGCACTGTTCGGTGCGGATGGTACGCCGATCCTCCTTACGGACAACCGATCAAGTACGTTTTTCAAGGCTGCCGAAGACGATCTCAAGACAGTCAGCCTGCATTGAATAAAAAAGCCCGCTTTTAAGCGGGCTTTATGCTTAGTGGATCAGAGGAACGGGCGCTCCGGCATGTCGTCGATGGAGATGACGCCGTCCTTGTTCCTGTCCAGCCGTTCGAACATCTTTTCGCCAGCGGCGGTGAATTCGGCCTTGCTGACCTGACCGTTCTCGTCGGTATCGGCCCAGCGGATCAGCGCGTAGCCTGCGCCCTTGCCGCCATGCTTGCCCCAGCCCTGATGGCCGAAACGGCCGCCGTGCTCGCGCTCTGCGCGCTTGCCCTCGGGACCCTTGCCTTCATCCGCCTTGGCTTCCTCTCGCTCGGGGCGCGGATGGGCGGCGCGGAAGGCTTCCATCTTCGCCTGACGGTATTCGCGCATCTCCTTCGGCGTGATCGAGCCGTCCTTGTCCTTGTCGATCTCAGTGAAGAGCGCGTCCTGACGGGCGGCGAATTCCTCCTTGGAAATCTTGCCGTCCTTGTTGGCGTCGGCAACCTTCAGCAGGTGAACGAAAGCCGCTTCCGGCCGGATCGGCATGCGATCCTTGTGGCCCTTGCCGGGCGCAGCGAAACTGGCCGTTGCGGCCGTGCTGAGCACAAGGGCTGCGCCAAGAGCAGACAGGGCGATTTTGCGTGTGGTCATCGTCATTACCTTTCTTTGGTGTCCCTGAAGAAAAGATAGTGACGTCCAGCAAGCCTCACCACTTAAACATCCGTAAGGTGGATGAAGCTTCGGTAATGTTCGCTGCTCAGCGGGTGATGGTTTTCGTCAGGAACCCGGTCAGGTCGTCGGTAATGTAGTCGATATGCTCATCCGTCACGGCCGGGATTTCCCAGCGTTCCATGATGACGCCCTCAAGATTTGAAGGCACGAGCAATACGGTCTTCATGCCCAGCGCCTTGGGGGCGGCAAGATTGCGCGGCAGATCCTCGAACATGGCGGCTTTTTTCGTGTCGAGTTTCGAAAGTGCTGCGAATTTCTCATAGGTCGCGCTGGCTGGTTTCGGCAGGTATCCCGCGGCGACGATATCGAAAATATCCTCGAAATGATCGAGAATGCCGAGCGCGCCAGCGGCGGCCTGCGCGTGTTTCACGCTGCCATTGGTGAGGATGAACTTGCGACCAGGCAAAGCCTTGATTGCCTCACCAAGTTCCGGATGCGGTTTCAGCGCCGAATAATCTATGGCGTGGGCGCGTTCCAGAAACTCGTCCGGGCTGATGCCGTAATGGATCATCAGGCCCTGCAGCGTCGTGCCGTGGTCGTGATAATACCGTTTCTGCAGCACCCGGGCTTCCTCGGGGTCAAGCTTCAGAAGTTCCGCCACATAGGCCGTCATGTTTCGATCGATCTGCGAAAACAGATTGATGTGATGCGGATAGAGCGTGTTGTCGAGATCGAAGACCCATTCGCTTACATGGTCGAAATCGGCGGCTTCGGGCAGGTTTTTCGGCTTTGTGTCCATGGGCTGCTTTATGCCCTTTTCGAATGACGAAGAAAATCGAAAAGACGACGATTGGTCAGAAAATCGGGCTTGGCTGCGGCCTCCGGCGCATGATACCGCCAAAGCCATGGAACTCTGGATAGGCATAACCTTCGCAAGCGCGTTCTTGCAGAACCTGCGCTCGACCCTGCAAAAGCACCTCAAGGGGATGATGGGCACCACGGGCGCGACCTTTGTGCGCTTCGTGTTCGGCATGCCCTTCGCTCTCGCCTATCTCGCTTTTCTGCATTTCGGGCTCGGTCGCCCGCTGCCGGTGCCCAACATGTCCTTCGCTTTGTGGGCGACTGTCGGAGCCATGGCGCAGATCGCCGCCACCTTCCTGCTGGTGCACCTGTTCTCCTTCCGCAATTTTGCGGTGGGAACAGCCTATTCCCGCACAGAGCCGGCGCAGGCGGCGCTGTTCGCGCTTATCTTCATCGGTGAAAGCGTCAATGGCGGTACATTGGCGGCCATCGCCATCTCGGTCGCCGGTGTCATGCTGATTTCGGTGGCGCGCACGGAAGTCACGCCCGCTTCCTTCTTCACCTCGATCTTCAGCCGGACGGCGGGCATCGGCCTTGCCTCGGGCGCTTTCTTCGGCCTGTCGTCGGTTGCCTACCGATCGGCGTCGCTCGCGCTTGCGCCGAGCCTTCCCGTTCCTGACGCGATGATGCAGGCGGGCTTCACGCTCGTCGTCGTCATCGTCATGCAGACCGTGTCGATGTTCCTGTGGATCATCTGGCGCGAGAGGGAAGAATTGCGACGCATTGCCAGGGTGTGGAAACCGTCGCTTGCAGTCGGTTTCGTGGGCGCCACGGCCTCATTCGGCTGGTTCACGGCAATGACCCTGCAGCAGGCCGCCGTGGTGAAGGCATTGGCGCAGGTGGAGATGCTCTTCGCCTTCGCCTCGACCGTGCTTTTCTTCAAGGAGAAGATCAACCGGCTCGAACTCTCCGGTTGCCTGCTGATTGTCGTGGGTGTGCTGTCGCTTCTGGTCTTCGGCTGAAAGCCAGCCGTGGCGGACAGATTTGCCGTCCGCCACCTGAAGCATGTCAGGGCACGATGAGCGTGCCTGCGCCTTCCGTGAAGATTTCCAGAAGGACGGAGTGGGGCGTCTTGCCGTTAAGGATCACCACGCCCTGAACACCAGCCTTGATGGCGTCGATGCAGGTCTCGACCTTCGGGATCATGCCACCGGAAATCGTGCCGTCCTTGATGAGCGCACGCGCCTGCGAGACGGTGAGTTCCTTGATGAGTTCCTTGTTCTTGTCGAGAACGCCGGGAACGTCGGTGAGAAACAGCAGACGCGAGGCGTGAAGCGCACCGGCAATCGCGCCGGCGAAGGTATCGGCGTTGATATTGTAGGTGGCGCCATCGCGGCCAGGCGCGACCGGGGCGATGACCGGGATCATTTCCGATTTGGCGAGCAGGTCGAGCAGGGTGCGGTCGACTTCGGTGACTTCGCCGACGAAGCCGAGATCGAGCACGCGTTCGATATTGCTGTCAGGATCGATGACGGTCTTTTTCGCCTTTTCGGCGAAGACCATGTTGCCGTCCTTGCCGCACAGGCCGATGGCCCATTCGCCTGTCTGGTTGATGAGGGCGACGATTTCCTTGTTGATCGAGCCGGCCAGAACCATTTCGACGATCTCGACCGTCTTGGCGTCGGTGACGCGCAGGCCGCCCTCGAATTTCGATTCGATGCCCATCTTGGTCAGCATCGCGCCGATCTGCGGGCCGCCGCCATGCACGACGATCGGGTTTATGCCTGATTGCTTCAACAGCGCGATGTCTTCCGCGAAAGCCTTGCCGAGCGTGGAATCCCCCATGGCGTGACCGCCATATTTCACCACGATGGTCTTGTTCTCGTATTTCTGCATAAAAGGCAGAGCCTGTGCGAGCAGCCGCGCCTGAGTTTCGCTTTCGGAAGACGTCATCTAAAAACCTCGGTCTGTGGTTGCGGCTGTTGAGAGCCTGTCATCGCTCTAAAGCAAGTCTTTGACGGATGAAATAACCTCTCGGCCTTATTGTGTCGGCAGCAGTCAAATTTCTTTTTTTTGGCGTTCCGGGCCCTGTAATGCGATTGACATAAAGGCCCAATGGGACCAGCCTTGCAGGGGAAAGGGGAGGGGTGAATTCAGGGCGACAGAAGATGTCGCGCGCCGCGCAAGCGATGCTGACCTGAACGACCGAGGAGCGAGAGACCACATGACGGCACCCGATCGAGACAAGCAAAGCGGTTTGCGGGACGAAGTCCTTGCGGGCGAATATGTGCTGGGTGCCTTGCCGCCTGAGAGCATGGCGGAGCTTGCCAAGCGCATCAAACGCGACCGCCAGTTCGCGGCCATGGTCAGGCGCTGGCGGGACAATCTGGCGGAAACCGAATATCGTGAAAACGCGAGCGTCGCCGCCCTGCTCGAACGGGATCCAAGCCGCTCCGGCCTGCCATTCAGGAGCCAGCCGCTACGGGGTGGCAGCATGTTCGCTGCCATATTTTCGGAGGTCTGGCATTCGGTGCGCTTCTGGCGCCTTCTGGCATTGACGGCGATGCTCTGGACCGCCGTTCTGCTTTTCACTATCGCCTGAGCGGCGCGCCTCTCAAAGAGAGATCGTTCTGACGATCTCGGCCCGCAGGCTATCCAGCCCAAACGATTTTTCCGAGGACGTGGCGAGAACTTCCGGATAGGCGGCAGGGCGCTTGCGGATTTTTTCAAGCGTTTCGCCGATCAGCCGAGGAACGCCGACATCCTTGATCTTGTCCGTCTTCGTTAGCACGATCTGGTAGGACACGGCGGCCTTGTCGAGCAGGGTCAGAACCTCTTCGTCATTCTTTTTCACGCCGTGGCGGGAATCGATCAGCACGTAAACGCGCTTCAGCGTCGCACGGCCGCGCAGATAATCGAAGACAAGCTTCGTCCAGGCGTCAACATGATCCTTGGGGGCCTGCGCATAACCGTAACCGGGCATGTCGACCAGCGCCATCGGCGGCAGGTCGCCCGCTTCGCCGGAATAACCATCCGGAACGAAGTAGTTGAGTTCCTGCGTGCGTCCGGGCGTGTTGGACGTGCGGGCAAGCCCCTTGTGGCCCACCAGCGCATTGATGAGCGAGGACTTGCCGACATTCGAACGACCGGCGAAGGCAATCTCCGGCGGGCCTTCGGGCGGCAGGAATTTCATTGCGGGGACGCCGCGAATGAAAATCCAGGGTCGCCCGAACAGGGGCTTTTCGGTTGCCGTGCCGGTCTCACTCATTTCGATTGCACCGGCTTTCGCTTGAACAGCCCCTTGATATTATCGAACAGTTCGATCTTGGCGCCCTGACGCTTCATGATGACGGCCTGCTGGGTGATGGAGAGCGTATTGTTCCATGCCCAGTAGATGACCAGACCGGCCGGGAAGGAGGCCAGCATGAAGGTGAAGATCAGCGGCATCCAGTTGAAGATCATTGCCTGCGTCGGATCGGGGGGCGTCGGGTTCATGCGCATCTGCAGGAACATGGTGATGCCCATGACCAGCGGCCAGACGCCGATCATCAGGAAGTGCGGCACGTCGTATGGCAGAAGGCCGAACAGGTTGAAAAGCGACGTCGGATCGGGCGCGGAAAGGTCGTGAATCCAGCCGAAGAACGGTGCATGCCGCATTTCGATCGTGACGTAGATGACCTTGTAAAGCGCGAAGAAGACCGGAATCTGTAGAAGCATCGGCCAGCAGCCGGCAACCGGGTTGATCTTCTCTTCCTTGTAGAGCTGCATCATCGCCTGCTGCATGGCCATGCGGTCATCGCCATGCTTGGCTTTCAGCTCTTCCATCTTCGGCTGCACGCGCTTCATGTTCGCCATGGAAGCATATTGCTTGCTGGCGAGCGGGAAGAAGAGCGCCTTGACGACGATGGTGGTGAGCAGGATGGCCACGCCGAAATTGCCAAAATAACGGAAGAAGAAATCCATCATTTTGAACATCGGCTTGGTGATGAAGTAGAACCAGCCCCAGTCGATCAGAAGGTCGAACTTCGGAATGGAATATTCTTTTTCATAGCGGTCGACCAGCGGCACTTCCTTGGCGCCGGCGAAGACAAGGCTCTTCAGCTCGATGGACTGGCCGGGTTCGACCGTCATCGTGTCGCTCTTGAAATCCGCCTGGTAGCTCGGCTGATTGCCGGTGATATGCGAAAAGCGGGTTTCGAACGGCGTTGTCTGCGGCGGAACGATGGCTGCAGCCCAATATTTGTCGGTAATGCCGAGCCAGCCGCCGGTCGCCTTGGCAATAGTTACCGGTGCTTCTTCAACATTCTTGTATTTTTCTTCCGTCAGGCTGCCGTCTTTGCCCGAAACGCCAAGAAAACCTTCATGGATGACGAAGACGGGCGGGATCGCCGGCTTGTTGTTACGCGTCACACGGCCATAGGTGGCGAAGGAGACCGCAGCCTGTCCCGGGTTCTCGACCTTGTCGGCGACCGAGATCATGTAATGCTCGTCGATCGAAATCGTACGGGAGAAAATCACGCCCTTGGAATTGGTGTAGGTGAGGGTGACCGGGGTGGTTTCCGTCAGCTTCTCACCGCTTGCAAGCGTCCAGACGGTGGTCGGACCGGGAACGCCGCCGACTTCCTGTGCAGCAACAAAACCGAGTTCGGTGAAGTAGCCGTCCTTGGTGTCGGAGGGCGAGAACAGCGTGATGATCGGGCTCGAGTCATCGACGGTCTCATGGTAATCCTTGAGCCGGATGTCGTCGAAACGGGCACCGGTGAGATTGATCGAACCGGCGATGGCGTTGGTGTCGATGGCCACACGCTGGGTTCTTGCAATCGACTCGTCACGGGTCGCCGTTGCGGCGGTCTGCGGCGAGGAGGCGGGCGGTGTGCCTTCGACGGCTGCACCGGGCGCGGCACCCGGTGCCGGCTGCTGTTGCTGCGTCGTCTGCTGCTGCGCCTGGCGGGCCTCTTCGGCGCGGCGCTGCTGCTCGATACGCGGATTCATGTAAAGGAATTGCCAGGCGAGGACGATGACAACCGAAAGGGCTATCGCGATGAAGTAATTGCGGTTCTTTTCCATCATTCTTTCCTGGAGCGGGTCTCCTGGGACCGTTTCGGTTTCGCCGTTCCTTCAATGCGCTCGGCAAGGAGAGACTGAAGTTTCGGGAAGGCCGTATCGAGCACATCCCTGCGGGCGACAATCACATAGTCATGACCGGGCTTCATTGCGACCCCGGCAGAAAGCCTGACGGCTTCCCTGAGACGGCGGCGCATGCGATTTCGCTCGACCGCGTTGCCTTGTCTTTTTGTTACGGTAAAACCGACGCGAGGCTCGGTTTCCGGGGCTTTTCGGTCAAGCACTTCCAGAAGAAAGGTGCTTCCCCGCCGTTTTTCCCCCGCCTGAACGGCAAGAAACTCCGACCGGTTTTTAAGCCGGCCGGGGTGTTTTTCAGTCTTGCTCATGTGCCCACGACTTTCATCGGGCCACAGGCTCGGCAATTAAGCCGACAGACGTGCGCGGCCGCGCGCACGGCGGGCTGCGAGAACCTTGCGGCCGCCGGCGGTAGCCATGCGGGCACGGAAACCATGACGACGCTTGCGAACAAGCTTGGACGGTTGGTAAGTACGCTTCGACATTTATTTAATACCGCGGTGTGCGGCCCTTCTTGAATTTGCAATTATTTGCAAGAGCGTTTCGTTTTTTGCACGGCTAACCCCGCCTGGGCGAGCTTTCAATGGCCGAGCGTGCGCGGCTTATAAGGGCATAGGCCGAGCAAAGTCAATTGCCGAAGGGGTTTTCGCGGTTCACCTTTTGCGGAAAACGCACCGCAATCTCCTTCGCCGACTGTCGATTGAGGCTGATTCCGACGCGCAATCGATAAAATCCGAAATTCTTTCTTAACGCCGGATTGATAAATCTTGTGACGCGAAAAGTTATGCCAGCTTCCCATTTTCATTGCGCGGCTGGTTTTTGTTGGGGGAACGAAATTGAGAATTCGCGGTCGTATCAATCTACTTGTCGGGCTTATGAGCCTCGTTGCCTGCACCATCGGCGGGCTTTCCATCTATGCGATCAACGAGTTCCGGGTCAGGTCGCATCATTTCGAGGAGACTGCCGAAAGGGCCTACAAGGGCGAGGCGCTTAACCGTCTGGTGACAGCAGTCGTCATGGAGGCGCGCGGCGTCTATGCGGCGGCGGATGTGGCCGCAGCCACCCCCTTTGCCGACGGCATGGTCAAAAACCTTGACGCCATGGAAAAGCTGATTGCCAGCTGGGCTCAGCTCGTGCCGGCGGAACAGCGGACGAGTTTCGACAAGCTTGTCGGCCGGTCCAAGGAATTCCGGACCTTCCGTCTGGAGACTGTCCGGCTGGCGAAGGAGAGCGGGCCGCAGGCAGCCGCCCAACAGGGCAACAATGAGGCGAACCGCGCCAACCGCAAGGCCTATCAGGCGGAGATCGATGGTGTCGTGAAAAACGACATTGCCGAACTGGAAGTCGTAAAGGCAGGAATGGATTCTTTCAGCACCGCCATATTCTGGGTGATCGTCGCCGTGACGGTTGCAGGTGTCGGCGCAGGCGCCGCCTTCGGCCTCTACATCGGAACGCGGCAGCTCAGCGCGCCCATCCGCAGGGTTTCGCAGGTGATGAATGCGGTGGCCGATGGAAATCTGGACGCGGAAGTCCCCTATCTCGGCCGCAACGACGAGATCGGTGAAATGGCCGCCGCCGTCGAGGTCTTCAAGAACAACGGCCGCGAGGTGCGCCGCATGAATGCGCAGGAGACCGCCATGCGCGCCAAGAGCGACGACCTGCAGGCCGGCATGGCCGTCGTCGTCGACGCCGCGGCCCAGGGCGATTTCAGCCGCCGCATCAACAAGGATTATGGCGACGAAAACCTCAATCGTTTCGCCGCGACGATCAATTCGCTCCTCACGGGGGTCCATAACGGCGTATCCGAGACCAGCCGCGTCATTGAAGGTCTGGCGCGGGGTGATCTGACGGAGAAGATGGACGGCGAATTCCGCGGTGTGTTCGCCGAACTCCAGGAGAACGTCAACCAGACGCTGACGAAGCTGCGCGAGACGATGAGGGAGGTGCGCGGCAGCACGGAGGGCATCAGCGGCAACGCAAGTGAACTGCGCTCGGCGGCCGACGACCTGTCGAAGCGAACGGAACAGCAGGCTGCGGCGCTGGAGGAAACCTCCGCCGCCCTGGACGAAATCACCGCCGTTGTTCGCAATTCCACCGACCGTGCGCAGGAAGCCAGCGCCATGGTTGCCGAAACCAAGCAGAAGACGGAGGAATCCGCCAGTGTCGTGCGCGATGCCGTCTCCGCCATGGATCGCATCGAGCATGCCTCGCGGGAAATCAGCCAGATCATCAACGTCATCGACGAGATCGCCTTCCAGACCAACCTTCTCGCGCTGAACGCCGGCGTGGAAGCGGCGCGTGCTGGCGAAGCCGGCAAGGGCTTCGCCGTCGTCGCGCAGGAAGTGCGGGAACTGGCGCAGCGTTCCGCAACGGCTGCAAAGGACATCAAGGCGCTGATCACCAAATCCGGCCAGGAGGTCGGACGCGGCGTGTCGCTGGTGCAGAAAACCGGCAGCGCACTAAGCGAGATCGAGACCCGCGTTCTGACGATCAATGAGCACATCCATTCGATCGCGACGGCGGCCAGGGAGCAGTCCACCGGACTGCACGAGGTGAATACCGCCATCAACCAGATGGATCAGGTGACGCAGCGCAATGCCGCCATGGTGGAGGAGACCTCGGCCGCAACCCACAAGCTGAGCAGCGAGGCGGATCATCTCGTGACGCTGGTGACCCGTTTCAATGTTGGCGCCGAAAATGCACAGCGCAGCCACCGTTTCGAGCAGCCTGCAAGACCGGTAACGGCATCCGCCGGACCGGTTGCGGTCTCCGGCAGGACGGCGGCGGTGGCGTCTCCGGCCCGCAAATTGATGAACAGCGTCAGTCGTGCGCTCAACGCCCAGCCCGCTGCAGCACCGGCGCATGGCGACTGGCAGGAATTCTAGGCGACCTGCGGTTCCGCGTCAAACAGGCTTATGTTGCGAACGCCGCCCCTTTCAGGCGGCGTTTGTTTTCCGGCAATGAAAACGTTTGTTTTGCAGCGCATTGGAAAAATATCCATTAGGTCCTATTATCGTCGCTGCATATAAACCGAGCCGTTCCACGCAAGCAGCGGCGCGCATACAGGATCATGGCCCGGTGTTTTCTAAAGGCGTAGACAGCTTGGACCGCACGCAAGACGATCCGGTGCACTGCATGCCGGGATTGACCGCCGGTCTTTCCGGGCGGCTGCTGCTGCTCACGGTCATTTTCGTGATGATCGCCGAAGTGCTGATCTTCGTGCCTTCCGTCGCCAATATGCGTCTTTCCTGGCTGCGGGACCGTCTGAATACGGCCGCCGCCGCCGGCGCGGTGATTGATGGCTTGCAGGCCGAACTGCCGCGAAGCGTGCAGAACGACACGCTGATGGCAACCGGGGCGAAGCTTATCGCGTTGCGAAAGGACGGCACCTCGCGCCTGCTTGCCGTGGCGGAAACACCGCCCGGTGTCGACGAGCAATATGATCTTTCCGATGTTTCGCAGGTGGCGGCGGTGCGGGATGCCTTCTCCACCCTGCTGTTTGGCGGCAACCGTGTCATCCGCGTTTTCGATGTGGTGGGCGACAGCGATACCATCATCGAACTGGTGCTGGGCGAAAACAAGCTGCGGGCGGCGATGCTTGCCTATGCCCGCAACGTTTTCCTGATTTCCATCGTCCTGTCGCTGATCACGGCCGGCCTGATATTCATCTCCATCAACCGCATCATGATCCGGCCGATACGTCGGCTGACGCTCGGCATGCAGAATTTCTCCGAGGATCCGGGTAATCCCGAGCGGATTTTCGTGCCCGAGGAGGGGACGGACGAACTGTCGGTTGCCGGCCGCCACCTTGCGGATATGCAGACCGAACTGCAGAAAACCCTGCGCCAGCAGAAGAACCTCGTGGATCTCGGCCTTGCGGTGTCGAAGATCAACCATGACATGCGCAACATCCTCTCCTCCGCGCAGCTGATGTCCGACCGGCTTGTGGATGCCAAGGACCCGATGGTCAGGAGCTTCGCGCCGAAGCTTCTGCGCACCATCGACCGTGCCGTGGCCTATACGGGCGAGGTTCTGGCCTATGGCCAGGCGACCGAAGGCGCGCCGAAACGCAAGATGGTGCAGTTGAGCCTTCTGGTGCGGGATGTGCGCGACATTCTGGCGCTCGATCCCGACAGCGGTATCGAGTTTCACGACAGCGTCCCCCCGGATCTCACGATCGATGCGGATTCCGAACAGCTTTTCCGGGTCATCCATAATCTCTGTCGCAATGCCGTCCAGGCTCTGCAATCCGATGCCACGAATGCCGCGCCGAGACACCTTTCCATCCTTGCCCAGAGAGCCGGCAGCGTCGTCAGCATCGTCATCGACGACAATGGGCCGGGAATGCCGCGCAAGGCCAAGGAAAACCTGTTTTCCGCTTTCAGGGGGTCTGCCCGCTCCGGCGGCACGGGCCTCGGGCTGGTCATTGCCCGCGAACTGGTGCTTGCTCATGGCGGCACCATCGCGCTCGTCGAAAAGCCCGGTCCCGGCACGCAGTTCCGCATTGAAATCGCCGACCGCGCCACCTCCGTGCAGGCCGCCAGAACCGCCTGAAAAACCCGCACCGCAGCAGGCCCGTGAAATCATTATCTCCGCCGGAATGGACATGGTCTCAGGCCCGTGGAAAATGAGACGCATGGAATTTTCAATATAATCAACAAGATAAAGGAATTGCTGCGGAAAAATGACAATTTCCAAACGAAATCGCTTGCATTCGGAATGAGGACGTTTTAGAGGATCGCCACGCCACCGGAAACGACCGGAACGGCACGCACCCGTAGCTCAGCTGGATAGAGCACCAGACTACGAATCTGGGGGTCAGGAGTTCGAATCTCTTCGGGTGCGCCATTTTCTTTCCTAAAAAACAGGTCCTGAAACACGCGATGTTTCTCGCTTGCCATGTGGCTTGAAACGGTAAATCCGTTCCGCCAGATGCTTCGGCCGCTGCGACACCCGGCAGGACCGAAGGAATTCCGAACCTTCCGAATATATGTTAAAATCATCCGGTCATCGATGGCCCGGGGTGAAAGCCATGTTGGAAGCGGACAAGGTATTTGCGGGTTCGATTCCGGAAAATTACGACCGCTATATGGTGCCGTTGATTTTTGCGCCGTTCGCCGCTGATCTGGCGCGACGGGCGGCGGCCCTGATGCCGATTGATATTCTGGAGGTCGCTGCGGGAACCGGTGTCGTCACGCGAGAACTGGCTCCCCGATTATTGCCTGCCGCAAACTATGTGGTGACCGACCTCAATCGGCCGATGCTCGATTTCGCCGCGTCGCGGCAGGCGCCGGATCACCGCATAAAATGGCAACATGCGGACGCCCAGACGCTGCCTTTTGAAAGCGCTGTTTTCGACCTCGTCTTCTGCCAGTTCGGTGCGATGTTTTTCGGTGATCGCCTGTCGGCCTATCGAGAGGCAAAGCGGGTGCTGAAGCCCGGTGGGCATTATTTATTCAACGTCTGGGATCGCATCGAGGAAAACCACTTCGCGAATGATGTGACGAACGCCCTGGCGCGCCTGTTCCCCCATGATCCGCCGCGCTTCATGGTCCGTACCCCGCATGGTTATCATGATGTGGCCGTGATCCGCCGCGAACTGGAGGATGCCGGGTTTTCCCGCGTGACGATCGAGACGGTGGCGGCGCAAAGCCGCGCCTCTTCGCCGCGTATTCCAGCGATCGCTTATTGTCAGGGAACCGTTCTGCGGACGGAGATCGAGGCAAGGGCTCCCGGAAAGCTGGATGCCGCGACGGATTATGTCACCACGGCCATTGAAACGCGTCATGGCGGCGGTGAGGTTGCCGCCAAAATTCAGGCGCATGTGATTCTCGCCGCCGTATAAATCGGCGCCTTAAGGCTGGTTTCCCAGTCCATGAATAAGCGCCGGGAATATTCTGTAATGCCCCCCTCAATATTAGTGGTTTGGGTAGAGGCCTATACAGCAAGGTTTTCCGATTACCCGAGATTTCCGGGCTTTCGAGTGTCATCGAACTTTCCCCGAACCTTCGTCATATTGTCATACAATAAAAGCATATGCGCTCCAGAAAAGGAGCGCAGAATGACGCCACAATCACTTGAACTTTCGGGCATTGGCAAAGGCTTCGGGGCTGACGATGTTCTGAAAGAGATCGATCTCTCAATCCGTCCAGGCGAGTTTTTGTCCCTCGTTGGCATGTCGGGCTGCGGCAAGTCCACGCTGTTGCGTATCATTGCGGGCCTGGAAACGCCGGATCGCGGTTCGGTTTCGATCGGCGAACAGGATGTGACGGAGATTGATCCGAGCGATCGCAATCTGGCGATGGTTTTCCAGTCCTACGCCCTTTATCCGCATATGAGCGTGCGCCAGAACATCGCGACGCCGCTCAGGATGCGACGCCTGCCTTTTGCTGCACGCCTGCCGCTGATCGGACGTTTTGCGGCGCCCGCTGAAACATTGAAGCAGATCGATGCCGCCGTCGAACAGGCGGCCGAGACCCTGCAGATCGCGCATCTGCTGGATCGCAAGCCGGCGCAGCTTTCCGGCGGCCAGCGTCAGCGTGTGGCGCTCGCCCGGGCGCTGGTGCGTTCGCCTGCAGCCTTCCTGATGGATGAGCCGCTCTCCAACCTCGATGCGAAACTTCGCGCGCATATGCGTGAGGAACTGGCGGGCCTGCACCGCAGGCTTGGGGCAACCTTCATCTACGTCACCCATGACCAGATCGAAGCCATGACCATGTCCGACCGCATCGCCCTGATGTCGGAAGGCCGCATCGAGCAGCTGGGCACGCCGGACGAGCTTTACCGCAAGCCCGCGACGCTGACGGTCGCGCGTTTTATCGGCACGCCTTCGATCAACCTGCTGCCGGTCGAAATCGATGCGCAGGGCAAGATCACGGCTTTTGGGCGCGATCTCGGCATTGAAGGTGCCGGCCGCGATGCCGGCCCGGCGACGCTCGGCCTTCGTGCCGAAGACTTGCGTCCGGGCGAAGAGGGTTTTGCCGTGCGCGTGGTGCGCAGTGAAACCCACGGCGCCGATCGTTTCGTGAGCTGCCGCCTGCTGAGCGACGAGAACGTCGCCATCACCCTGCGTCAAGTCGCGGGGGAGGCGCTGGGTGCCGATGCGAATGGCGTCATGAATCTCGGCTTTGCGCCGGAACGCGCGCATCTCTTCGCGGCCGATGGGCAGCGTCGCAAGGTGACGGTGCGCGAACGGGTGCCGGCATGACGGCGGTTGATTTCTCCTCGGCTGCACGGGCGAAGGCTCGCCCGCGGCTGTCGAAGGCGGACCGGCGGATGATCTGGCGCGGCCTGATGTTCGCAGCCCCCGCAAGCCTGCTGCTTCTGGCGATCTATATTGTGCCGATGCTTGTTCTGGCAGGTTTTTCCGTCACCGATTATCAGCTGGGTGCGCTTTCCACGCGTTTTGTCGGTCTTGGAAACTTCATCAAGGCGTTTCAGGATCCGGTTTTCCTGCGCGCCCTGGCCAATACCGCCATCTATGCGCTCATCGTTATTCCCTTCGGCGTCTTTCTGGCGCTCGGCGTGGCTTTGCTCGTATATAACCGCAAGCGCAGCCGCGCTTTCTGGGAAGTGGCTTATTTTCTCCCCGTCACAGCAACACTCGTCGCCATGGCGACCGTGTGGCAGTTCCTGCTGCACCCTTCGCTTGGTCCGGTGAATGCGGCGATCAAATGGCTGGGCTTCGAGCCCGTCGCCTTCCTCTCCAATCCCGTCCTCCTCATTCCCACCATGGCGCTGATGGGCGTCTGGCAGATCCTCGGATTCAACATGGTGCTGTTCCTTGCCGGCCTCACGGCCATTTCGAAGGATTTGCACGAGGCGGCGCGGCTGGATGGCGCCAAGAACCCCATCGACCGGTTCCTGACGGTGACATGGCCGATGCTCGGACCGACGACGATGTTCGTGGTGGTCACCACCTCCATCTCGGCCTTCAAGGTGTTCGAGACGGTCGCTGTACTGACCAAGGGCCGTTTCGGTTCCGAAACGCTGCTGTTCGACCTCTATCTCGAAGGTTTCGAATATTCCAACACCGGTTATGCCGCCGCGCTGACGATTATCTTCCTCGCGATCGTGCTGGTCCTGTCTATCGGCCAGACGCTGCATATGGACCGGAAGGTGCATTACTGATGGCCGCATTGCGCAAATATTTCCCGCATCTCGTGCTTGCCGTTGGCGCTTTCGTGATGCTCCTGCCGTTCTACTGGATGGTGCTGACTTCGATCCGCTCGCCGGCGGAAATATTCGATGTCTCGCTCTGGCCGATCCCGCAAAAATTCGACGCTGTCGATAATTACGCCCGGGCGGCGGGTCAGGTGCCGATGGCGCGTTTCATGCTGAACGGCGTCATCGTCTGCGTCGGCATTCTCGTCGTGCAGGTGCTGACATCGGTTCCGGCTGCCTATGCGCTGGCAAAGCTCCGGTTCCCGGGCCGCAAGCTGCTGCTGGGCCTCGTTATTGCGGCGCTCTGCGTTCCCATTCAGGCGCTTGCATTGCCGCTTTTCGTCGGTCTGGCCAAGACGGAACTTCTGAATACCTATTTCGCGATGATGATGCCGTTCTTCCTTTCGGTCTTCGCCATCTTCCTGTTCAACCAGTCCTTCCGCAGCTATCCGAATGAAATCATCGAGGCTGCCCGCATGGACGGGTTCTCGGAAATGGAGATTTGCTGGGGACTGGTCCTTCGCGGGTCGTTGCCATCGCTTGCCGCCTTCTCGATCTTCTCGCTCGTTGCCCACTGGAACGACCTGTATTGGCCGATGATCGTGGTCTCCGACACCAATCTCGCCCCGCCGCCGCTTGGCATGATGCTTTTCGCGGATGTCGAATCCGGCGCGAATTATGGTGCGCTGATGGCGGGCGCCACACTGATTACCGCGCCGATGGTGCTGTGCTTCCTCCTCGCACGACGGCACTTCATCGCCGGTATTACCATGACCGGCGTCAAGTGACGCCGTTCAGACTTCCTCCTCCCAACCTCTCTGGAGACTGACATGAAACTCAACCGACGCGCTGTGATGGGCGGTCTGGCTCTCGGCATGGCTTTTGCGGGCCTCGCTCAGCCGGTTCTGGCCAATGAAATCACGCTCAACGTTCTCTACAACCTGCCGGGCTTCACCAAGTTTCATCAGCCGCTGGCCGATGAATTCATGAAGAAGAACCCTGATGTGAAGATCAACTTCCTCGCTCCGGCCGCCGGTTACAATGAAGGCCAGCAGCAGGTTCTGCGCTCTGCCGTCACTGGCAATCTGCCTGACGTTTATTTCTCGGGTTACAACCTGACGGCGGAACTCGTTCACACGCTTGCACCGCGCAACCAGATCACGGATCTCGGCCCGTTCATTCAGGCTGAAGGCGGCCAGGCCTTCCTTGACAAGAACTACAGCCCCAAGATGGCCGCACTCGGCCAGATCGACGGTAAGCAGTACGGCCTGCCGGTCAACGCCTCCTCGCCGATCATCTACATCAACTCCGACCTCGTCACCAAGGCTGGCGGTGATCCGGACAAGATGCCGACGACCTTTGCCGAGCTCATTGCTCTTGCAAAGAAGATCAAGGCTCTCGACCCCAAGTTCGCCGGCATGAGCTACGACATCAACGGCTGGCCGGATGACTGGTTGTGGCAGGCGCTCATCGTCGAACAGGGCGGCAAGCTCGTTGACGAGACGGCCAAGACAGTTGGCTTCGACAACGAGATCGGCCTCAACGCCCTGAAGATGACCCGTCAGTTCGTCACCGAAGGCGGCCAGAACCTGCTCGACTGGGATCAGTCTCGCCAGCAGTTCGGTGCAGGCCTCACCGGCTTCATCTTCTCGACGCCCGCCCACGTTCAGACGATCCAGGGTCTGGTCGGCGACCGCTTCAAACTGAAGACGGCGACCTTCCCGCTCGACAACAAGGAAAAGGGTGGCGTGCCGACCGGCGGCAACTCTGCCGTTATCCTGACGCAGGAAAAGGCCAAGCAGGATGCTGCCTGGAAGTACCTGAAGTGGATCACCGGTCCGGAAGCGCAGAACACCATTGTTCGCATCACCGGTTACCTGCCGACCAACAAGCTGGCAACCGGCCCGGACTTCCTCGCTCCCTATTATGTCGAGAACCCGAATGTGAAGACCGCGTCGCTTCAGGCTGACCGTTCTCTGCCCTGGGCAGGTTATCCGGGTGGCGATTCCGTTCGCATCTGGCGCACGCAGCGCGACATCATCGGCACCGTCATGCGCGGCGAGGTGACGCCGGAAGCCGGTCTCAAGCAGATCGTCGAGCAGACCAACGCCCTGCTGAAATAAGCAGAGCCATGAAAGAGGCTGCGGGGAAATCCGTTCCCGCAGCCGTTTTGCGCAGAAAGACTTGTCATGAAGATCATCCAGATTACCGATAGCCATCTCGTACCGCCCGGCATTGCTGTAAACGGCGTGGACCCGGAAAAGCAGCTGCGCGCGGCGGTGGCCGATATTGTCGAAAAACACGCCGACGCCGATCTTCTTGTCATGACGGGTGATCTTTGTAATTACGGCGAGCCGGAAGCCTATGAGCTGCTGCGCGACATCCTCACGCCGGTCTCCATGCCGGTGAGGCTGATGCTCGGAAATCACGACCGCCGACCGGAATTCGTGGCCGCCTTTCCCGAGCAGCCGCGCGACGATAATGGTTATATCCAGTCCTTCATCGATACGGATTTTGGTCGTTTGCTGTTTCTCGACAGCCACGAAGCTGATGTCATAGGCGGCATGTATGGTGCGGATCGTCTGGCATGGCTGGAGAGTGCGCTGGAAAACCCGAGCGATCTTCCGGTGACGGTTTTCATTCACCACCCGCCGATGGATTGCGGCATCCGCCATTTCGAACATATCGGCATGCATGATGACGGTGCTGTCATGCGCCGCCTCTCCGCCCATCCGGCCGGTATACGTCACATCATTTTTGGCCATATCCATGTACCGATGGCGGGCACGACGGCGGAAGGCATAGCTTACAGCTCCGGTCAGGCCTGCGCGCACCGTTTCATTACCGATATCGATGTTGTCGATCCGCTGTGGACGGGCGGCAATCCCTGTTACCGGGTCATAAGCCTCGGCGCATTCGGTCTGCGTGCCTATGATGCGGAGGTGGGGCAGGTCGTGCTCGGTCAGGCGCCTGTCTGCGAAGGCCCCTGACACCGGACAATTTCCGTGTTGCAGAGAGATGATCTCCGCCTCGCCGCCTGTTGCCAGTGCTGATGGAGGGTTTTTTGCCAATTACAAGGCTGCGGTGGTGAGAAGACCCCGCAGCCTGTCGCGCCGATGCGTCACTTGAGGTTTGTTGAACGGATTTGATGCGCGAGAGCCATGGTTCCGTGCACACCCTTGATCTATGTCAGTTTCATCGATGAAACTGCACGCCATAGTCGCCGAGAGGTGGCCAACAGAATGCCGTGCCATCGTGATGACAGATCATGGAGAAGTGCATGCTTGAAAAGCGTATCCGCAACGCGTCCCTCTTGAACAGGATCGTCAGCGCCGAAGAGGCCGCCAGCCTCATTCAGGACGGCATGACGGTCGGCATGAGCGGCTTCACGCGGGCCGGCGAAGCGAAGGCCGTGCCGCTGGCGCTGGCCGAACGCGCCAAGACGATCCCCATGAAAATCACCCTGATGACCGGCGCATCGCTGGGCAACGATCTCGACAAGACCATGGTCGAAGCGGGCATGCTGGCGCGCCGCATGCCGTTTCAGTCCGATCCGGCTTTGCGCAGGGCGATCAATGACGGCAAGGTGATGTTCATCGATCAGCATTTGTCCGAAACGGTCGAGCAATTGCGCGGCGGCCAGATCCACGGTGTCGATATCGCAATTGTCGAGGCGGTGGCAATCACGGCGGAAGGCGGCATTATTCCCACCACCTCAGTCGGCAATTCCGCGAGCTTCGCGATTCTGGCTGACAAGGTCATCGTCGAAATCAACTTGTCGCAGCCCGAGGTGCTGGAGGGGCTGCATGATATCTTTATTCCCGCCAAGCGCCCGACCCGCATGCCCATTCCGGTGGTGGCAACGGATAGTCGTGTCGGCCTGCCCTTCATCCCGGTGCCGCCGGAAAAGATCGCGGCCATCGTGCTGAGTGACAAGAGCGACAGTTTTTCAACCGTGCTGCCGCCGGATGACGAGACCAAGGCCATTGCAGGCCATCTCACCGAGTTCCTGTTGAACGAGGTGCGTCACGGCCGCATGACCCATGAACTCCAGCCGCTTCAGGCCGGTATCGGCACCATTGCCAATGCTGTCATGCATGGTTTCATTGATACGCCGTTTCACGATCTCAAAATGTATTCGGAGGTCCTGCAGGATTCGACTTTCGAACTGTTTGATGCGGGCAAGCTGACCTTCGCCTCGGGTTCGTCGATTACCCTGTCTTCCGCCATGAACGAGCAAGTGATGCCGCGACTGGCGGAGTACAAGAGCAGGTTGATCCTGCGCCCGCAGGAGGTCAGCAATCACCCGGAAGTCATCCGCCGCCTTGGCATTATCGGTATCAACACGGCGCTGGAGTTCGATATTTACGGAAACGTCAATTCCACACATGTCGGCGGAACGCACATGATGAACGGCATCGGCGGTTCGGGGGATTTCGCCCGCAACGCCTATATGTCCATCTTCGTCACCAAATCGATCGCCAAGGGCGGGGCAATTTCCAGTGTCGTACCGATGGTGAGCCATGTCGATCATACCGAACATGATGTCGATATCCTCGTCACCGAGACCGGGCTTGCCGATCTGCGCGGTCTCGCACCTCGCGAGCGTGCGGCGGTTATCATCGCGAATTGCGTGCACCCCCATTACCGGGATGCGCTGACGGATTATTATCAGCGCGCGGTGGCGCGGGGCGGGCACACGCCGCATCTCATCGAAGAGGCGCTATCCTGGCATGAGGCTCTGCGCGAAAGGGGCACGATGCTGCCGCAGAAATAGGCCTGCGTTTTTTTAAAGGCGCCCCCGCCGCCGGCTCAACCGCCATACAATTGGGTCTGTTTGGACACACCGGGGCGGAAATTGTCCGCTCTTGGGTCAGGTTGCTGGCGTGGCGGTTCCGCCTCCGGTAGAAAATCCTCTCCCCCGGCTGCTTTCCGGCTGCCTCTGGGTTGTAGGAGAGTGATGTGATGCCCATTCGCTTCGTGGCCATAATCGCCATTGTCGCCCTGCTCGCCGGTTGCGGGGGGCGTCCGATCGGGGTCATGACGCCGACGGGGCAGACCGTGGCGGGAACCACGCCGGTCAATCTTCTCGTCGCCACCACCCGCGCGCCATCGGAAAACGCCGCCGTGCTTTTTGGCGGCGAGCGTGGAACGGGTCTGAAGGTGGATGCGGTGACGGTTTCCATTCCGCCCAACGCCAACCGCAAGGTCGGGCAGGTGCAATGGCCGAAGAAGCTGCCGCCGAATCCGCTGAAGGATTTCACCACGGTGGCGGTGGAGCCCATTCGCTCGGAAGCCGAGACCAGAAGCTGGATCGGCAGACATATCCAGAAGGACCGGCGGGTGCTGGTCTTCGTTCACGGTTTCAACAACCGGTACGAGGAATCCGTTTATCGTTTCGCGCAGATCGTCCATGATTCCGGCACTGACGTCGTGCCCGTCGTCTTCACCTGGCCGTCGCGAGCGAGCATCTTTGACTATAACTACGACAAGGAAAGCACCAACTACTCGCGCGATGCGCTGGAGGAGATGCTAACCCGCCTCGCCAAGGACAGGTCCATCGGCGAGGTCACGGTCATGGCCCATTCCATGGGCACCTGGCTTGCAGTGGAGGCGCTGCGCCAGATGGCCATCCGCAATGGCCGTGTCGATCCGAAGATCGGTAATGTCATCCTCGCGGCGCCGGATCTTGATGTGGACGTGTTCAGCCGGCAATTCGCAAGCCTCGGCAAAACCCCGCCGAAATTCACACTTTTCGTTTCGCAGGATGACCGCGCGCTCAGCCTGTCGCGCCGCATTTCCGGCAATGTCGACCGTCTCGGCCAGATCGACCCATCCGTCGAGCCCTATCGCAGCGAGCTTGAAAAAGCCGGTATCACCGTTCTCGATCTCACCAAGCTGCAATCCGGCGATCGTCTGAACCATGGCAAATTTGCCGAGAGCCCCGAGGTCGTGCGTCTGATTGGCGACCGCCTTATCGCCGGGCAGACGGTAACGGATTCCGACGTCGGTCTCGGCGAAGCTCTTGGCGCTGTCAGCATTGGTGCTGCGCAGACCGTTGGAACGGCGGCCAGCGTGGTGGTCAGCGCACCGATTGCAGTCTTCGATCCTCGCACGCGGGAAAATTATGGCAGGCAGGTGGAACGACTGGGCCGCTCCATGGAAAACACGGTCGGATCGGTGGGGGATACGGCCAGCTCCGTAGTGGACGATCAGGCGCTTCAATCGTCAAGGGTGAACTGCGATGCTGCTGCCAACCGAAACCGGGCGGAATGCCGTAACCGCTAAGCTACGATGCGAGAAAGGGCGCGGAAACGCTAAGCGTTTTTGTCATCACATTCTCGCAGATTTGTATACAGCTTGTATTTTTATCTGTATGGTCCGGTTAATAACCCCACTTCCGGAGTAAGACCCATGCGTTGGAAACGCACCCTCCAGCTTCTCGATGTCCATTGCGAAGGCGAAATCGGTCGTGTCGTCACTGGCGGCGCGCCGAAAATTCCCGGCAATACCGTGGCCGAACAGCTTCACTGGATGAATACCGATCCGCAGGGTGAGGCGTTGCGCCGCTTTCTGACGCTGGAGCCGCGCGGCACGCCCATGGGCTCGGTCAATCTTCTCCTGCCGCCGAAACATCCGGATGCGCATGCGGCTTTCGTCATTCTCCAGCCGGATCAGGCGCATGCCAGCTCGGGCTCGAATTCCATCTGCGCAACGACAGCGCTGCTGGAAAGCGGCATGGTGGAAATGCAGGAACCGGAAACCGTCATCATTCTGGAAACGGCTGCCGGTCTGGTAAAGGCCACGGCCACCTGCCGGGACGGTCGTTGCGAAAAGGTCAAGCTGACCATGGTGCCGTCCTTCGTGCACGAGCTGGATGTCAGCATCGACACGCCGGAATGGGGCAGGGTGACGATGGATATCTCCTATGGCGGCATTTTTTATGCGCTGGTCGATGTCCGCCAGATCGGCCTCACGATCGAAAAGGCCAATGCCGCAAAGCTGGTCTCGGCGGGCATGATCCTGAAAGATTTGGTCAACCGCGAAATGACCGTCGTCCATCCGGAAATCCCGGCCATCTCAGGCGTCGCCTATGTGATGTTCCGGGATGTGGATGCGGACGGTTCCATCCGCACCTGCACCACCATGTGGCCGGGCCGGGCGGATCGCTCGCCCTGCGGCACCGGCAACTCCGCCAATCTTGCCACGCTTTATGCGCGCGGCAAGGTGAAGGTGGGAGATGAATATAAATCCCGCTCGATCATCGGTTCGGAATTCGATGTCGGCCTTTCCGCCGTCACCGAGGTGGCGGGCCGCCCGGCCGTCATTCCCACCATCGCCGGGCGCGGCTTCACCTTCGGGCTGCATCAGGTCGGCCTCGATCCCTTCGACCCCCTGGCGGATGGTTTCGCCATGACCGATGTCTGGGGGCCGGAAGCGGGCAACATCTGAGGCATGTCTCAAAAAAATGACATTTACAGCCGCTCGATGGACTTTGGCGGCTGTTTTCCCGTGGCAAAAGATGATAAGCGGGCGCCAATTCCGTCATACTCCGAGGTATCCCGATGAAGTCGCTCACCCTGCGCCGCCCTGATGACTGGCACCTGCACCTGCGTGACGGGGCAATGCTGGAAGGAGTGATCGGGGATACGAGCCGCCATTTCGCCCGCGCCATCATCATGCCGAACCTGGTGCCGCCGGTCGTCACCACGGCCGATGCCCGCGCCTATCGCGAACGCATTGTCAGGGCCATTCCGGCAGGCGATCGTTTCGAGCCGCTGATGACCCTCTATCTGACGGAGGACACGCAGGCCGACGATGTGGAAGAGGGCAAAAAAAGCGGCCTCATCACCGCCGTAAAGCTCTACCCGGCTGGCGCGACCACCAACTCCCACGGCGGTGTGCGCGATTTCAACAAGGCCATGCCGGTTCTGGAGCGCATGGCGAAGATCGGTCTGCCGCTCTGCGTGCATGGCGAGGTGACGACGCCGGAGGTCGATATTTTCGATCGCGAGAAAGCCTTCATCGATACGGTTCTGGAACCCCTGCGCCAGCGTCTGCCAGAGTTGAAGGTGACCATGGAGCACATCACCACCCGCGACGGCGTGGACTACATCAAGTCGTCCAAGTCCAATCTGGCCGGCTCCATCACCACGCACCACCTCATCATCAATCGTAACGCCATTCTGGTCGGCGGTATCAAGCCGCATTATTATTGCCTGCCCGTCGCCAAGCGCGAGGAGCACCGGCTGGCGCTGCGGGCTGCTGCGACTTCGGGCGACGCCCGCTTCTTCCTCGGCACGGATTCCGCCCCGCATGTGGACCCGCTGAAGGAATGCGCCTGCGGCTGCGCCGGCATTTACACCTCGATCAATACCATGAGCTGCCTTGCCCATGTCTTCGAGGATGAAAACGCCCTCGATAAACTGGAAGCCTTCGCTTCGCTCAACGGCCCAGCCTGGTATGGTCTTGCGCCGAACGAGGAGACGATCACGCTGGTCAAGCGCGGGGAAGCGGTGTCGTTTCCCGCCAAGATCGAAACGGGCGCCGGGCCGGTGACCGTGTTCGACCCGATGTTCCCGCTCCATTGGGATGTAAGCTGATTTTTTTATGACCGCCGGCACTGCCGGCGGTTTTGTTATGGTCCCCAGGCATTCGCCCTTCGGCGCCGCCTGCGGATGCCTGCAATGCTGAACCGAGATGTTGTGCTTTCCGAAAACCGATCCGGGTTTTCGGAGCGATAAACCAAGGCCGAAAAAGGAGAACGCCTATGAACCATTTCACATTCACTGACCGCACCGTCGTTGCGGAACTGGTTGCGAAGATGTTGTGGGAAATCAAGGCGGTCCATTTTAATTCCGAAAGCCCCTACACCTTCGCTTCGGGCATGAAGAGCCCGGTTTACATCGATATGCGCAAGCTCATCTCCTTCCCGCGCATCCGCTCGGCGGCAATGGATTTTGCGGCGGCGGCTGTCATGCGCGAGGCCGGTTTCGAGAAATTTGACTGTGTCGCGGGCGGTGAAACGGCGGGCATTCCTTTCGCGGCTTTCCTTGCTGAGCGCCTTGGCCTGCCGATGATCTATTGCCGCAAGAAGCCGAAAGGCCATGGCCGCAACGCCCAGATCGAAGGCCATATGCCTGAAGGCGCACGGGTTCTCGTCATTGAGGATCTGACGACGGCCGGCGGCTCGATGTTCACCTTCATCGACGCCATCCGTGCGGCGGGCGGTATCGTCGACCACGGCATCGCGCTCTTCTATTACGGCATCTTCGAAGAGGCCGAAGCGCGCTTCGCCAACGGCAATGTCAAGCTGCATTACCTGACGACCTGGCGCGATGTTCTGGCGGTCGCCCGCGCCGAAAAACTGTTTGACGAAGAGACCCTGTCCGAGGTCGAGGCTTTCCTCGATAACCCCCTGCCGTGGTCGGCAAAGCGCGGCGGTGTCAGCGAATTGCCGCAATCGTGATTTCGGATGCGGCCAGTCCGGTTTTGCGGCTGGCCTTCCGATCGATCTTCGTCTAAATCGATTTAAGTCCATTTGATTTGCTGTTTGAGGAGGACCGTAATGATCCTGTGTTGTGGTGAAGCCCTGATCGACATGCTGCCCCGGCAGACGACGCTGGGCGAGGCTGGTTTTGCCCCCTATGCAGGCGGAGCGGTCTTCAACACGGCGATTGCGCTGGGGCGTCTCGGCGTCCCGTCCGCCTTCTTCACGGGTCTTTCCGACGACATGATGGGCGATATCCTGCGGACAACCCTGCGGGCGAGCAATGTGGATTTCAGCTATTGCGCAATGCTTTCGCGGCCGACCACGATCGCCTTCGTCAAGCTCGTCGATGGCCATGCCACATACGCTTTTTATGACGAGAATACCGCCGGCAGGATGATTACCGAGGCCGATCTTCCGGCGCTTGGCGCGGATTGCGAGGCGCTGCATTTCGGCGCCATCAGCCTCATTCCGGAACCCTGCGGCAGTACCTATGAGGCGCTGCTGGTACGCGAGCACCAAAGCCGCGTCATTTCGCTCGATCCGAATATCCGCCCCGGTTTCATCAAGGACAAGCAGGCGCATATGGCCCGCATCCTCCGTATGGCGGCGAAGTCTGACATCGTAAAATTCTCCGACGAGGACCTTGAATGGTTCGGAGTGGAAGGCGACGAGGAGACGCTCGCACGCCACTGGTTGCATCATGGCGCAAAACTCGTCGTGGTTACCCGGGGCGCCAAGGGTGCCGTTGGTTATTCGGCCAATTTCAAGGTGGAAGTGGCGTCCGAACGGGTAGAGGTAGTCGATACGGTCGGTGCGGGCGATACATTCGATGCCGGCATTCTCGCTTCGCTGAAAATGCAGGGCCTTCTGACCAAGGCGCAGGTTGCCTCGCTGACGGAAGAGCAGATCAGGAAGGCTTTGGCGCTGGGTGCGAAGGCTGCGGCGGTCACGGTCTCGCGGGCCGGCGCGAATCCACCCTTTGCGCATGAGATCGGTTTGTGATGGGCGCGGTTGAACCATTTTGAACAGGTGGTTCAACACTCTTCCCGCCGCTAAAGCCGTAAAAAACCGTTATTTCGATATTATGAAGCTTGTGTCCGCTGTTTTTTCACGAAACAAGCATCGCATGAGCGTTCCCAAGTCCCATCCTTTTGATTTCGACCCGACCTATGGCATGCAGCGTGAACAGTTGCTGGCCATCACCCCGCCCGAGGCGCCGCCGGGCTTCGATGATTTCTGGAAAAAGCGCTATCGCCGCGCACTCGCCACGGATCCTCGACCGGTACTGCGCAAGAGCAGGCTCAGCGACCCCCGCTGGCATGTCCTCGATATGACCTACACCTCCACCGGCGGTTTTCGTATCGGCGGGTGGCTGCTGCTACCGCGCGAAGGGCAGGTGCGTCGCGGCCTCGTTGTGGGTCATGGTTACGGCGGTCGTGAGGCTCCTGATTTCGACGTGCCGGTGGAAGAAACAGCCGTGCTGTTTCCCTGTTTTCGCGGGCTTTCGCTGAGCGCCTGTCCGCCGATCTCGTCCGACCCGGCCCTCCATGTTCTCTATAATATCGACAGGAAAGACGATTACATCATTGGCGGCTGCGTCGATGATCTGTGGGTTGCCGTTTCCACGCTCATAAGCCTTTATCCCTGGCTGGACGGGCAGGTGGGGTATAGCGGCATCAGTTTCGGCGGCGGAATCGGCGCCCTGGCCATCCCTTTCGACGAGCGTATTGATCGCGGCCATCTGGTGGTCCCCACATTCGGACATCGGCCGTTCTGGCTGACGCTGCCCACCGTCGGCAGCGCGGATGCGGTTCAGACGTACCAGAAGACCCATGCCAATGTGCTTGAAACGCTGCGCCTGTTCGATGCCGCCTGCGCCGCCGCCCGCATAAAAGTACCGATGCTGGTCGCGCCTGCGCTTTTCGATCCGGCAGTGGCGCCGCCTTGCCAGTTCGCCGTGGCCAATGCGCTGCCACAATCAAAATTTAATGAAATCTTCATCCTCGACGCCGGACATTTCGATTACCCTGACAGCGCATCGCAAGATGCGGTCCATAAGGACAAGGTCAGACGGTTTTTCAAGGTGTCATGAAACGCGAATATCTCCGCTGGTATAGTCAAAGGCTCCATCGCGACATGGAGCTGTTAATATTCGGACATTCTGGCGCCAAGGTGCTGATGTTTCCCACCCGCGACGGGCGTTTCTTCGAATATGAGGAACTGGGCCTTGTTGGCAGTCTGGCCGACAAGCTGGAGGCGGGCCACCTTCAGCTTTATTGCATAGAGGGGCTGGCCAGAGAGACCTTCTATGCGGCCGGGCGTCATCCCGCCGATCGCATTCGCCGGCATACCGCTTTCGAAGAGTATATTCTGAACGAAGTGCTGCCGCTGATGGCCGAGAAAAACCCGAATAGTGACACGATCGTGCAGGGCTGCAGTCTCGGTGCGTTTCAGGCCGCCAGCCTCGTCTTTCGCCACCCGCATCTGTTTCGCAAGCTCGTCGCCTTTTCCGGTCGTTATGATCTGACGATGAAGGTGGAATCCTTCGGTGATCTGTTCGACGGTTATTACGATGACGACGTCTATTTCCACATGCCGAGCCATTTCCTGCCGGGCCTCGCCTGCCCATGGCGGCTTGATCACCTGCGGCGTATCGACATGGTCTTCACCATCGGCGATGCCGACCCGTTTCTGGATAACAATCACCATCTGAGCCGGGTCCTGTCGGACAAGCAGGTGGGGCATCAGATGCACGTCTGGGACGGCCGCGCCCACCGTGCGGGTGCGTGGCGCAAGATGGCGGCGCTTTATATTTGAAGTAAAAATGGAAATAGAAAATCACGACGAGGATTTAAAATACGCAATGGATTTAATTTTTAATTATTTTTCTAAAATAAAAGAATTTTTAGAAAATAATACTTACAAAAATATTATGGGCGCTCTGATTGTATTTTTCTCTGCTCCGTTTTTTTTGGAAGTAATCGGTCTGAAATGGGTTCCCTCCCTTGACTGGGTTTCGCAGATCAACACCGTAGCGACCATTATAGGTGTTGTGACGGCCGCTTGGTCTTTTGCAGCCGCAATGTGTTCGGAAAAAGAAGTTACCGATTGGGGGAAGTTCACCAGGGTACTGACAATTATATTTTCTCCCATCTTCTTTTATTTTTTGGCAAGGAACGCGACGGTCGTTGTGGTGCCGATGTTTTTTGCGCTGGTCGCAGGACACGAAGTCGAGCTTCCCTTCATCGTTTCCGACACTGACGCCGGTCGAAGGGGCTGTTCCGATGCGATAGAAATAGCGGATCAGCTAATATTGCATGAAGAGATTTGCAGGATTCCCTTGGAGATTAGACTTAGTTTAAATGCCGGTGACAAAGTCATGGTCGTTGGCCGTGGCAACGATTTTGGCGTGTTTCCGAAACGTGTTTATCGAGTTGAATAGTTAAAACCCCCGCACATTAGGCATCAAGCAACGCCTGCAAGTCGGGTTCAAGAATGCCCATTTTATTCCGGCGTGAAAACGAAGCGATATTTCACAGTGTAACAACCTCGCTTCTCAGCCTTGTGACAACGTTTTGTCTCGCGAGAATGAGCCGGAAGCTTCCTTCCGGCTCCTATCAAAATGGTAAATCTCACCCCGCCAGTCCCGCCAGCGCCTTCACCAGACCCTGTGTCGAGCTGTCATGGCCGGCAGCGCTTTCCTTGCCTTCAACGACGGGAAGCAGGCCGGTCGCCAGTTCCTTGCCAAGCTCCACGCCCCACTGGTCGAAGGAGTTGATGCGGAACAGCACGCCTTCCACGAAGACGCGGTGTTCGTAGAGCGCGATCAGGCGGCCAAGCGCAAAGGGCGTCAGCTTGTCGTAGACGAAGGTGATGGACGGACGGTTGCCGGTGAAAACGCGGTGCGGCGCGATGAAATCGGCGAGCTTGTCTTCCATGCCCTTGGAGGTGAGCTGGGCTTTTGCTTCGGCCAGCGTGCGGCCCTTCATCAGCGCTTCCGACTGCGCCAGGCAATTGGCGATGAGAAGCTGGTGCTGATGGTGCAATTCGGGCTCAAAACCGTTGGCGGCGATCATGAATTCCGCCGGAATGACGCTCGTGCCCTGGTGGATGAGCTGATAGAAGGCGTGCTGGCCGTTGGTGCCGGGCTCGCCCCAGACAACTGGGCCGGACTGGCCTTCGACCGGCGTGCCGTCGATGGTCACACCCTTGCCGTTCGATTCCATGTCGAGCTGCTGCAGATAGGCGGGGAAACGCGAGAGCCGCTGGTCATAGGGCAGGATTGCCCGGGTCGGATAGTTCAGCACGTTGCGGTTATAAAAACCGATGAGGCCGAGCAGCATCGGCAGGTTTTCGCGGATTGGCGCCTCCCGGAAATGCCTGTCCATGGCGTGTGCGCCATCCAGGAACTTGCCGAAATTATCCGGGCCGATGGCAAGCATCAGCGGCAGGCCAATGGCCGACCAGATCGAATAACGTCCGCCAACCCAGTCCCAGAAACCGAAGATGCGATCGCTTTCGATACCGAAGGCGGCGACCTTGTCCAGCGCGGTCGAAACGGCGGCGAAATGGTGCTTTACGGCCTCTTCACCCAGCTTTTCGGCGATGAAGCGGCGCGCGGTGGCGGCATTCGTCATCGTTTCGATAGTGGTGAAGGTCTTCGACGCGACGATGAAGAGCGAGGTCTCGGGATCAACCAGCTTCAGTGTGTCGGCAATATGTGCGCCATCGATGTTGGAAACGAAATGCGCGCGCGGGCCATCATGGAAAGGTGCGAGCGCCAGCGTCGCCATGACCGGGCCGAGATCGGAGCCGCCAATGCCGATATTGATGACATCCGTAATCTTCTTGCCGGTCGCGCCCTTCAGAGAACCGGAACGGATCGCATCGGCAAATTTGCCCATGGCCACCAGAACGGCGTTCACATCAGGCATCACGTCCTTGCCGTCGACGAGAACCGGCGTGTTGGAGCGATTGCGCAGCGCGGTATGCAGCACGGCGCGATCTTCGGTGAAGTTGATTGCCTTGCCGGAGAACATCTCCTCGCGCTTGGCCTCGACACCGCCTTCGCGTGCGAGCTGCTCGAGAAGCGTGACGATCTCCTCATTCACGGCGCATTTGGAATAATCCATCAGCAGGTCATCGAATTTGGCGCTGAAACGGCTGAATCTCTTGTCGTCGGCCGCAAAGGCGGCGCGAAGATCGGTTGCGGCTGTGCTGCTCGCCGTTGCTTTCAGTTTTTCGATGGTGGCCTGCATCTTGTGCTCCTCGGCTTCCGTGGAAGGATGAGGAAACTATTCTTTTTCAGGCGGCCAAATCAAGGCGACTTTGATAAAAGAAAAGGGCCGGGATGAAAGAAAGAGCCGGTCGCCCGGCTCTCCCCATTGGCTGAAACAATCAGTTCAGATTGCGCAATTCGCGCCGCAAGATTTTGCCGACATTCGATTTCGGCAGCTCAGTGCGGAACTCGATGATTTTCGGCCGTTTGTAGTTCGTCAGGTTCTTGGCGCAGAACGCCTTGAGCTCCGCTTCCGTGAGCGACTGGTCCTTCTTGACCACGAAAAGTTTGACGGTTTCGCCCGAATGTTCATCCGGAACACCGATTGCCGCGCACTCCAGCACGCCCGGATGGCTGGCGGCCACTTCCTCCACCTCGTTCGGATAGACGTTGAAACCGGAAACGAGGATCATGTCCTTCTTGCGATCGACGATCTTGGTGTAACCGCGCTCGTCCATGAACCCCATGTCGCCGGATCGGAAGAAGCCGTCCGCGGTCATGGCCTTTGCGGTTTCATCCGGCCGCTGCCAGTAACCGGCCATGACCTGCGGACCGCGGATGCAGATCTCGCCGACTTCCCCTGTTGGCAGGCTGTTGCCGTCTTCGTCGCGAATATCGATTTCGGTCGAGGAAATCGGCAGGCCGATGGTGCCGCTGAATTCCGTGGAATCGAGACGATTGACCGTTGCAACGGGTGATGTCTCGGAGAGGCCGTAACCTTCGGCAATCGGGCAACCGACGATCGAAAGCCAGCGTTCCGCAACGGGCCTTTGCACCGCCATGCCGCCGCCGAGAACCAGAATGAGGGAGGACAGATCGAGCTTGCGGAAATCCTCGTTGTTCATCAGCGCGTTGAAAAGCGTGTTAATGCCGGGGAAAACATGCGGCTGATAATGCGCCAGCTCCTTCACGAAGCCGGGAATATCGCGCGGATTGGCGATCAGCAGATTATGGCCGCCGAGTGCAATGCCCATCAGCGAATTCACTGTCAATGCGAAGATATGGCAGAGCGGCAGCGCGCAGATGAAGTTGAGAACCTCCGGGCGATCTTTTTTGCCATTGAAGGCCGCGTCCAGCCACAGGCTGATCTGAACCTTGTTGGCCAGAAGATTGGCGTGGGTGAGAACCGCACCCTTGGATACGCCCGTTGTGCCGCCGGTATATTGCAGGAAGGCGATGTCCTGCGCCGTGAGGCTGACAGGCTTCAACGAAAATCCCTGACCTTCCTTCAGCATCGCCTTGAAGCTGATGGAGCCGGGGATGGTATAGGCGGGCACCAGTTTCTTGACCTTGCGAACCACCAGATTGACGATATGTCCCTTGAGGCCGAGCAGATCGCCCATCGCCGCGACGACCACATGCCGGACGGCGGTTTTTGGCACCGCCTGCTGCGCCACATGCGCGAAGTTTTCCAGCACGAAGATCGCCTTTGCGCCGGAATCCTTAAGCTGATGTTCCAGTTCGCGCGGTGTGTAGAGCGGATTGACATTGACCACGACCATACCTGCCCGCAGTATCCCGTATACGGCGACGGGATTTTGCAGGATATTCGGCATCATCACGGCAACCCGGTCGCCTTTTTCCAGCCCTCTGGATTGCAGCCAGGCGGCGACCGCGCGGGTTTCAGCGTCCAGTTCCCGGTAGGTCAGGGACTTTCCCATGCTGGAAAAGGCCTTGCGGTCGGCAAATTGCGCACAGCTCTTTTCGAGAAGTTCGACAAGGGAGGCATGGGCGGATGCGGGGATTTCGGAAGGTACGCCCGGCGGATAGGATGCCAGCCAACGCTTCTCTGCGCTGACATTTTCCGGGTGTCCCAGGGACAGTTCACTCATGCTTCTCCTCCCAGAGTCTTTGTTGCGCCGCGCATTCATTGAAATGCGTGAACGGCGCTTTCGGCTGCCTGATGTTCACGAGGTTCCGCATTCAGCCGGCCAATCCGGCCGGGTTGGGGGAACCTCATGTGGCGTCACCGGATCGACCGCTCCTCTCGCTCCCCGGTAACGAATGATAGACGCGTAATCCCTTGGCGTCCATCTCGTCGGCAAAACCTATTTAACTCTAACGTAAACGTCAATATTGCTGCCGCACATCTCGCCAACTCGTGAAGGGAAATGCATTTTGCCGGGCTTTTTTGACTTTAATCCTGATTTGAGCGATCAACATAATTCGCAAAGCAGGGCAGGATTGGAAATGGCAGGCAGGGCAGCGCTGGAACTGAAATCGGTCGGGAAAAGATTCGGCGATACGGATGTGCTGTCCGATATCGATCTTTCCGTCGAGCGCGGCGAAATCATTTGCCTGGTGGGGCGCTCCGGCTGTGGAAAATCGACCCTGCTGCGCATTGTGGCGGGCGTGGAGACGCCGGACCATGGCATCGTTTCCCTGAACGGCGCTGTCGTTGCCGGTCCCGCTGTTTTCGTGGAGCCTGAAAAGCGCAATATCGGTTTTGTCTTTCAGGATTATGCGCTTTTCCCGCATCTCACCGTCGAGCAGAATGTCATGTTCGGTCTTCGGTCTTTGCCGAAGGTGGAGGCTCGCCGCCGCGCTGCCGAGATGATCGAACATGTTCACCTGCAGGAGCTGGCAAAACGTTATCCGCATACGCTTTCAGGCGGTGAGCAGCAGCGCGTGGCGCTTGCCCGTGCGCTTGCCCCGCAGCCCGGTCTGCTGTTGATGGACGAGCCTTTTTCCAATCTGGACAGGGGATTGCGCGACAGCGTGCGCGAGGAAACGCTCGGGCTCCTGCGGCAGCTGGGCACGACGGCGATCATGGTCACCCACGACCCGGAAGAGGCGCTTTCGGCAGGTGACCGTGTGGTGCTGATGCAGCGTGGGCGGATCGTGCAGAGCGGTACGGGCTACGAAATTCACGATAATCCTAAAACCCGCTACGCCGCCGATTTTTTCTGCGCCTTCAACAAGATCGAAGGCCACGTCAGGCAGGGGCGCGTCGAAACACCGCTCGGGCCCCTGGGCGATGCTTCCGATCTGCCGGAAGGCCTTGCCGCCGTCGCCTATGTGCGCCCCAACGCGATTTCGATCATTGAGGATAGCACCGCGAAAGAGGGGATCGCCGGCGAAATATCGAGCCGTGTTTTTCTCGGTGAGATCGAGCAGCTTGGTATAGCCGTGCCCGGCCTGCCGGCGGATTTGCGCGTCAGAACGATGCAGCGTACGCCGACCAAGACCACGGCCGTGCGTTTCGGCATTGATCCGAAGGGCGTTCTGATATTTACTTGAGGTTGAATGAGCGGATTTGCATGTTTGTTTACGCTCCATTTTCAACTCTTGGTGATCAAGTCCCGTCTGAAAACGGCCAAATAAAACTTGATTTACTCCATCAGGTATGATGTTTGCTCCCCATATTGCCGCCATCGGAGAGGGAGACCACATATGACGAAATTTTCCAAAATTGCCCTGCTTGCCAGCACCGTTGCTTTTGCAGCCGGATCGGTCAGCGCTGCGGAACTGAACATCTACACCACCAGAGAGCCGGGCCTTATCCAGCCTCTGCTGGAATCCTTCACGGCTTCGAGCGGCGTCAAGGTCAACACCGTGTTCCTGAAGGATGGTCTTGCAGAGCGCGTTCTGAGCGAAGGTGCAAGCTCGCCGGCCGACGTTCTGATGACCGTGGATGCCGGCAACCTCGTTGATCTCGCTGAAAAGGGCGTCACCCAGGCGGTTGAATCCGAAACCCTGACGAAGGCTATTCCCGCCGAGCTTCGCGACGCCAAGGGCCATTGGTTCGCGCTTTCCATGCGCGCCCGCGTTCTCTACGCGGCGAAAGATGTCGATCTCGCCTCCTTCAACTATGAAGATCTGGCGGATGCAAAGTGGAAGGGCAAGGTTTGCATTCGCGCTGGCCAGCATCCCTATAACACGGCGCTCTTTGCCGATTACATCGCCCATTACGGCGCTGCGGACACCGAGAAGTGGCTCGCCGGCGTCAAGGAAAACCTGGCCCGCAAGGCAGGTGGCGGCGACCGCGACGTTGCCAAGGACATCCTCGGCGGCATTTGCGATATCGGCATCGCCAACTCCTATTATGTCGGCCTGATGCGCTCGGGCAAGGGCGGCGAGGAGCAGGTGAAGTGGGGCGACGCCATCAAGGTGGTTCTGCCGACCTTCAAGAATGGCGGCACGCAGGTCAATATCAGCGGCGCGGCTGTGGCCAAGAATGCACCGAACAAGGCGGAAGCCGTCAAGCTGCTGGAATATCTCGTTTCGGACGAAGCCCAGAAGATCTATGCGGAAGCCAACTACGAATATCCGGTCAAGCAGGGTGCTGCCCTCAACGAGATCATCGCTTCCTTCGGCACGCTGAAGATCGATAACAAGCCGCTGACGGAAATCGTCTCGCACCGCAAGCAGGCAAGCGAGCTGGTCGACAAGGTCGGTTTCGACAAGTAAAGGCCAATCAGCGATAACATGGTGGAAGGCGTTCGCATCTGCGGGCGCCTTTCCGCGTATTCTCCAAAAGCACATGAATCCAGACGCCATCCAGCCATTGACACCTCGTACCCGAGCCAGGTTTTCATCCTCCTTCTGGTGGCTGTGCCTCTCCGTGCTGGCGGTCTGTGGCGCCATGGTGCCGGTTCTGGCGCTTGTCTCCCAGGCTTTGCAGGGGTCCGAAGGCCTCTGGGCGCATCTCGGCTCGACCGTTCTTTTGACGGCTCTGCCGGATACGGCGATCCTTCTCGCCGGCGTCGGGCTGCTGGCCGGCATCGTCGGCACCTATGCCGCCTGGCTGGTCACTGCCTATGATTTTCCCGGGCGTAGACTATTGGAGTGGGCACTGCTGCTGCCGCTGGCCATGCCCACCTATATCGTTGCCTATGCCTATCTGGATATCCTGCATCCCATCGGGCCCGTGCAGGGGGCGATCCGCTGGCTGCTCGGTTATTCCAGCCCACGCGAATTCCGCCTGCCGGACATAAGGTCGATGACGGGCTGCATCATTCTCCTCGGCTTCGTGCTGTTTCCCTATGTCTATATTCCCGTGCGCGCCATGTTCCTGACGCAGGCGGGCAACCTGCTGGAAGCGGCCCGCACGCTCGGCGTTTCAAGACGCGCCGCTTTTTTCAAGGTCGCGGTGCCGCTCGCGCGCCCGGCGATCGCGGTCGGTATCAGCCTTGCCTTGATGGAAGCGCTGAACGACATCGGCGCATCGGAATTCCTCGGCGTCCGCACCCTCACCGTTTCCGTCTACACTACATGGGTCACGAAATCCGACCTTCCGGGTGCGGCGCAGATCGCGCTTTCCATGCTGTTCATCGTTGTCGCCCTCGTGGGGCTCGAGCGCTGGGCGCGGCGCAAGCAGCGTTATGCGGTCTCCGCGCAGAAAAGCAGGGAGCTGGAGCCGCTGCGGCTCAACGGCCTGAAGGGCTGGGCCGCTTTCGTACTCGGCAGCCTGCCGGTCCTGATCGGCTTTGTAGCGCCCGCCAGCTATCTCGTCATTGAGGCTTGGAAGCGCTTCCGCTTCAGCGGCCTGTCGGCCCGTTTCGCCGATGAGGCTCTGAACACCATCCTCTTTGCCGGGCTGGCGACGGTGATCACGCTTATCCTGGGCCTTGCCGTTGCTTACGCCATGCGCCTTGCACCGGGACGTCTCGCGCTCTGGTCCTATCGTCTTTCGACAGTGGGTTATGCTGCCCCCGGCACGGTCATCGCCATCGGGATACTGATTGCACTCGGCGGTTTCGACCGGTTTGTCGACCAGACCGTGCGTGACTGGTTCGGCATCTCCACCGGCCTGATCTTCATCGGCAGCGGCGCGGCCCTCATCTATGCCTATTCCACACGTTTCCTCACCATCGCCGCCGGCGGCGTGGATGCCGGCCTCAGCCGCATCCCGCAATCCTTCGATCACGCCGCACGAACGCTCGGGCGATCTGCGACGCAGACATTCCGTCAGATTCACTTGCCGCTTTCCAAGGCGTCGCTTGCGGCGGCGGGGCTGCTGATCTTTGTCGATTGCGTCAAGGAGCTTCCCGCCACGCTTCTCCTGCGGCCGCTCAATTTCGAAACCTTCGCAACTCATCTTTATGGCGAAGCGGCGCGAGGCACCTATGAAGAGGCGTCTATCGCAGCCCTGGCAATTGTCGTCATCGGCATGCTTCCCGTGGTGCTGCTTGCGAGGATCGGCCGGCGTAAGGGCTGACATCGAAGCTTAGCCCGATAAATGACGGGCGCAAAACTGTGCGAGAAGCCAATAAGCTTCAAATCCGCCCCGAAAACGACAAGCATCCCGCCTTAATCATGATGTAAACACTCATCTTAATTGAGGTGCTGCGGCCTGTCGGATAGGGACATCGACCGCGATCTGTTTCGGGGCATATCTTGAAAAATTTGCATGGGATGTTTTTGAGCCGTCTGGCTTTGGGCACGGCCGCCATTGTTTTGCTGGCGCCAGCGATGGGCCACGCGCAGGACACGACCGTTCTTCAGCAGATTACCGTTGAAGGGCAGGGCGCGGAAAACGCGACTGGCCCGGTCCGCGGTTATGTCGCGAAGAAAAGCGCCACCGGTTCGAAAACCGAGACGGAAACCAAGGATATTCCGCAATCCGTATCGGTCGTCGGCCGCCAGGAAATGAACGACCGCGGCGCGGTGACGAAAATCGATGAAGTGCTGCGTTACACCCCCGGTGTGACGGCGGAACCCTTCGGCACGGACCCGGACACGGACTGGATTTATATTCGCGGTTTTCAGGCAACCCAGACCGGCGTGTTTCTGGATGGTCTGAACCTGTTCAGCTACGGTTTCGGCGGTTTCCAGATGGATGCCTACGGCCTGGAGCGCGTGGAAATTCTCAAAGGCCCCGCCTCGGTGCTCTACGGCGGCGCCAATCCCGGCGGCATCGTGCAGATGGTCCGCAAGCGCACGCAGGATGAGCCGGTGCGGGAAACGGAAATCGGCATCAATAATTTCGGCAATGCCTTCTTCGGCTTCGATCTCGGCGACAAGGTCGATGGTGAAGGCGTGTGGAAATACCGCGTCACCGGCAAGGTCTCCGGTGGCGACAATTATACCGACTATTCCGAGGATTTGCGCGGCTTCATCATGCCGCAGATTACCTTCGAGCCGGATGCGCAGACCAGCGCCACGCTCTACGGCTATTTCTCGGCGCTCGATCAGGTTCATATCGGCAACGGCTTCCTGCCCTATGTCGGCACGGTCGTGGATGCGCCTTTCGGCAAGCTCGACCGCAAGGCCTTTTATGGTGAGCCGAATATCGACAATGGCCGTGTGTACCAGTCCATGGTCGGTTACGACGTCAGCCATGAATTCGACAACGGCTGGAAGATCAGCCAGAACGCCCGTTACGGCCACCTCTACAAGCACGAGACCGGACCCTATGCGGGCGGCTGGGCCAACACGGACGCCAACGGCCAGCCGATCCTCGACGCCACCACCAACGACTATATGCTGACCCGTTTCGGTTACGATGGCGTGTCGAAGGTCGACAGCTTCGGCGTGGATAACCGCGTTGAAGGCCAATTCGATACCGGCGCGGTCAATCATTCGCTGCTCTTCGGCCTCGACTATAAATATTACCGGCTGGATCAGGTGCAGGCCTGCTGCGGATCGAATGCAATCGGTGCGCTCAACCCGGTCTATGGCTCCACGCAGGGAACAAACTTCGTTTATGCCGACAATATCGTGACCCAGCAGCAGATCGGCATCTATGCCCAGGATCAGCTGCGTTTCGGCGACGGCTGGCTGGTCACGCTGAACGGCCGTTACGATTATGTCGATACGGAGCTGAACAACAGGCTGCCAGCTGGCGCATCCCGCCGCTCCAATGACGATGCGCTGAGCGGGCGCGCCGGCCTCGCCTATGAATTCGACAATGGCCTGACGCCCTATGTCTCGGCTGCTACCTTCTTCAATCCGCTCATCGATACGCTTGCAGATGGCACATCCGCCGTACCGGAGGAGGGACACCAGTTCGAGGCCGGCATCAAATATGAGCCGACCTTCTTCGATGGCAGCATCACCGCCTCTGTCTTCAAGCTGGTCAAGGACAACGCCATCGTGTCCTATACGGCGGGCGGCGTAACCACGAGCGGCCAGTTCGGGCAGGTGGAATCCACCGGCTTCGAGCTGGAGGCCAAGGCCAATCTCAGTGAGAACTGGAAGACCATTGCGTCCTATTCCTATACCGATCTCGATATCACCAAGGATGCCAATCCCAACCTGATCGGCAAATCACCATGGATCGTGCCCGCCCACACCGCCTCGCTGTGGCTGGACTACGCCTTTACCAATGATGCGCTGGAAGGCCTAAGCCTCGGCGGCGGTGTGCGTTATCAGGGCAAATCCTGGGCGGATGCAACCAATACGCTGCGCGTGCCGGATGCAGCCGTCTTCGACGCCGCAATCCGTTATGAGAAGAACGACTGGACCGCGTCCATCAACGTCGCCAATGTCTTCGACAAGGAATATGTCAAGAGCTGCGCCGGGGTCTCCGTCTGCGGCTGGGGTGACAGCCGCACCATCACCTTCAAGCTTTCCAAGAAGTGGTGATGGGCGGCCAGAGGCCGTAGTTGCAGGAAAATTGGTTTGCCACTATAAACATGAATAGATTTATCATGTTTATAGTGGCGCCGTGGCGCCTTGCGGGATCGAGAGGCCATGGCTTTCCGCGTGCGGATGGAAAATGAGATCGAGGGCTTTGCCGTCATCGGCGGTCCGCGCTCCAGGGTGTGGAACGGCATTGTCGCCGATCTCTGGGATGTGCGCTGCGCCCCGAAGGCGGGTGGCCGTTATGTCGGCAAGGATCCGCGTTTCGTTTTTCTGCTGGATATGGATGGGACGGATGACGGCCGGTTCATGATGAACCGATGCCGCCGCGATAATTACGGGTCGTCAAAAGCGAACCGGATTTCTTTCGTTCCCGCCGATCTGGACGTTCATGCTGAACTGAGCAACGTCTCCTTCGTGCGCCATCTCGATTTGCATTTTGATGCGGGATTGCTGGGCGCCCGGCTGGTGCAGGGCTTCGATCCGCACGGGCTGCTAGACCCGCATCTGATGTTCGAGGATGAGCGCCTGCTGGCGCTGGCGCGGCTGATTGCGGCCGAATGCGATAATCCCGATCCGCTGCACGACCTCTATGGCGAAAGCCTCGTGCTCGCGCTGCTCACGGATTTCCTGAAAGTGAAACGGGAACCGGTAAAGAAACGCAGCAAGCTCGCCGCCTGGCAATTGAGGGCGGCCACAGACTATATCCGCGAACATTGCCTGCGGTCGATCCGTCTGGAGGAACTGGCGGAACTCACCAACCTCTCGCAATCCCATTTCAGCCACGCCTTCAAGGCCTCCACCGGCGTGCCCCCGCACCAGTGGCAGATGCAGGCGCGCATTGATCGCGTCAAGGAACTGATGATGCGGACCAACATGGCGTTGACCGACATCGCCATCGCTGCCGGGTTTTCCGATCAGGCGCATTTCTCCCGGGTCTTTCGCAAGATGGTCGGCGTTTCCCCCTCCGTCTGGCAGAAGATTCGTCAGTAGGCACGGATTTCGTTCCATTTTCCTTCAAAAAAATACCCAGCGAGGCGCCTGAAACGCGGCGGAACGAATTGTCGGTCGCGGGGTTTACCAGACGTGACCTCAAAGAGGAAAAACAAGGAGGAAAGGCACATGATGCATCAGGAACCCCGCGCCGGACAGGACCCCTATGTCAAGGATACGCCGAGCCTGATCGCCAGCGACAAGGTGGAAGGCACCCGCGTTTATGGCGCTGATGGCAAGCATATCGGCTCGATCCAGCGCATCATTCTGGAAAAACGCGGCGGCCGCGTCGCCTATGCGGTGTTGAGCTTCGGTGGTTTTCTCGGAATCGGCGACGACTATTACCCGCTGCCTTGGGAAAAGCTGCATTATGACGAAGAACTCGACGGTTACCGTATCGATCTTACCAAGGAAGAGATCGAAAACGCGCCGCACTTCGCCAATCTGGATGATGACGACCTGCTGAACGCCAGGGATCGCAAGGTCTACGACTATTACGGCGTCGCCCCGTATTGGATGTAAAATCTGTCAAAAGGCGCTTCCGGCTGTTCTATCGCCGGAAGCGTCGCACATAAAGGAACGGCTCCTTTTCAGGAGCCGTTTTTCGTTTGGCGCATCAATGCGTGTTGTTCTGCATCTCGGAAACTGCATCGGTAAAGCACTTGCGTGCCTCTTCGGGCGATTTGCGTCCGTCAAGAGCGGCGCGGCAGGCGCTTCTCGCTCTTACGAAGCTCAATCCCCCAATTTTGGGCCAGCCTTCGGTCAACAATGTCAGTGCTTCGAAGGGGCCGGCGATGACACTCTTGCCATTCGCCTCAAGATTGACCTCTACAGGTTCTGTCCATCTCTCGTTCTTCATCGTGCACCTCCCAGAGCAACGCGATCCCGAAATACACCCGACAGCGAAGCAACCCATGAACGCAGTCGTGTGTCACTGCCGCTTAGGATATGCGCAAGCGATCGAATTGACAACGGGGATCAACGGAAGCCGAAAAACGACAGGATCGCCAGAACGATAACGACGAGGCCTACGATGTAGATGATCTGGTTCATGATTTTCTCCTTGGCTGGTGTCATCACCATAACGTGAGGGAGAAGACGAGGTTCCAGCAGCCAGTGAGAATTTAATCACGTACTAAAATATTGCGAACATCCCATCGTCGATAAAAGGCGAATGTCACCTGCGCAGGATTACCCAGATGGCATGAATGATGCCCGGAACATAACCGCACAGCGTCAGAAGAATGTTGAGCCAGAAATGCAGGCCGAGCCCGACCTGGAGAAAGACGCCGACGGGCGGGAGGATGATGGCGATCAGGATACGGATGACGTCCACGGTGAGTGCTTTCAAGTTAACCAAGACTAGACAATCAACGTAAGTGGAGCCCGGTTGGTTTCAACGCCCTGATGATGACGAATACCTTCCTTCAGCTGGCAACCGGAAGCCGCCAATTCTGAGGGGGCCACTCCCCGCGTGATGCATCAGGCGAGCGGGCTCAGGACCATTCAGCCCTCGTTCATGCGTGCCGCATCACTCTTGGCTCACGGAACCGAGGACACAGACAGACGTTGAAGTCCGTCATTGGGAGATGAGATCATGAAAATTCTAACCGCAGCAATCTGCTTCCTATCGGTTGGCATCCTGAGCGGATGCGTTGACGATGGCGGTTACCGCACAGGCGGGTATTACTCGTCCGGCGTCTATTATCGATCTTATGATCGAGACAGATATTACCGGGATTACGACCGCCGGAACTGGCGACAACACAGAGAGTGGCGGGATCGCAGGGATTGGCGCGGTGACTATCGTCACCGCCCGCGCCCACCGTCTTACGGTCAATATGGCGTGATTGTTCGTTAACGGCGGCGTTCTTATCGCGCCGGTCTGCGCGGCCCGCCATTGGGCGATTTCCGACAGCGCATCTATTTATATAATCGGCTGGGCAATCTTGAATGCGAAAAATGGTGCCGCTTACGTGACTCGAACACGTGACCCCGTCATTACGAATGACGTGCTCTACCAACTGAGCTAAAGCGGCCCGATTGTGACCCGCTTGTTGCGGATCAGCTTCATGGCGGGCTGATACAGGCAATGCTCACGGATTTCAAGCCTTGAATGTGCCGGTTTTGAAATTTCCGCAAAAAGCTTTGCCTGTCCATTGTTTGCCGGTGACTTCAGCCTTTCCCGCAGATGCGTTTCTTGGCCGTTTCATATTCATTCGCGAGACGATCGACGAGATCGGCCACCGGTTCCACTGCCTTGACTGCGCCGACGCCTTGCCCCGCGCCCCAGATGTCCTTCCAGGCCTTTGCGCCACCGGTGGCGGTTTCAAAGTCCATCTTCGAGGGGTCGGCTTCGGGCAGATTGTCGGGGTCCATGCCGGAGGCGACGATCGAGCTTTTCAGGTAGTTTCCGTGCACGCCCGTGAAATAGTTCGAATAAACGATATCCTTGGCCTGCGCTTCCACAATCGCCTGCTTGTAGCCTTCGGAAGCGCGTGCTTCCTGAGTGGCGATGAAGGGGGTGCCGATATAGGCCATGTCAGCGCCCATGGCCTGCGCGGCGAGAATGGAGCCGCCATTGGCGATGGCGCCGGCCAGCAGCAGCGGGCCGTCGAACCATTCGCGGATTTCCTGAACGAGGGCGAAGGGCGAAAGCGTGCCCGCATGTCCGCCGGCACCCGCCGCGACCGCAATCAGCCCATCCGCACCCTTGCGGATGGCGGAGCGGGCATGACGGTCGTTGATGACGTCATGCAGCACGATGCCGCCATAGGAATGCACGGCTGCATTGACCTCGGGCACCGCGCCAAGCGAAGAAATCACCACCGGCACCTTGTATTTCACGCAAAGGCCGAGATCATGCTCCAGCCGGCGATTGGACATGTGCACGATCTGGTTGACCGCGAAGGGTGCGGCCGGACGTTCGGGATTGGCACGGTTGTGCGCGTCGAGTTCCTCGGTGATCATCGCCAGCCACTCGTCGAGCTGGCTTTCGGGTCGCGCGTTGAGCGCCGGGAAAGCGCCGATGACGCCGGCCTTGCATTGCGCCAGCGTCAGTTGCGGATGTGAAATAATGAATAGCGGTGATGCTATGACCGGAAGACGCAGATTGTCTTTCAGCACGGACGGTAGCATGTCTCCTCCCACGAATTACGTTTACGCGCACGTAAGTCAATATCGCGTTCGGGAGCAGATTGAAAGCGAAAACAGCGTGGCACTTGCATCTCGAATCTGCGTTCGTAGCGCCACAATGGATCGATTTTCCTGAAAGCAATCCGGTCTTTATCATAAACGAAGCTTGCGGAGGGGCGGTATAGCCGTTACCGAATCGTGAACCCATGGCGCAGCGCCGCATATTTTTTGCAAAGCGTAATAGAACAAGGATCGGTCGTGAGCGGACTGGAAACGGCAATTAGAAATGCTCTGGAAAAATCGGACAGATCGAACGCCGAAGTTCGTGCACGGATTTACCAATCGTCCCGTCAGGCGCTGGAAGCAGGCCTGCGCAAGCAGGGGATAGACGATCCGCAGGTCGTCGCCCAGCAGCGGCAGCGGCTTGAAGGCCTGATCCACCAGATCGAGAATGAAGAGCGCAACAGTCTTCTGGACAGGGTGGAGCAGCAATTGCGCCCGCCAGCAGCGGAAAGTCCGGCACAGGATGATCACGCGGTCGATCCCGTTTCGCAGATGCCTCACCACGGCGATTTGGGTGTTGAGCCGGAACTGCGTGGTGAAACGCGCGATGTGCGACCGGGTGCTGCCGTCGCTCCGGCGCCGCTGAATGCGGGCCAGCGCAATGGAAAGCCGCCGAAGAGAGGCTCCCGCGCCAGCGATTCCTCGCTTGCCTTCCGTCCGGAAGGCGCGGTTGGCCGCCGCAAGCGCCGGGGGCTTTTTGCCCGCCTTTTTATCTACGTGACGCTTCTGGCCTTCATCGGTTTTGGCGCCTGGTGGGTTTATTCTTCCGGCCTCCTGCTGTCGCCGGAACAACGTGATACCAGCGTACCCAATCCGCCGGCGCAGGTGCAGTCGGAGGACTTCAACGGGACGGAGCCTGCGCCGAGCCTTTCGGCCGGTCGCGGTTTTTCCGACGACTGGGTTGAGGTCTTCAATGCCGAGCGTGGCAGTTCCGGCGTTTCGGCCGGCCAGCGCGCCAATGTCGAAAACATCGCCACACCCGCCGGCAAGGCTATAAAGATAACCTCGAGAAGTGTGGCGCAGGATGGCGCCGTCAGCGTCGAGGTTCCGGTGGAGGTGATGCGGGATATGGCGGGCAAGTCCTCGACCATATCGATCACGCTGCAATCCTCCAGCGACCGGCAGACCCAGGTTTCCGTCGCCTGCGATTTCGCAACCCTTGGCGATTGCTCCCGCCACCGCTTCACCGCCACGGCCGAGCGCGCGGACATGCTGCTGAACACGACATTCGAACGATCTCTCGCCCCCAATGCGCCGGGGAAGATCTTCATCAACAGCGATATCGATGGCAGCGGCCGCCCGGTCAATCTTTATTCCGTGCGCATTCTGCCGGGCCAGTAATGGAAAAACGACAGGCGCCTCGAGTGGCGGCGCCTGTCATCGCCTTCCGGTCTCACTTGAGAAAAGCCGGGCCTGATCCCAATATCTTGTCGTCGATTTCGCCGATCGCCTTCTCGTCCTTGCCCTCATAGTCGAGCGCAAGAAGAATGTGGCGGATGAGGTTCACCCGCGCGCGGCGCTTGTCGTTGGCGCGCACCACTGTCCAGGGGGCGGCATCGGTGTGGGTCTTTTCCAGCATCTCGTCGCGCTTTTGCGTGTAGTCGTCCCATTTCGTCAGCGCGGCTATGTCCATATCCGAAAGCTTCCAGCATTTCAGCGGGCTGTGGCGACGGTCATGGAAGCGCTCGATCTGCGTTTCGCGTCCGATGTCGAGCCAGAATTTGAAAAGATTGATGTCTTCATGGGCCAGCATCTTTTCCAGACGCGGCGTTTCCTTGAGGAAGAGCTTGTGTTCTTCCGGCGTGCAGAACCCCATGACCGGCTCGACCCCGGCGCGGTTATACCATGAGCGGTCGAAGAGAACGAATTCGCCGGCGGTCGGAAAATGCGAGATGTAGCGCTGGAAATACCATTGGCCGCGCTCGGTTTCCGTCGGTTTGGTCAGCGCCACCACGCGGGCATAACGGGGGTTGAGATAGGCCCGGGCCGCGAAGATCGCACCGCCCTTGCCCGCGGCGTCGCGGCCTTCGAAAACCGCCATGACCCTTTTGCCGGTCGCCTGCAGCCAGAACTGAACCTTGACCAGTTCCACCTGCAGCGCCTCGAGAGCGGTGTCGTAATCTTCCCGCTTCATCTTCTTGTCGTAGGGAAAATTTCCGGCAGAAAGTTTCTTTTCCTCAACCCATTCAGGAAGAACCGGATCGTCGATGTCGAAGCTGCGCAGTTTGCCGCCAATGGTGATCTCGACTGCCCGCTTCTTCGTTTCTTCGCCCATGGGTTCCTCCAGTTGTTGTTGTGTAAAGGCAACTCGCCGCCAATGAGTTCACATCCATTGCCGGAATTCAAGTGAAACAGGACCGGTTGAGCGGGATGCGGCGGCAGGAGCGATTGCCGCGTCGATTTTGCGCATATACGTTGTGGAAAATGCGCGATGATGAATCTCTGTCATGAAGCTGGCCTATGAGATTTCGATGCGCTGTCAGATGAGAATGGAAAGAGCAGGCTGAAATGGCAGTCATGAAAGGCGAGGGTGGATTAAGGCTTTTGGGAAGGAAGCTCGGCCGGAACTGGTTGCCCGTTCTCATCGTCAGCATGCTCGCCATCGTGGCCGTTGCGGAACTCCATACGCCCTATATGCCCGCCGCCCTGTGGCTTTGCGCGGTCATTGCCATCCTGGCCGTTGCGGAGGGCCCGGCGGCCGCCTCCGCAAAGGACGGAGCTGCGGAGGCGGAGACGGATGAGCCGGAAGTGCCCGGCGAAAACGTCATTTCCGGCGTAAGGGCGGGCCTTGCGGTTCTGGATACTCCCGTTTTCATTCTCGACAAGAACGCCAGTGTACTGTTTCAGAACGGCGCGGCCGAGCGCGCCTTCGGCCAGCTGCTTGCCGGTGCACATATTTCCGCCCGGCTGCGCTCTCCCGGCCTGCTGGATGTCATTCGCGAAACCATCACCACCGGCCAGCCCAACCAGGTCGAACATTCGGAGCGCTTTCCTTCCGAACGGGTCTTCATCGTCCGCATCGCCCGGGCGGATGTGGGAGAGGGGGCAGGTCCGCCATTCTACATCCTGTCGTTCCGCGACGTTTCAGAGCTTCGCCGCATCGACCGCATGCGCAGCGACTTCGTCGCCAATGCGAGCCATGAACTGCGCACCCCGCTCGCCTCGCTCCGCGGTTTCATCGAAACCATGCAGGGGCCGGCGCGCAATGACCCCAAGGCGCAGGAGCGTTTCCTCGCCATCATGCTGGATCAGGCAACCCGCATGAGCAGGCTTGTGGACGATCTCATGTCCCTTTCGCGGCTGGAATTGCGTGCAAACATCGCGCCGGACCAGAAGGTCGATCTCGTTCCCGTCATCGGCCACGTGCGCGATACGCTGCTGCCGCTTGCCGACGAGCTTGATGTGACCATCACGCTGCACCTGCCGGACCGGCCGGCGGAGGTGCAGGGGGATCGCGACGAGCTGGTGCAGGTGTTCCAGAACCTCGTTGAAAATGCTTGCAAATACGGCCAGGAAGGCAAGGTCGTGGATGTCTGGCTGCGCGCCGAACCCGGCAAGCCGGTGGAGGTGAGTGTCATCGACAAGGGGCCGGGCATTCCCGCCGAACATGTGCCGCGCCTGACGGAGCGTTTTTATCGCGTCAGCGTTGCCGACAGCCGCTCGAAAAAGGGCACGGGCCTCGGGCTTGCCATCGTCAAGCACATCCTCACTCGCCACCGCGCCCGCCTCATCATTAAATCGGAATTGGACAACGGCACGGACTTCACCGTGAGATTTTGACATAAAATATGCATCTGCTTTTAATGCAGTGAATATTTATAAATTAAATCAGTGATTTAGATTGTCACAAATCTTTCGTCAAAGTGACATAAAAGGATGTGGCTACGGTGGTTAAGAAAAGGTCGCCGAGCGCAAGCTAAGAGCGAGTGTCGCTATCGGCTGCGTCCACAACAAAGCCCACGACGGGAGAGACAAATGAACATCGTTAAATTTTCCGCAGCAGCTCTGGTGGCTTCTGTCGCCTTCGCTGGCGCCGCCGCTGCTCGCGACCAGATCCAGGTTGCCGGTTCCTCCACGGTTCTGCCCTACGCCAAGATCGTTGCCGAGACTTTTGCCGAAACCTTCCCGAACTTCAAGGCTCCGGTTGTTGAGTCCGGCGGCACGGGCGGCGGTCTGAAGGCATTCTGCTCGGGCGTGGGCGAAGGCACCATCGACATTGCAAACGCTTCGCGCAAGATCAAGAGCGACGAACTGGCCGCCTGTAAGGCTGCTGGCGTTGCCGACGTTCAGGAAGTGAAGATCGGTTACGACGGTATCGTCTTTGCGATGGACTCTTCCAACAAGGACATCAAGCTCGAGCCGAAGGATCTTTACCTCGCGCTCGCTGCTGAAGTCGTCAAGGACGGCAAGCTTGTTGCCAACCCCTACAAGAAGTGGTCGGAAATCAACAAGGAACTGCCTGACGTAGCGATCGCCGCTTACATCCCGGGTTCCAAGCACGGCACGCGCGAAGTCTTCGAAGAGAAGATCATGGCTGACGGCTGCAAGGAAGCCAAGGCGACCGACGTCATCAAGACGCTCATCACCGACGCCAAGCAGGCTGCTGCAAAGTGCGTTGCAGTCCGTAAGGACGGCGCAGCTGTCGACATCGACGGCGACTACACCGAAACGCTCGCTCGTATCGATGCCAACAAGACCGGCCTCGGCGTTTTTGGCCTCGCTTTCTATGAAAACAACGCTGACCGTCTGAAGGTCGCGACCGTTTCGGGCGTCGTTCCGTCCACCGAAACCGTTGCCAGCGGCAAGTACCCGGTTTCCCGCCCGCTGTTCTTCTACGTGAAGAAGGCTCACCTGGGCGTTATCCCGGGCCTCAAGGAATACGTCGAGTTCTTCGTTTCTGACGAAATGATCGGCCCGGATTCCCCGCTCGCCAACTACGGCCTCGTTGCCGCTCCGGATAAAGAACGCGAAGAAATTCGCTCCAAGTTCGCTGCCGGCGCTTCGATGTAATAAAGATGAGGGGCGCGGTCTGCCGCGCCCCTTATTCCCTCCGGCGCCGCTTCGGCGATTATCTCCGGTTGACAGGTCCTATTCATCGCCATCCACATAATTGTTTATGGATTACAGATGGATAGGATGTATCAACCTTGACGCTTGCACAACTTTGATACAGTCAAAATGCAAGCGTCTCTGGATGGTCCAGCGGTCTCGTTTTGATGACTTTTTGATTTGCCCGATATCGCACCGTGCTCTTGAGGCACGCCGAGGGAACTCTAATGAACACATCGATCCTTTTGCTGATACTGGCGCTCATCGGCATCGGCAGCTATCTGCTCGGCAGCCGCCGCGCCGTTGTCCTGTCTGGTGGTCGCCCCTCCAGCATGCATTCCCGTGCCGGTTATCACGGCTCTTACGCGGTCGTCTGGGCTGTTTTGCCCGCGGCGTTCATTCTCTGCGCCTGGCTCATTATCAGCCCCCTGCTCGTCACGTCGGCGGTGCGCGGTAATTTCCCCGAGGATGTGCGGGCGCAATCCGAAGCACAGCAGAGCCTGACCTATGGTATGGTGACCTCCATCGCCCGCGGTCTTCAGCGGCTGACGCCGGAGGAAACCGCGCAGGTCGAGGCCGATACGGCTGCGGTCCGGCCGCTTCTGGCATCGAAGGGTGTGGCGATCGCGGGTGATCCCGAGCGCTTCATGGTCGATGCCGCCCACATGCTCAACAGCATGACCTCCACCAGCCGCCTCGCGATGATTGCCGTCGTGCTGCTGGCCGCGCTTGGCGGCGGCGCCTATGCGCTGCGGGCGATCGCGCCGCGCTTCCGGGCGCGCAACCAGGTCGAGAAGGTCATTCTCGCGGCCCTGCTCGTCGCCTCGTCCATCGCTATCCTCACGACCATCGGTATCGTCCTGTCGATGCTGACGGAGGCGATCCAGTTCTTCACCATGGTCCCGGCGCACCAGTTCTTCTTCGGAACGGTATGGGATCCGCGTTTCGCAGCGGCTGGTGCGACCGACTCCTCCGGCCAGTTCGGCCTGATCCCGCTGCTCGCGGGCACGCTTTATATCGGTTTCGTCGCCATGCTGGTTGCGGTTCCGGTCGGTCTTTTCTCGGCGATCTACATGGCGGAATATGCCTCGCCGCGCTTCCGCTCGATGGCAAAGCCGCTGCTTGAAGTACTCGCCGGTATCCCCACCATCGTCTACGGCTTTTTCGCGCTGACGACGGTCGGTCCTTTCCTCAGAGACATTTCCACGCAGATCAATGGTCTGGCGACGGGTAACTACGCCAACTTCATCCAGGCGCAGAGCGTCATCACCGCCGGTTTCGTCATGGGCATCATGCTGATCCCCTATGTCTCGTCGCTGTCGGATGACATCATCACCGCCGTTCCGCGTTCGCTGCGTGACGGTTCCCTCGGTCTCGGCGCCACGCGGTCCGAAACCATCAAGAGGGTTATCGTTCCCGCCGCTCTTCCCGGCATCGTCGGCGCCGTGCTGATGACGGCATCGCGCGCCATCGGCGAAACCATGATCGTGGTTCTCGCGGCCGGCGTTGCGGCCCGCCTGCAGCTCAATCCATTCGAGCCCATGACCACGGTGACCGTCAAGATCGTCAGCCAGCTGACCGGCGACCTTGAATTCACCTCGCCGCAGACGCTGGTCGCCTTCGCGCTCGGCATCACGCTTTTCGCCATCACGCTTTGCCTGAATATCTACGCGCTTTACATCGTGCGCAAATACCGGGAGCAATATGAATGACCGACATCGTCTCTCCCGCAGCCGGCGCTGGCGCCGTGAACAAGGCCACGCGCCGTGATATCGGCATCAAGCGCCGTTATGCCGCCGAACGCCGTTTCCGTGCTTACGGCATGGCAGCGATTTCCTTCGGCCTCATCTTTCTCTTCCTGCTGCTTTTCTCGGTGGTTTCCAAGGGTTACACCGCCTTCCAGCAGACGATGATCACCGTTCCGGTCGAGTTTTCCGAACAGATCATCGATCCGAAAAATGAGCGCGCCACCAACCCGGCAAAGCTGATGACGGCCAATTATCCCGTTGTTGCCCGTGACGCGGTCGCAAAGGTCCTTGGTGTTGCGCCCACGGACCGCGCCGGTCTTCGCGCCGTCAATCTCCTGATCTCCGACAGCGTGCGCACGCAGCTTCGCGACATCGTCGTCGCCGATCCCGCCGTCATCGGCACCACCCGCACCGTCACGCTGCTGGCGTCGGGCGATGTCGACAGCGCCTTCAAGGGTCAGGTCGATCTGACCGCGGATGAAGCCAATCGCCGTATCTCGAACCAGCAGCTCGGCTGGATGAACCAGCTCGCCGAAAGCGGCCAGCTCGGCAAACATTTCAACACCGGCATTTTCGTCAACGGCGCTTCGAGCCGTCCGGAAGCGGCGGGTGTCGGTGTGGCGCTGATCGGTTCCTTCTACATGATGCTGATCGTGCTGGTGCTGTCATTGCCGATCGGTGTCGCGGCCTCGATCTATCTCGAGGAATTCGCCCCGAAGAACCGTCTGACGGATCTTATCGAGGTGAACATCAACAATCTCGCGGCTGTTCCTTCGATCGTTTACGGTCTGCTCGGCCTCTCCGTCTTCATCAACTTCATGGGCTTTCCGCGCTCGGCCTCGCTGGTCGGCGGTCTCGTCCTGACGCTGATGACCCTGCCGACGATCATCATCGCGACCCGCGCTGCCCTGAAAGCCGTGCCGCCGTCAATCCGCGCCGCCGCCCTCGGCCTCGGCGCCTCCAAGATGCAGACGATCTTCCACCATGTGCTGCCGCTCGCCATGCCCGGCATTCTGACCGGCACCATCATCGGCCTCGCCCACGCGCTGGGCGAAACGGCGCCGCTGCTCCTGATCGGCATGGTGGCATTCGTTGCGAATTACCCGACAACGCCGATGGATCCGTCCACGGCCCTGCCGGTGCAGATTTATATGTGGGCGAACGAAGCCGAGCGCGCCTTTGTCGAAAGGACATCCGGCGCTATCATCATCCTGCTTTTGTTCCTCATCGTCATGAATGTTGGCGCAATCCTGTTGCGTCGCCGCTTCGAGCGGCGCTGGTAGAGGGAGATTGAGCAATGAACATGTTGTCGGAAGCAGCAGTTGAAAAGGCGCTGGACAAGAAAATGAATGAAGTCTCATACAAGATGATCGGCAAGGACGTTTCGGTTTATTACGGCGAAAAGCGCGCGCTTTACGACGTGAACCTCAACGTTCGGGAAAATACGGTGACCGCGCTTATCGGCCCGTCCGGCTGCGGTAAATCCACCTTCCTGCGCACCCTGAACCGTATGAACGACACGATCGACGGTTGCCGGGTCACCGGCAAGATCACGCTCGATACCGACGATATCTACGATCAGGCGATCGACGTCGTGGAATTGCGCGCCCGCGTCGGCATGGTGTTCCAGAAGCCGAACCCCTTCCCGAAGTCGATCTACGAGAACATCGCCTATGGCCCGCGTATCCACGGTCTCGCCCGCAACAAGGCGGATATGGACCAGATCGTCGAGCACAGCCTGCAGAAGGCGGGTCTCTGGAACGAAGTGAAGGATCGCCTGCTGGAGTCCGGCACCGGCCTTTCCGGCGGTCAGCAGCAGCGCCTGTGCATCGCGCGTGCGGTTGCCGTCAGCCCGGAAGTGATCCTGATGGACGAGCCCTGCTCGGCCCTGGACCCGATCGCGACCGCAAAGGTCGAGGAACTGATCCACGAGCTGCGTACCAATTACACGATCGTCATCGTCACGCACTCCATGCAGCAGGCGGCGCGTGTTTCCCAGCGCACGGCCATGTTCCACCTTGGTCATCTTGTCGAAGAAAACGAAACCGACAAGATGTTCACCAATCCGGACGACCAGCGCACGCAGGATTACATCATGGGCCGCTTCGGCTGATCCCGGCCGGCGCTTTATCGAAACCGAACAAGACTGGTGCCTCTGCCGTGCCCGCTTCCGGGTACGCGCATGCAGGCCAAGCCGGAGGACTAGACCATGACACAGACAACGACCCATTCGCATATCCTGTCGGCCTATGACGACGAACTGAAATTCCTGACGCGCCGCATCGCCGAAATGGGCGGTCTCGCGGAACAGATGTGCGCCGATGCCGTGCGTGCGCTCGTCAATTCCGACGCCGCGCTCGCTCAGAAGGTCATTTCCGATGACGCGATCCTCGATCATTCCGAGCGCGAGATCGGCGACAAGGCCATCGTCACCATCGCCAGACGCCAGCCGATGGCGGCCGACCTTCGCGAGATCATCGGCACGTTGCGTATCGCCGGCGACCTTGAACGCGTTGGCGACCTTGGCAAGAACACTGCCAAGCGTGTGATCGCGGTTGCCGGAACCGGTGTGCCGCGCAAGCTCGCCCGCGGCATCGAGCACCTGTCGGAGCTTGCGCTGGTGCAGCTCAAGGAAGTCCTCGACGTTTATTCCACGCGTTCCGCAGAGAAGGCCAATGCCATCCGCGAGCGCGACGAAGAAATCGACGCCATGTATACGTCGCTCTTCCGTGAGCTTCTGACCTACATGATGGAAGATCCGCGCAACATCACCACCTGCACGCATCTTCTGTTCTGCGCCAAGAACATCGAGCGTATCGGCGACCACGCCACCAATATCGCCGAGACGATCTATTACATGACCACCGGCAGCCAGCCGGAAGGTGAGCGTCCGAAGGACGACAGTTCCAACACGCTCGGTTCGGTGACCGAGTAACAGACGAGCAGCGGCTTGCGGAGTTAGCATATGGTGCCCAAGATTGCAGTTGTGGAAGACGAGGAAGCGCTGAGCGTCCTCCTTCGTTACAATCTCGAGGCTGAGGGATATGACGTCGACACAATACCCCGTGGAGACGAGGCAGAGATCAGGCTGCAGGAACGTATTCCGGACCTTCTTATCCTGGATTGGATGCTTCCCGGCGTTTCCGGTATCGAACTGTGCCGTCGGCTCAGGATGCGGCCGGAAACCGAGCGCCTTCCCATCATCATGCTGACGGCGCGCGGCGAAGAAAGCGAACGGGTTCGCGGCCTCGCCACCGGCGCCGACGATTATGTCGTGAAGCCGTTTTCAACACCGGAACTCATGGCCCGGGTCAAGGCCATGCTGCGCCGGGCCCGTCCCGAGGTGCTGTCTTCGGTGCTGAAATGCGGTGATATCGAGCTGGATCGCGAGACCCATCGCGTTCACCGCAAGAGCCGCGAAGTGCGCCTCGGCCCGACGGAGTTCCGCCTGCTGGAATTCCTGATGACGTCACCCGGCCGGGTGTTCTCCCGCTCGCAATTGCTGGATGGCGTCTGGGGCCACGATATCTATGTGGATGAGCGCACCGTCGACGTGCATGTCGGACGCCTGCGCAAGGCGCTCAATTTTTCGCATATGCAGGATGTTATCCGCACCGTGCGCGGCGCCGGATATTCGATGGAAGCCTGAGCAAGACTCGACCGACGAGTTACACTCGGGACAACATCCCGCCAAAACCGAAAGGCCCGAACCGGAATGGTGTCGGGCCTTTCGGTTTCTGGACACTCCCAAACGCGAAGGCTTCATCCTTTTTGACGGGACGACGGACAATTGGCTGAAATCCCGCTCGCTCAATCGGAATTGTGGGTCGGGTTCGACAGCGATGGAAGATAGGGATCGGCGCTTCGCCGGTGAGTTGACCCCGGAACCGCCTGAGTTTTGCCATAAAAAAACGGGCCCGAAGGCCCGTAGTTTTTGAGTGTCGAATGCGTGCCGCAACACTCAAGCCTTGCGGCGCTCGCTTACCGGCTGATAGGCGAGTTTCGCATGGAACTTGCAATAAGGCGAAGATTCCAGCGCTTCACAACCGCAGAAATGGAAATCATCCTTTAGCGGATCGCCGACCGGCCACTTGCAGGTGCGCTCCGTCAGTTCCGTCAGCGTCAGGCGACGGGAAATCGGCGAAACCACGTTTTTGGAAGGAACGTAATCGAGAACCTGTGCGGTCTCGATGTCCATCTCTTCATTCAGCGCGGTTGCCGCGTTCGAACGGGTGAGAATCCGTGCCGGCGCCGCATTGACGCGGCCTGCAAAGGTCGTCGCGCGTGGCGCAGGTGCAGCGGTGCGCTTGGGCGCAGAGCGCGCCGAAGTGACCGGACCGCCAGCCTTGACGCGCCCCGGCAGATTGAGACGATGGACCTTGCCGATTACGGCATTACGGCTGACGCCGCCGAGCTGCGCTGCAATCTGGCTGGCGCTAAGGCCCTCGGACCATAATTTCTTGAGTTTCTCGACTCGTTCGTCTGTCCAGTTCATGCCGCTTCTCCGCTCGTCGCGTATAATGTCGGCAGAATCCCTCTCCGTCTCGCGGGCGTGCCGCGAGCGTGGTTTCTGCCGGATTTTTGGTGACTAGTTCCGCCGCAATGCAGTCTAGTAATTAGCGATTAACCTAGTGCCACGCAGACTCCGTGGCAAGAGTCGCGGGATTCATCTCGAATCGATTTTCCGGTTTTCCCCAACTTGCTGGCGAGTTGAGTCTGAAAGGCAACACCTTGGGCCTCGCAGGCCGCCACCTACTAGGGCTTGAGAAGCCCGGGAAATACGGACTTTTGTTGACATCGGCAGGCGAAGTGACAATAGTGCCCCTGCCGCCGCGAGGCGGCATTTTTGATTTTCAGGCGAGGGATAACCCCCAGAGCCTATTGACAACCGTCTGACAGCGCGTCTGCGCAAGGAGTGATACAGCCATGGCCGAAGCCGCCGCGCCATTGTTCGATACGTTTGCAAGAGCCCCCCTGCGCTTCGAGCGAGGCGAGGGCGTCTGGCTGTTCACGGAGAGCGGCGAACGATATCTGGATTTTGCGGCTGGCGTCGCGGTCAATTCGCTGGGTCACGCCCATCCGCACCTCGTGGAAGCGATCAAGACCCAGGCCGAGAAGGTCTGGCACGTCTCGAACCTTTATGAAGTGCCGGGCCAGGAAAAGCTTGCCAAGCGCCTGACGGAAGCGACATTCGCAGACAAGGTCTTCTTCACCAATTCCGGCGCGGAAGCGCTGGAATGCGCGATCAAGACCGCGCGCCGTTATCATTATTCCAAGGGGCATCCGGAAAAGTTCCGGATCATCACCTTTGAAGGCGCCTTTCATGGACGTACGCTGGCGACGATCGCCGCCGGCGGCCAGCAGAAATATCTCGAAGGTTTCGGCCCCAAGGTCGAAGGTTTCGACCAGGTGCCCTTCGGTGACGTTGATGCGCTGAAAGCCGCCATCACGGCCGAGACGGCTGCACTTCTGATCGAGCCCATTCAGGGCGAGGGCGGCATCCGTGCGCCCAGCAAGGAATTCCTGCAGCTGCTGCGGTCGCTCTGCGATGAGCATGGCATGCTGCTGATTTTCGATGAGGTCCAGACCGGCGTCGGCCGCACGGGCAAGCTCTTTGCCTATGAGCAGACGGGTGTCGCGCCTGACATCATGGCGGTGGCCAAGGGTATCGGCGGCGGTTTCCCGCTCGGCGCATGCCTTGCGACGGCGGATGCCGCTTCCGGCATGACCGCAGGCGTGCACGGCACCACCTATGGCGGCAACCCGCTGGCCATGGCTGTGGGCAACGCCGTGCTTGATGTCGTCCTCTCCGAGGGTTTTCTGGAAAAGGTCCGTGATGTCGCGCTGGTCTTCCGCCAGGGCCTTGCTTCGCTGAAGGATCGTTATCCTGATGTCATCGAGGAAATTCGCGGCGAAGGCCTTCTTCTCGGCATCAAGGCGAAGGTTCCGTCGGGCGAAATGCTGCATGCCATGCGCGGCGAGCATCTGCTCGGCGTGCCCGCGGGCGACAACGTCATCCGTCTCCTGCCGCCCCTCGTTACCACGGCGGAGGAAGCCCGTGAGGGGCTGGCACGTGTGGAAGCGGCCGCCGCTTCCCTGACAGCGAAACAGGCAAAAATCGCCTGAGGAAACAATAAAGGGCGGGCCTCTTCCCGGAGGCTCGCGAGCATGGGACGTTTGAAATGGCTTCACCTAAACATTTTCTTGACCTGTCGGCCGTCAGCTCGCAGGACCTGCGGGCAATTCTCAACGATGCCCGCGCGCGCAAGGCCGCAACCAAGGCCGGAACGGCGGAAAAGCCGCTTGCCGGCAAGATGCTGGCAATGATCTTCGAAAAGCCTTCCACCCGCACCCGCGTCTCCTTTGATGTCGGCATGCGCCAGCTTGGTGGCGAGACGCTTTTCCTCTCTGGAACTGAAATGCAGCTCGGTCGTGCCGAAACGATCGGCGATACGGCCAAGGTATTGTCGCGTTATGTCGACGCCATCATGATCCGTACAACGGATCATTCGCGCCTGCTGGAGCTTGCCGAGCACGCAACCGTGCCTGTTATCAACGCCCTGACTGACGACACGCATCCCTGCCAGATCATGGCTGACATCATGACCTTCGAGGAACATCGCGGCCCGGTCAAAGGCAAGACCATTGCCTGGACGGGTGACGGCAATAATGTCCTGCATTCCTTCGTGGAAGGCTCGGCCCGCTTCGGTTACCGCATGACAATGGCGGTGCCGATGGGTTCCGAACCGCATGACAAGTTCCTGAACTGGGCCCGCAACAATGGCGGCGAGATCATGTTGTGCCACGATGCCGACAAGGCCGTGGCCGGGGCCGATTGCGTCGTCACCGATACCTGGGTGTCTATGAACCAGGAACACAAGGCGCGCGGCCACAACATCTTCCAGCCCTATCAAGTCAACGAAGCCCTGATGGCCAAGGCGGAAAAAGACGCGCTGTTCATGCATTGCCTGCCGGCCCATCGCGGTGAAGAAGTGACGGATGCCGTGATCGACGGTCCGCAATCCGTGGTCTTCGACGAGGCGGAAAACCGCCTCCACGCGCAGAAGTCCATCATTGCTTGGTGCATGGGCGCCATCTGAGCAATTCCCCCGGCCTGACACGAGGCCACGCCGGGTGCTTGAACTTGCCCACGTAGATTACCATCTGTGGGACTTCGAAGAGGCTCGTCGGTTTTGCTGGCGGGCCATCATCACGATTTGCACGTTTTTCCCGGAAGCGGTTTCTCTTCCCGGGTCTCTGTGCGACAAGCGGAAAAAGCACATTTTAAAAGCCGGACTTTTGGACGGTAGCGGCGCCACGGCTGCGCCAAGGAGTATGACATGGCAGATGTAACGGTTGAACTGGACGATCTCGATTTTGCTGGCGACGACAAGGTTGTGCCCTTTCAGGTCGAAGGTCTGGATGTGCGCGGCCGCGCCGTACAGGTTGGGCCGCTGCTGAATGCCATTCTCGAGCGGCACGATTATCCTGCCGCGGTCGCCCGCCTGCTGGCGGAAGCGACTGTTCTGACGGCGCTGATCGGCACGTCGCTCAAGTTTTCCGGCAAGCTGACCCTCCAGACCAAGGGCGACGGCCCGGTTGACCTGCTGGTCGCGGATTTTACCGCGCCTGAAAGCATGCGCGCTTACGCCCGTTTCGACGAGGAGCGGCTGGCCGCGGCGATTGCGGAAGGCGCAACCTCACCGGAGCAATTGCTCGGCACCGGCATTCTGGCCTTCACGATCGATCAGGGCGTGGGCATGCAGCCTTATCAGGGCATCGTGCCGCTCGATGGCTCGTCGCTGGAAGACATTGCCGGGGTTTATTTCCGTCAGTCGGAACAGCTGCCTACCCGCGTGCGGCTGGGCGTTGCCGAGTTCTTCGACCGTGATGGCGAAGGCAAGCCGCGTCATGGCTGGCGTGCGGGCGGCGTTATCGCGCAGTTCCTGCCGCAGGCGCCCGAGCGGCTGCGTATGCGCGACCTGCATGGCGGCGACGGCGATGAAAGCGGTCACGAGGTGCAGGAGGATGATGCCTGGATGGAAGCCGTCACGCTGTTGAACACGGTGGATACCGACGAGTTGACCGATCCGCAGGTGCCGGTGGAACGCCTGCTCTTCAGGCTTTTCCATGAGAGCGGCGTGCGCATCTATGATCCGCAGGCAGTTTTCGACCGTTGCAGCTGCTCGCGGGACAAGATCAAGGGTGTGCTGTCAGGCTTCACCGCCGAAGAGATCAAGGCGAGCGAGGAAGACGGGGCCATTGCTGTGACCTGCGAGTTCTGCTCCACCACCTATCGCTACGATGTCAGCGAATTTGAAAATGCCTGAATAGAAAGCCGCGCCCCACAAAGGGTGCGGCTTTTTCATTGCCGGGCGAGTGGTCAGTTCAGAACCCGCATCAGGCCCGGTGAATCCAGCGAAAAGGCGGGTATGGTGACGTTGAACACCTCGCCATTTTCCGTTTCCATTTCATAATGCCCGAACATCAGGCCCGAGGGTGTGTCCAGCGGGCAACCCGAAGAGTATTCGTAGCTGTCGCCGGGTTTAAGATGTGGCTTCTCACCCACGACGCCAGGCCCATAGACCTCATCGACCTGTCCGTTCTGATCGGTGATGTGCCAATAGCGATTGACGAGGGTAACCGGAATATCGGAGTTGTTCGCGATCACGACTTTGTAGCCCCAGACGTAACGATCGTCATCCGGGTCGGATTGTTCCTCGAGATAATACGGGTCGACCGTTACCTCGATATCCCTTGTCAGAGCACGATACATACGCGCCACACCTCGATATTATGCCTGCCGCCACATCCTACACTATAGGTTCTGGCTATCGTCAAGAAAATGAATGACTTGACGGGCAGGGGGCATCTCCTGTTGCGCTGCTTTCCACCGTTAGGGATAACGGGAAAGGTAAATATTGGTTGCCTGATAGGGTCTTTTCGGACCGCACCGGCGAACCATGGCCCGACACGCGGTCAGGCCATGGCGATTTGCCGATTGAATTTTCAGGCCGAAACGGCCGCCAGACCCTTCGCCAGGTCTTCCAGCAGATCGTCGGTATCCTCGATGCCGCAGGAAAGGCGCAGGGTGCCGCCGGAAATGCCGAGTTCAGCACGCGCCTCGTCGGAGAGGTTCTTGTGCGTCGTCGTGCCGGGATGGGTGATAAGGCTCTTGGCGTCGCCGAGATTGTTGGAAATCTTTACGATCTCAAGCGCGTTCTGCAGCTTGAAGGCCGCTTCCTTGCCACCCTTCAGTTCGAAAGCCACCAGCGTCGAGCCGCCGGACATCTGCCGTGCGATGATGTCAGCCTGCGGATGGTCGGCGCGGCCGGGATAGATGACCTTGGCGACCTTGCCGTTATCGGCGAGAAAATCGGCGATTTTGCCGGCATTGGCCGTCTGCTGCTTCACACGCAGCGGCAGGGTCTCGATGCCTTTCAGAAGCGTCCAGGCATTGAACGGCGACATGGCCGGGCCGGTATGGCGGAAATAATCCTGCAGCTCTTCTTCGATCCACTTCTTGTCAGAAAGGATCACGCCGCCGAGGCAGCGGCCCTGGCCGTCAATATGTTTGGTGGCCGAATAAACAACGATATGGGCGCCGAGTTCGAGCGGCTTCTGGAAAAGCGGCGTCGCAAAGACGTTGTCGACCACCACCTTGGCGCCGATCTGGTTGGCGAGCTTCGCCACGCCGGCAATATCCACCACTTCGAGCGTCGGATTGGTCGGGCTTTCGAGGAAGAACAGCTTGGTGTTGGGCTGGATCGCCTTTTCCCAATTGCCGAGATCGCGACCGTCGATCAGCGTGCATTCGATGCCGTATTTCGGCGCGAGCGTTTCGACCACCCAGCGGCAGGAGCCGAAAAGGGCGCGGGCAGCAACGATATGGTCGCCGGCGCGCAGCTGGCACATGATGGCGGCGGTGACGGCGGCCATGCCCGACGCAAGTGCGCGGGCGTCTTCAGCGCCTTCCAGCAGGCACATGCGCTTTTCGAACATGTCGTTGGTAGGGCTCGCATAACGGGCGTAGATGAACCCGTCCGTTTCACCCTTGAAGCGCGCTTCGGCTGCTTCGGAGTTTTCGTAGACGAAACCCTGGGTCAGATAGATCGCTTCCGACGTTTCACCGTAAGGGGAGCGTAGCGTACCGCCGTGAACGAGCTGGGTTGCCGGGCGCCATTTATTGCTCATGTGATCACCTTCAAAACAAAAAACCGGCCGCAAAAGCAGACCGGTTCCTAGCACCCGGTCTTTTTAGCCACTTGTTTAACGTGGCTGCAAGCCGACCGGCCAAATCACCACGGGATAAGCTTGCCATACTGCCGTTACCGGCTTGCGTCAATGCTTTCCTTTTGGTTTTGTCGCCGTAAAAAGGAATGATGACCATGACGAGAACCACGGGCATTTTGGCGGATGGCGCGATCAAGGCGCTGTTTGCAGGCGGCAAGCTGAAGAGCGAGGCCGATCTCGATGCTGATCAGGTGCAGCCCGCCAGCCTTGATCTCAGGCTCGGCTCGAAGGCCTATCGCGTGCGCGCCAGTTTCATGCCCGGCCCCGGAACCCAGGTCATCGACAAGCTCAATCGTCTCAGCCTGCACGAGATCGACCTCACTCAGGGCGCGGTGCTGGAAACCGGTTGCGTTTATATCGTTCCCTTGATGGAAAGCCTTGCGTTGCCGGCGGACATGTCTGCCTCGGCCAATCCCAAAAGCTCGACCGGCCGTCTCGATATCTTCACCCGCGTCATGACCGATAACGCGCAGGAATTCGACAAGATACCGGCTGGTTATGCCGGCCCGCTTTATCTGGAAATCAGCCCGCGCACATTCCCCATCGTGGTGCGCCGGGGCTCACGCCTGTCGCAGATCCGCTTCCGCATTGGCCATTCGCTGCTCAACGAAAGTGAACTGCTGAAGCTGCACGAGACGGAAATGCTGGTCGCAAGCGACACGCCCAACGTGACCGGCGGCGGCATCGCGCTTTCGATCGACCTCAAGGGTTTCGGTGAAAACGGGCTGATCGGTTATCGCGGCAAACATCACACGGCGGTGGTGGATGTCGACAAGAAGGCCCAGCACGACGTTCTCGATTTCTGGGAACCGCTCTACGCACGCGGCCGCGCCGAATTGATCCTCGACCCGGATGAATTCTATATTCTCGTCTCACGCGAAGCTGTCCACGTTCCGCCGCTTTACGCGGCTGAAATGACGCCCTTCGACCCGTTGGTGGGCGAGTTCCGTGTGCATTACGCCGGCTTCTTCGATCCGGGTTTCGGCCATGCCGAGGCCGGCGGCACGGGCAGCCGCGCCGTGCTCGAAGTGCGCAGCCACGAAGTGCCCTTCATCCTGGAGCACGGCCAGATCGTCGGCCGGCTGGTTTACGAGCACATGCTGCAGAAACCGGAAGGCCTCTATGGCAGCGGCCTCGGCTCCAACTATCAGGCGCAGGGACTGAAGCTCTCCAAGCATTTTCGCGCCGAATAACGAACCCGGCGGGTGCTTGACACCCGCTGCGAACTATCCGATGTCTTATGCGCGCGCGGGTGTAGCTCAATGGTAGAGCAGCAGCTTCCCAAGCTGAATACGAGGGTTCGATTCCCTTCACCCGCTCCAGCGATGCCGCGATCCATGTGCCGGAATATTAAAGGTCATAAGAGAAAGCCGCATCCCGATGGCGCAGTCCCTCAGCGAGATCAGTAAATTTCTAAGCTATGTCCTTCGTCACAAACCGGATGCGATCGGTATTAAACTCGACGCGGAAGGGTGGGCCAATATCGACGAGTTGATAGCAAGAGCCGATATTCCCCTTACGCATGAGTTGCTGCTTGAGATTGTCGATACCAGCGACAAGAAGCGGTTCGCCATTTCTGCCGATGGGCAATTCATCCGGGCCAATCAGGGCCATTCGGTGGTGGTGGATCTCGGTCTCGAGCCTGTAGAGCCACCCGTTTTGCTCTATCACGGCACACCACCCGTTTTCTCGGCAGCATCAGGGAAAAGGGATTGCTCCCGCAGAACCGGCAATATGTCCATCTCTCCGCTGATAAAGAAACAGCGAGAAGAGTTGGAGAAAGGCACGGAAAACCTGTTATTCTGACGATCTCCGCCCTGGCGCTGCATCAGGGAGGCCATCGTTTCTTTCAGGCCAAAAATGGTGTCTGGCTCACGAATGAGATAGAGCCGGGCTCTCTTCCGGGGCTGCCGGAAGAGGTGGGCTGAAGCCACTATTTTCCGCGGAACAGCCTGAAATGGTGGGATACGGTCTTGGCCGGATCGTCGTGGAGCCGGCTTTTGGGAGTAGTACACAATTTAGCTTGACTACGATTAAATTGCACGTAATAGTTGATGCAGTCGTAACATAGGGAAAGTGTTATGAGTCGCAAACTTCTTTCGGAATTTCTGGGAACCTTTTGGCTCGTGTTCGGAGGATGCGGCAGCGCGGTTTTTGCCGCCGCCTTTCCCGAACTCGGCATCGGCTTCCTTGGCGTCGCTTTCGCTTTTGGTCTGACCGTTCTGACCATGGCCTACGCGGTTGGCGGCATTTCAGGCGGTCACTTCAATCCGGCTGTTTCAGTTGGCCTCACGGTTGCCGGTAAATTCCCGGCGGCAAGCCTCGTGCCTTATATCGTGGCGCAGGTTCTGGGGGCGATCGTCGCGGCTGCGGCGCTTTATGTCATCCTCACCGGCAAGGCAGAGGCTGACATTGGCGGTTTTGCCGCCAATGGTTATGGCGAACATTCGCCGGGCGGATATTCTCTCGTATCGGCGCTGCTGATCGAAGTCATTCTGACGGCATTTTTTCTTATCGTCATTCTGGGGTCGACGCATGGCAGGGTTCCGGCCGGCTTCGCGCCGATCGCCATCGGTCTTGCCCTTACCCTTATTCATCTGATTTCCATTCCAGTCACCAACACATCCGTCAATCCGGCCCGCTCGACGGGACAGGCGTTGTTCGTCGGCGGATGGGCGCTGCAGCAGCTCTGGCTGTTCTGGCTTGCTCCGATCCTTGGTGGCGCCATCGGGGCCGTGATCTGGAAAATTTTCGGCGAGGAAGAGAAGGCCGGCCATGCCGGTTCGGTTCAGCCTGCGCAGACGTGAATAAGAGGCTTTGTTTCCCCGAATGGTCGGGGAAACGACTGAGGAGGATGACATGGATCTTGCTTCGATATTGGCCCAAATCGTTGGCGGTGCGGTAGGCGGCACGGCCGGTGGAAAGATAGTGAAGGACTCCGATCTTGGTTCGCTCGGCAACCTGATTGCCGGCGCCATTGGCGGCCTCGGCGGCGGAACCGTGCTCGGATCGCTGCTCGGCGCGGCGGGCGGTGCGGCAGCCGGCGGCGTGGATATCGGCACTCTTGCCGGTCAGCTCGTTGGCGGCGGCGTCGGTGGTCTGATCGTGCAGATCATCGTCGGCCTGATCAAGAACAAGCTCGTTGCCAAGTAGAGCGGTTCGGTCGATCTCAGGATGAAATGACGGACCTTGCCGAAGGAGGAGCTTCGTTCGGCAAGGCATTGGCTTCTATTATTGATGACAGCGGTAATGCAAAGCCTGAAGCGGCTTTGCAGATAACGGTATGTCGCTGAAACCATGAAGCGTCGCCGCGGTTGGCCGAAAGAAGCACCAAAACTATTTTGACTGTTTTCGAAAACGCCGGGTCAGTCGGTTTTTTTGACGACCGGAGCGTGTGGTGTCTTGTTCCATGCGAAGGGTTTGGTTTTGAGCTCCACCACGGCCCGCCAGGCCGCGACTGATAACATCAGCCAATATGCGGGCATCGCCAGCCATCGCCCTCCGACATGTCTTCTTTCATAGGCGATCATTCTGTTTCGACCCATCAGCACGAAGATCGTGTAGCTTCCGACGATATTCAGCGCATCGATAAAAAACAGCAGACCCTGCCAGGTGATTAGCAGATCGACGCCTTTTTCCCGGATGGCGATAATCATGAATGTCAGGGAAACGAAGAGCAGGGGATGGGCAAGCGACGACAGAAGCATGCCGCCGATCAGCAGCTGAAAAACCATATAGGCAAACCATCCCATGTCGCGGGCGGTCGCAAAAGGCGCACGGGTCATCACCAGCCAGCTTTGCAGCCACCCCTTGTACCATCGTGTTCGCTGGTTCAGCCACACGGGCAGCGAGGTCGGCGCGTCCTCCAGCGTCTGTCGTCGGATGACGCCGCAACGATAACCGAGCCGATGCAGCCTGAGTCCGAGGTCGGCGTCCTCGGTTACATTGTAGGGATCCCAGGCGCCGGCCCGCCGCAACACGGCGGTCCGGAAGTGATTGGAGGTGCCGCCAAGCGGCAGCGGCAAGCCGTGTGCGGATAGCACAGGTAACATGCAGCGGAAGAGACCGGAATATTCCAAGGCGAAACAGGCGCTGAGCCAGGAGGAAGAGGCATTACTGATGATAAGCGGCGCCTGCAGGCAGGCCACCTCGTCAGGCTCGCTGCGAAAGGCGGTATAGGCTTCGCGCAATTGCTGCGGATGGGGCCGGTCCTCGGCATCATAGACCACAATGAATGCGCCGCGAGCGCCGGAAAGCGCATAGGTGAGGGCTTTGGGTTTGGTGCGCGGCAGGGAGGGGGGCACCCTGACGACCTCTATATGCGGGCCGGGGTTTATCCGACGGATCGCCTCGATCGTTGCGTCGTCGTCCGCCTCGCAGACAAGCTTGATGTCCAGCCGGGATCTGGGCCAGTCCAGACGCTCCAATGCGCCGATGAGTTGCCCGATGACGGCCTCTTCCCGGTAAAGCGCCACCAGAACGGTATAGACAGGCAATTCGTTTTCCTGCCGAAGAGGCAAGGTGGCGTCCTTTTCCATGGGTAGATGAACGAGCGCGAACAGCCTGAAAAGCAGGGTCAAAAGGTAAAGCATCGTCAGGGTGACATGGAGATACGTAAATGCCGCTTCCGTGTAAAACAGCAGCGACAGAATGAGCAGCGTAAGGAGAACGCCGCTGCAAAAACCCTGCTGGCCATGCAGCGTGATCCTGGCGGAATGGTGCGGCGCCGTGTTGAAAAGCCGCTGCTGGGTTTCTGCCGAGCGGCGGGCCTCGCCCGCTTTCCAGATTGCGTTGCGCATGGCCTGCGGGGTTGTGACGGCAAAGTCGTTGAGAAGACGCGGACGCTGATCCAGCATGTTTTTCAGCGACGCCATCCGCGCCAGTTCCGGCACGATCAGCAGCGTTGGCGTGCCGTTCAGCGGTGTCAGCCGCAGGAACCTTGGTTCGAAGAGCTGAGTGTCCAGCTTATTCAAGTCCGTCACACGATCCGGATCGATTTTCGGGAGAAACGGCAACCGCAGGAATCTGGCGAAAGCGCCGAAATAGGCATCCGTCGTGACGAGACCGCTTGCCAGCAATTCGTCCTCCAAAGTCGAGCTATTTTCCAGAGCCTGCTGTTCGAATGCCTCGATATAGGGCCTGCCAAATCCCAGCGAAGAGAGAAAGCGGGCTTGGTCCTGTTCGGAAGCGGTTGAGAGTGGATTTTCATTGAGATGGGAAAATGCAATTTTTCGTGTCGCCGGCGTCGTGCGAAACGAATCTCGTGTATATTGCCTAGAATAATCCATGCATTGCCGCCGCCGTCATGGTAACGCCCACTTTCTGTCACGGATAGTATAGATGAGAATGACGAATGTAACGCGGAATATAAGTCTCGGATTTACTTTAGCTTTCGCTTTACAATTTACTGGTTTTTTTAGCGATGTACGTGCGGAGGGCCTGTCGGACGGGAACCGGATGCCGGTGTTGTTCGATGCGCAGGAGCGATTTCCGGGCGGCGACCTTTCTTCCGTTCCCCGCATCAGATTTCTGATGTCGGTCGATTTTCCGCCGTTCAATTTTACCGACCAGGAAGGCCGGCTTGCGGGTTTCCATGTCGATCTGGTGCGTGAAATCTGCGCCCAGTTGAAGGTGGAAAGCAAATGCCAGGTGCAGGCGCTGCCGTTTGACGAGCTGGAGGCGGCGCTCGAAATGGGTGAGGGCGAAGCGGTCATTTCCGGCCTCGCCACCACTGCCGATCTGCGCAAGAGTTTCACCTTCTCGCGGCCCTATCTCTTAATGCCTGCCCGTCTTGCGGTGAACAAGGCGGCGAAATTCACCGGCTCCGGCGCTGATGCGCTTTCGGGAAAGAAGGTGGGTGTGGTTGCCGCTTCGCGGCACGAACAGATGCTGAAAGCATTTTTTCCAAAGGCCACGGCCGAGGGTTTCGATGGTTACGAACCCATGTATGACGCATTGAAGAAAGGTAAGGTGGACGCCATCTTCGCCGATGGTCTGCGCCTGCCTTTCTGGATTTCGGGAACCGCGTCCGAAGGCTGTTGCGCCCTCTTCGGTGGTCCCTATATGTCCGACAGGTTTCTCGGCGAGGGCCTGTCCATCATGACCGTCGATCCCGACAACGTGCTTGTTCCGGCTTTCGATCAGGCGCTGGCGGCCCTTTCCCGCAATGGAAGGCTGGAAGAAATCTACCGGCGTTATTTCCCTTACGGGCTCTATTAGAGAGAGCCGGCCGCCAGATCGGTTCTGACGCCAGCTCTTATTTGGCCGGCGCGAAAACCTCTTCGTTTCGGCGCAGGCGCAGCAGCGCGATCCACACGGCGGCGGCGATCGCGGTTTCCACCATGAAATAGCTGCCGATCGTTCCCGAAATGCTGAAGGACCAGGTGAAGAAGGCCACGACCACGGAGCCGATGAGATTACCGCTGTTCCAGATCTTCGCGCGAATATCCTGCCGTCCGGATGCGCCGAGCGCCTCGAGCGCGGTGGCGGCAACGGCCATCGGCAGAACCGCCCAGCAAAGCACGCGGGTGATGATAGGCAGCGAAACATATTCATCGCCAAACAAAAGCGGCAGGAAGGGTGCGATGATGAAAATGACGAGCGCACTGCCGGTCGCGATGAAAAGTGCAGCCTTCAGCACGTTATAGGCGCGCTCTATGGTCTTGCTGATGCCCTGCAGGGCGGCGGAGGCCGAACCCGGATAGATCAGCCGGTTGAGGGCTTCGACGGAGAGATAGGAACTGTCGAGAATGCGCCGGGCGATGGAATAGCTGCCGAGCACCTCGGCGCTGGCAATGGCGCCGAGAACGAGAATATCGGCATTGCCGCGCACGGCCTTGAACAGGAACTGGGTGGAAAACAGGACGCCGATGCGGATTTCCTCACGCACGATGCGGAACACCGGGCGGCCTAGTCTCGCGATCGCCTTCACCGAAATCATGGCCGCAATGGTGTGGGCGGCGAGGTTCCACAGCGCCCAGGCCTCCACGGTTTCCACCTTGAAGATGAGGCAGGCGACCACCGCGGCAATGGTGCGGGCGACGGCAAACATCACTTCCAGCTTGTTGGCGGAGGCAAAGTCGGAATGCGCGATGAAGCTCTGCGTGGAAAGCGAGATGACTTTCAGGAGGACGAGGTTCGTGAACAGGATCAGGAAGGTGGTGATTAGCGTGTGCAGCAGGGTTTCCGAGGTCGGGAAAAATACCGGGATCGTCACCATGCCGATGATTGTCAGCACCACGCCGGTCGCGGCGCTCAGGAGATAGCTGTGGCCGAGCATGACGGGAAACATGCTGCGATCCTGCGCCACACGGCGGATCAGCGATTCCTGCGAACCGATACCGCATATCTGGACGCCGAGATTGGTGACGGCCGTGATGGAGGCGTAAAGCGCGAATTGTTCGACACCGAGATGGCGGGCAAGCAACGCGAAGGTCAAAAGCTGGGCGGCGCTGGACATGAGGAGCGCTCCGCCTGACGCCATGTAGGTCAATCCCAGTCTGACTAGATGGCCGAGCCGCGGCGTATTGAACGACACCTCATTCTCCATGTTTTCCGGCATTGCCGGGGGAATTCAAAAATGACTGCGTTGTTTTTAAAATCTGGCGAACTGAAAAAGCCGCAACCGGCCAATAATGTGAAGGTCCGCGACCCGAATGAATGGCAGTTTATCCTGTCTTATCCCTCTTGAGGTAAGAGAGGGTTAAAGCAATTGCATAATAATGATGATAATGACTGTTTATGGTTATTTGGACATGGCCCTGTTTCAGAAGGGTTTCGTTGTTCGTCACAAGGCAGGCCAATGATCCGATCATCCATATCAGGTGCAGGCGACCATGCCGCGTTTGGCTGACACGCAGCCCCTCTCTGCGCAGGGCAGTGCGATATCCCTTGCCGGCGGCCGGCGCGACGCGATTTTTTTCGTCGCCACCATGCTCTATATCTGGATTTCCGTCGCACCTTTCGAAAATCTCGCAGCGCCACCTGTACCGCACGCCGCCGCAAACCAGCTGACCGGCCTCGTGATCGCGTTGATCCTCGGCGTTTTTGCACTGCGCCACCGGCTGACGGGTCTACTGCTGCGGCCGCGACTGCCCATTCTGCTGCTGTTCTTCTGGCTGGCGATATGCTCCGTGGTTGGAACCCAGCCCGGCACGTCGCTGCAACGTCTGGTCTTCACGGCGCTCCTGTGCTTCATCACCAGCGTTCTCGTCGTCATGCCGCGGGACCGGCGGCAGTTCGACCGGATGATGGCTATCTTCGCCATCATTCTCCTGGCGTTGTGTTATCTGGGGGTGATCTTCCTCAGTTCGCGCTCGATCCATCAGCCCTATGATCTCGATGAGAAAGCGCTCGCGGGAGACTGGCGCGGCATTTTCAACCACAAGAACGCCGCCGCTCCGGCCATGATCATTCTTTTCATGATCGGGCTTTACCTGCGCAACGCCTGGTCGACGCTGGGCGGCATCGCCATCACGCTGCTGGCCGGTTTTTTCCTCTGGAAGACCAATGGAAAAACCGCGGCCATGCTTTTGCCCGTCACCGTCGCGCTGATCTGGATCATGGAAAGGCATGCCCACCGCACGCTGCTTATGATCGGCGGTCTTCTGGCCTTCATCAACATATCCGCGGTCGGCTCCACTTATTTCCCAAGCATACAGAATTTTGTCGAAAGCCTGGGCATCGATTCCACCTTCACTGGCCGCACGGACATATGGCGGCTGTCCTTCGACACTTTTGCGCAATCGCCGATCTTCGGGCAAGGGTTCCAGGCATTCTGGGCGAGCGACCGGCTCCTGTCGCAAGCCGATATAGCCGGCACCTGGGCCGTCACAGCCTTTCATGCCCATAATGGCTATATTGAAAGCCTGCTGAATGGCGGCTTGCCGGCCTTCATTCTCACCGTCATCTGGCTGGTCATCATCCCCGCGAACGATTTCCGCACGGCGGTGGACAAGGGCACCGATCCGGGCCTGACCCGACTTTTTGCACGAATTTGGGTGTATGCGCTGCTTTCTTCGTGTCTTGAGAGTAATTTCTTTACCGGAACCGGGCCTATCTGGTCTTCTCTGCTGATCGCAATCTATTGTTTGAGGCATCAGGCTTACGACATACTTGAACAGGGGCAGTAATTTGCAGACAGGCCGGGGGGCTTTGTATGACGCAAAAAATCGGGACTTTTGCAGACCGGATCAATAACCGGCTGGTGCGCTATTTTCCGGGACCTGCGGCACGGATCGAAACATCCGAACCGATCGTGTCCTTCACATTCGATGATGTGCCGGCAAGTGCCTGGACGGCGGGTGCGCGCATTCTGGAAAACGAGGGCGTCTGCGGGACGTTTTATATCGCCGGCGTGTTCATCGACAAATACGATGAACAACAGCAGATGATTTCCACAAAAGGCTGTTCGGAACTGGCCGCGGCCGGCCATGAACTTGCCTGCCACACCTTTTCCCATCGCAAACTTTCGAGCTTTTCACGACGGGGGCTCGAGGCGGATCTCGATCGCAATGACACCGTGCTCGGATCATTCGATGGAAGCCGCCACGGTCGCAATTTCTCCGTTCCCTTCGGCATGGCCTCACCGGTCATGCAGTCGCTGCTGCGGCGCCGGTTCAGGACTGCACGCGGCATCATGCCTGGCATCAACCGGGGCAGCATCGACCCGTATAATCTTGCCGCAGTCGAGTTGCGTGCGGATCAGAACTACCTCAACGCCGCCGACCAGTGGCTGGAAGATGTTCTGCAGAAAGGCGGCTGGCTCATCATCTTCACCCATGATGTTTCGCGCACACCAAGCTTTTACGGTTGCCCTGAAGACAGATTTCAGGGCCTCGTCCGCAGGGCGGTGTCCGGTGGTGCGAAGATCATGACGGTCGATGCCGCGGCAACGGCGCTCGGCCTGTAGAGGAAATTCTCTGCGCGTTTCCCGGGCCGCAACGGCTGAAACGGGAAGCCAGTGTCCGCAATTGCGGGCTACTGGCTGGCCCAGATGATGCGGGCAATCCACTCCACATCGGCCATGTCGAAGCTGCGATTGGGATGTTCCGGGTTGAGCGAAAGAAGCTCGATGTTTTTGGGGCTTTGCCGTGCCAGCACCTTCGCCATCACTTCGCCGTCGCGGCTTTTCAGCACCACGCGGTCACCGCGCCGCACCTGTGCGCCCGGCTCCACGATGAGGATGTCGCCGTCACGGTAAAGCGGCATCATGCTCTCACCCTGCACTTCCAGCGCATAGACGCCCTGTTTGCGCTCGGGAGAGGAAGGGAATTCCACCACATCCCAGCCCTGACCGGCCGGAAAACCGCCATCATCGAAAAAGCCGCCGGAACCGGCCTGCGCGAAACCGAGCAGGGGAATAGCGTTGTCGGCACCTGAAGGCTGCATCGTCTGCGCCCTGCCAAAAGCATAACCGAAAAACTGGTCGACGCTTGCCCCCGTCGCCTCCAGCACCTTGGAGACGGATTCCGTCGAAGGCCAGCGTTTGCGGCCATCCGGCCCGAAACGTTTCGATTTGTTGAACGAGGTGGGATCGAGGCCGGCGCGCTTCGCCAACGCCGAAGGCGTCAGCTGATGGCGTTCGGCAAGCGTATCGATGGCGCTCCAGATCGTCTCGTGTGAAAGCATGATAGAAAGCCCGCAAGTGGAGCCGATAGCGGAAAGCTCCTGTCGTATATTGACCGGAATCTAGACCATATCCGGTCAGGAGTAAAGCAAGTAAAGGAATAAAATCCTTTCCCTACGCCACCATGGCCGAGGTATTTATCTTGGCGAGCTGGATTACCGCCTGCGTGCGGCTGTCGACCTTGAGCTTCAGCAGGATCGCGGAGACATGCGCCTTGATGGTGGCTTCGGAAACATGGAGCTCATAGGCGATCTGCTTGTTCAGCAGCCCTTCGGCCAGCATGCCCAGAACCCGGCTCTGCTGCGGTGTCAGTGTTCTCAGCCGACCGATGAGATCGGCCACGTCAGGATCCTGTTCCTTGTCGCCCTGATGACCTGCCGGTATCCAGACATCGCCTTCCAGAACCGCGCGGATGCCGTCTCTGATATCATCGATACCGGAGGACTTGGAAATGAAACCGGAAGCGCCGAGTTCGATGGACCGGCGAACCGTGGTCGCATCGTCCGTTGCCGAAACGATGACGATCGGCAGGCTGGAAAACTCCGCCCTCAGCGCCATCAGGCCTGAAAATCCGCTCACTCCCGGCATGGCGAGGTCGAGCAGCATGAGATCGGCGTCGTGGCGCGCTGCGGCCGCACTTCGGGCAGCCTCGAAATCTCCGGCTTCAACAATGGTCTGCTGCCCGTCGAGGCCGGATACGGCCTGTTTCAGGGCGCCGCGAAAAAGCGGGTGGTCATCTGCTATGATAATGACAAGTTCCGACATTCTGGCCCCCTCCCAAGGGCGTTATGCGGTTCTTTATTTGGGTACTGGCGCACTCCCATTTGCCGGCGGTCGAACGCTTCCGGCTCCTCCGCCAAAGGTTGCGCCAATCGCTCCCGCATTACAAGGAAAAGCTTGTGGACAGGCGGTCTTTCAGGGCTTCCGCAATAAAAATGCCGTGGAAACTGTGGACAATTGCCATGCTTTGCGGCAAACCGCCCGGACAGGAAAGCGCTGGAAAGCCTTGGAGAGCCCCATGCAGGAAACGCCCGCGATCATCTATAAAATCGTGCCGGAGACGTTGTGGAATGCGGCCAGGGCGAAGGGCGTCTTCGAAGGCGCGGCCATAGATCTGACCGATGGCTTCATTCACTTTTCAACGGCAAAACAGGTGGCCGAGACCGCCGCACGGCATTTTTCCGGCCAGGTCGATCTGCTTCTCATTGCAGTCGACGGCGCGGCCCTTGGCGACAGGCTGGTCTATGAACCCTCCAGAGGCGGCGATCTTTTCCCGCATCTCTACGCGTCTCTTCCCTTGACTGCCGTGCTTTGGGAAACGCCGCTTTCACTCGGCCACGACGGCCAGCACCAGTTTCCGGAGATTTTGTGATGAGCGGATTATTTTCCTCTGTCGGCCGCAAGGGCCTGTTTCTCGTCGATCCGGAAAAAGCGCATGGCCTGTCCATTGCGGCGCTGAAAAGCGGCTTTCTGCCCACCTGCATGGTGCCGCACGATCCGCGTCTGCAGCAGACCGTGGCGGGTCTCGTGTTCCCCAATCCGCTCGGCATGGCGGCCGGTTACGACAAGAATGCGGAAGTGCCCGGGCCGCTTCTGAGGCTCGGTTTCGGCTTCACCGAAATCGGCACCGTCACGCCGAAGGCGCAATCCGGCAATCCCAAACCGCGCATCTTCCGTCTGGTCGAAGATGAAGGTGTCATCAACCGCCTCGGCTTCAACAATGAAGGTCATGCCGCTGCACTGGAACGTCTGAAGCAGGCGCGTCTGCGCGGTATTGTCGGCGTCAATATCGGCGCCAACAAGGATAGCGAAGACCGCATCGCCGATTATGTGCAGGGCATCGAGGCGTTTTATTCGGTTGCGTCCTATTTCACCGTCAATATTTCCTCGCCCAATACGCCCGGTCTGCGTGACCTGCAGGCGCGCGAAAGCCTTGCCGCCCTTCTCACGGCGGTGCTGGAGCGCCGCAAGGCGGAAGCCGAACGTTTCGGCAAACGCATCCCGGTCTTCCTCAAGATCGCGCCCGATCTGACCGAAGAGGGGCTGGATGATGTTGCCGAAGAGGCGCTCGCCCATAATCTCGATGGCCTGATCGTCTCGAACACCACGCTCTCCCGCGAAGGCCTGCGCCCCGGTCCGCATAAGGGCGAGGCCGGCGGCCTGTCCGGCAAGCCGCTGTTCGAGCTTTCCACCATCGTTCTCGCCAAGATGCGCCGTCGCGTCGGCGCCAATCTGCCGATTATCGGCGTTGGCGGTATTTCATCCGCGGAAACGGCGCTGGAAAAGGTGAGGGCGGGGGCCGATCTCGTGCAGCTTTATTCCTGCATGGTCTATGAAGGTCCCGGCCTGCCATCGGCCACCGTCAAGGGACTGTCGAAGCTGGTCGCCCGCGAGGGCGTGGAGTCGATCCGCGAACTGCGCGACAGCGCGGTGGACCGCTGGGCTGACCGCAAGCTTGGCTGAGCGTTGGCAGGCTGCTTGAAAAAAGAGTGCGCCAATCCTCGGGTCGAGCTCGAGGATGACGGCTGAGGAGGACGCTTTTTCAGCATCGCTGGCGGAGTGGCGAAATCTATCAGCGTTTTTCGCCCGCCCCGGGCCTAATATCTCAAGCGCAGAGCACCATCGCCCAATAGGGCCGGTTGCGGCTGGCGGCGTCATAGGCCACCGCGACGCCGAGACCATTATAGGGACCCAGCATATTTTCGAGATGGTGTTTGGAGCCGATCCAGGCCTTGACGACCCGCTCGACGCTGTCCTGACCTGCGGCCACGTTTTCCGCCGCGGGTAGCGGTACACTGCCGTCCTTCATGCGGATGAGGAAACTGTCGGTCAGGCCGATCAGATGCGCCATCTTCTGCGCCTTGACCATACGGCCGGCCTGATAGGCGGCGGCGCTGCTAGCCGCGCCATTGATGGCGAGCGGCGAAAGCCCTTTCGAGCGGCGCAACTCGTTGACCATCGGAAGCGCTGCCGCGGTCTCATCGCGGGTGCCTGACGGCATGCCCTTGTTGGTGGGCATGGAAACGCAGGCGGAAAGAACGGAACCGGCGGAAAGCAGCACGAAGCCGCGCCGTGAAAGCGTTTGAAGCGTGGAATCTGTCATGTCAGCGGCGATAGCTCAGGAGGCGCAGGATGATGAAAACGGGAATGACGATCGTTGCGCCAAGGATCAGATAGTCGCCGATTGCGCCGAGCGCATGGAAACCGCTGCGCCACAGATCGACCACGAAATCACGCGCGCCGTAGATGATGTTCCACGGCGTCAATCCGAAGATCGCCATCAGAAAGCCGACGAGCAATGAAACGACGAGCAGTTTCACCACGGTGCGGGCCACCGTATCACCCAGCATTTTGTTGACCTCACCGGCCATCAGCAAGTCTCCTGTTTTATCCTGACATATGGGGCGCACCGCTTCGATGCAAGTTTTCGCGCACTATATCGCGCCATATCCGTCAATTCCACGCAGGGGCCATGAAATAGGACTTGAGTTTTTTTATGGCTTGATAAATGACAGCCGGCATCTTCTCAGGAAATAATTGATGGCCCCAAACCAGTTTTCTTCCGGTGACGTCATTGCCGACCGCCGGGCGGACTATGCCCGCATGTTGGCGGAGGGCGGTGACTATCCCGCCGCCGCCGAACTCATGGAACAGGCGCTTGAACTTGCGCCACGGTGGACGGCGGGCTGGTTTCGTTTCGGGGAATATCATGAAAAGGCGGGGGAGACCGCAAAAGCCGTGGCGGCTTACGAGAAAGTCGCCGAACTGGATACGGAAGGGCTGTTTGCAGCCGAACTGAAGCTCGCGGTTCTCGGCGCCGCGGAAACACCCGAGCAGCCGCCGAGCCGTTATGTGGAAGGGCTGTTCGACGATTATGCCGACCGTTTCGAAACCTCGCTTGTGGAGAAGCTTGACTACAGCGTGCCGCAAAAGCTTGCGGAACTGATCGGCAAAGCGGTGGATGGCGGCGTCTTCGATACCATTGTCGATATCGGCTGCGGCACGGGTCTCCTCGGTGTCGAAATCCGCGCCCTTGCAAGACGGCTTGAAGGTTTCGATATCTCCCAGAACATGCTGGCCAAGGCGGAGGAAAAGGGGCTTTACGATTATCTGGGCCAGGCCGATCTTTCGCTGGAAGCAGAGGCCTCCGGCCTGTTCACAACGGCGCTGGCGGAGCACCGCGCCGGTCTCGTCGCCGCCGCCGATGTGATGATGTATCTCGGCAGCCTCGAAGCCGTCATGCCGCTTGTTTCCACCCTGCTCAGGCCTTCAGGCTTTTTTGCCTTCTCGGTGGAGGATGCGGGGGATGAGGACGGTTTTATCCTGCGGGAATCCCTTCGTTACGCCCATTCCAAAAGCTATGTGACCGACCTTCTTGAGCGGACTGGCTTTTCCCTCCTCGAAATACGCAAAACCACCATTCGCAAGGATGCCGGAAAACCCCTTTCCGGCATTCTTTTTCTTGCCCGCGCTAAAGCCTGAACATTCCGTTTCTTGCCTTTTTCACGATAGGTCAGTCTTGCTTACTTATCCATCTTGATCAGCTGTTTTTTGCAGTGCAAAATATGTCTGAACCTGAGGAAAAAAGCGTGAGCATAACGAGAAGCGTTTACGGCATGTGGAGTTCCGATCCGGCCAGACATGCGCCAGTGGAAGACGTGCAGGGCATCGTCACCGGCGCCATCGTCTCGGCGCTCGGCTTTTATCTCCTGAACAAGGTCGGCCTTCTGACCGGCGGCACCGCCGGCGTCGCCTTCCTCCTTCATTATGCCTTCGGCATCAGCTTCGGCCTTCTGTTCTTCCTCGTCAATCTGCCGTTTTATTACCTGTCCTTCCGCCGCCTTGGTCTCGCTTTCTCTTTCAAGACCTTCATCGCCATCGGCCTCGTTTCAGTGCTGACAGAGGTGGAAGCGCGCTGGATGGTGATTGACAGCATCAATCCGCTCTGGGCCGCGCTGCTCGGCGGACTGCTTCTGGGTTACGGATTGCTGGCGCTTTATCGTCACCGCGCCAGCCTCGGCGGTATCGGCATTCTCGCCATCTATATTCAGGACCGTTTCGGCATCCGCGCCGGTCTGATCCAGCTGGCCTTCGACGCCTTCGTCATGCTCTGCGCCTTCCTCGTCATCGATCCTGCGACGGTTGTCTATTCGATTGTCGGCGCTTTTGTTCTCAACATGTTTCTGGCCATCAATCACCGCTCTGACAGATATATCGTCGTGCGCTGAATAGGCACGCTTGAAATCCGTCCTGCTTGAGTGCAATAGCTCGGCGATGGCCTGAAAATCAGGGGAAAAGGCATGGACGATACGACTGCGCGCAGGCGCCTGAACCTTTGGGCCTCCGCGCCGGATCGTCATTCGCTGCTGGAAGACGCGCAGGGCGTTCTGGCGGGCAGCATGCTGGTCTCGCTGGGCGTCACGCTGTTTTCGTCCGCGGGCCTTTTGACGGGCGGCGTGGTGGGGCTTGCCTTCCTGGCGCATTATTCCACCGGCTTCAGCTTCGGCGTGGTGTTTTTCCTTGCCAATCTGCCGTTTTATTATCTCGCTTTCCGCCGCCTCGGCCTCGCCTTCACGGTCAAGACCTTCTGCGCCATCGCGATGACGGCGCTGCTTTCCGAATATATGCCCGGCTTCTTCGCCTTTCAGAGTATCAATCCGGTTGCTGCCGCCCTTTTCGGCGGGCTGACGGTTGCGGCCGGCATGCTGGCGCTGTTTCGCCACCGCACCAGCCTCGGCGGTTTCGGCATCTTGGCGCTTTATCTGCAGGATCGTTTCGGCTGGCGCGCGGGCCTCGTGCAGCTCGCCTTTGACGGCATGGTGCTCGCCTGCTCGTTCTTCGTGGCCACACCTTTCGTCATCCTCTGCTCCATCCTTGGCGCGCTGGTCATGAACCTCACCCTTGCCATCAATCACAGGAACGACCGCTACATCGCCATGTAGCGGTCGCCCGTTTTGGGTTTAAGAGGTCAGGCCGCCTTTGCAGCCGCATCGACCGGATGCTGCGAGCGGAAACCGACGGCGATGCGGTTCCAGGTGTTGATCGCGCCGATGGCGACCGTGATCTTCACGATGTCCTCATCGGAGAAATGCGCCTTCAGCGTCTCGAAGGCGTCATCCGGCGCGCCGGTTTCGGCAATCTTCGTCACCGCATCCACCCAGCCGAGCAGCGCCCGTTCCTGCTGGGTATAAACGGGGGATTCCCGCCACACGCTCATCAGGTTGATCCATTGTTCGGAAAGGCCGTCATGACGGCTTTCCTTCACATGCATGTCCACACAGAAGGCGCAGCCGTTGATGATCGAGGCACGCAGCTTGATGAGGTGAACAAAGCGGCGCTCAAGCCCGCTGCCCTGGACGTAGTTTTCCAGCGCCATCACGGCCTTGAAGGCTTCGGGGGATGCTTTGGCATAGTTCAAACGGGTTTTCATGGGTCTCTCTCCATTGGTTGGGTCTGTTTAAGGGCATGCGTCATCGGTCCGGAAAGCTGTGATGCTTCCGGTATTTCGGAGATCCTGTCTTTTGGGCCTCAGCGCGTCGCTGTCTTGCGCTCGTTCAGTTCCAGAAAGGCGCAGCCGCGCGCGGCAATCCCGCCATCATCATTGGCGGCAAGATCGCCCAGAATGTCGGCGATGGTGGTTTTGGCGAGCTCCGCCCGATAGGCCTTCTCCGCTTTCAGCATCGCGGCGTTGATGCCGCAGGGCTTGGTGAAATAACGTCCCGGCAAGGGGTTCGGTCCGCGCTGGCGGATTTCCGCACACCGGAAGGCAGGCTGCGGCCCTTCGACGGCAAGCACGATATCGAGCAGCGTGATCGTGTCGGGCGACCGGGCCAGACGATAACCGCCCTTCGGCCCCGGCACGGTGGCTACTATTCCGGCATTGGACAGCGACTGCAGGTGTTTCAGAAGATAGCTCGTGGAAACGCCGTGAAATTCCGCCAGCGCCGCCGCCGAAAGCACACCGCCCTCGGAAAGTCCCGCCAGCATGCCCACGCTGTGAATGGCCTGTTCCACGCCGTCCCCGAGTTTCATCCGACTTGCCTCTGTGTGGTTTGTGTCATTATCATGGATATTATTTATCCACGATTATGCTTTCCTGTCAAGCGGCCCTGTTGCGCTCTTCTTTTTCGCGGGCTTTTCACTACCTTGATGGGGTGAAACACACCGAGTCTCCCATTTCCGGCACCCATGTCGGCTCCTTGCCCCTTTCATTCCAGAAATGGTTTGTCGAAAAAGGGTGGTCTCCGCGCGCCCATCAATTGGAGCTGATGGCGCGGGCGCGCGGCGGCGAGAACATGCTGCTGATTGCGCCCACGGGCGCCGGCAAGACGCTGGGCGGCTTCATGGCCTCGCTCACCGATCTGGCAGAGCGCGGCAAGGTGCCGCCGGGCTCGGGCTTTGTCGGCGTGCACACGCTCTATATCTCGCCGCTCAAGGCGCTTGCGGTCGATATCGAGCGCAACCTCACCAGGCCCGTTTCCGAAATGGGCCTGCCGATTTCCATCGAGACCCGCACGGGCGATACGCCGCAGGGCAAACGCCAGCGCCAGAAGGTGAAGCCGCCGGATATTCTGCTGACGACGCCGGAACAGGTCTCGCTGCTGCTCGCCAACAAGGAGGCCGAGCGCTTTTTCCGTGACCTGAAATATGTGGTGCTCGACGAATTACATTCGCTCGTCACCTCCAAACGTGGCCATCTGCTGTCGCTGGCGCTTGCCCGTGTGCGCCGGCACGCGCCCGATGTGCGTTTCATCGGTCTTTCGGCTACGGTGGCGGAGCCGATGGATTTGCGCCGTTATCTTGCGCCGCAGGGGCAGGGTGAGCCGCCCGCTGGCCTCATCACCGTCGAGGGCGGGGCAAAACCGGATATTTCCATCCTGAACACGGAAGAGCGCATCCCATGGTCCGGCCATTCGGCGCGTTACGCCATGAAGGATTTGTACTCTGCGCTGAAGGACCACCAGACGACGCTAATCTTCGTCAACACCCGCTCGCAGGCGGAGTTGATCTTCCAGGAACTCTGGACGATCAATGACGACAATCTGCCGATTGCCCTGCATCACGGTTCGCTGGATGCCGGTCAGCGCCGCAGGGTGGAGGCCGCCATGGCCGAAAACCGGCTGCGCGCCGTCGTCGCCACCTCCACGCTCGATCTCGGCATAGACTGGGGCGATGTCGATCTCGTCGTGCATGTCGGCGCACCAAAGGGGGCGAGCCGCCTGGCCCAACGCATTGGCCGCGCCAATCACCGCATGGATGAGCCGTCAAAGGCGATCCTCGTTCCCGCCAACCGGTTCGAGGTGATGGAGTGCCGGGCAGCCCTTGATGCCAATTATATCGGCGCGCAGGATACGCCGCCGATTGCCGAAGGCGCGCTCGATGTTCTCGCCCAGCATGTTCTCGGGATGGCCTGCGCCGAACCCTTCGATGCCGACGATCTTTACCGCGAAGTGACCAGCGCCTCGCCCTATGCCGACCTGCCGCGCGCTACCTTCGACCGGGTGGTGGATTTCACCGCCACCGGTGGCTACGCGCTGCGCACCTATGAGCGTTACGCCCGCATCCGCCAGATGAAGGACGGTCGCTGGCGTGTCTCCAATCCCGCCGTCGCACAGCAATATCGGCTGAACCTCGGCACCATCGTCGAGGCGGCGGAACTCAATGTCCGCATGGTCAGGCGCAATCCCAAGGGCACGGTCGGGCGCGGCGGCATGTCGCTCGGCAAGGTCGAGGAATATTTCCTCGAGCAGCTGGTGCAGGGCGATACGTTCCTTTTTGCCGGCAAGGTGCTGCGTTTCGAAGGTATCCGCGAGAATGAATGTCTGGTCTCGCAGGCCTTTTCCATGGACCCGAAGATACCCTCCTATGCCGGCGGCAAGTTTCCGCTTTCCACCTACCTCGCGGATCAGGTGCGCTCCATGCTGTCAGACCCGACGCGTTGGCATGCGCTCCCGGATCAGGTGCGTGACTGGCTGGCGATCCAGAGGGAAAAATCGATCATTCCCAGGCGCGACGAACTGCTGGTGGAAACCTTCCCCTTCCGCAAGCGCTTCTTCATGGTCATGTATCCCTTCGAGGGACGCTTGGCGCACCAGACGCTCGGCATGCTTTTGACGCGCCGGCTGGAGCGTGCGGGCGCAAAACCCATGGGCTTCGTCGCCACCGATTATTCGCTGGCCATCTGGGCGATGGAGGATATCGGCATGCGGCTGAAATCCCGCCGCCTGTCACTGGCCAACCTCCTCGATGAGGACATGCTGGGCGACGATCTGGAAGCATGGCTGGATGAATCCTTCATGCTGAAGCGCACCTTTCGCAACTGCGCCGTCATTTCCGGGCTGATCGAACGCCGCCATCCCGGCAAGGAAAAGACCGGCCGTCAGGTCACGGTGTCTGCCGATCTTATTTATGACGTTCTTCGCAGCCATGAGCCGGATCATATCCTGCTGGAAGCGACGCGGCGCGATGCCGCGGCTGGACTTTTGGACATTGGCCGTCTTGGCGATATGCTGAAGCGAATCAAGGGTCACACCACCCACCGCGCGCTGGAACATGTCTCGCCGCTTGCCGTTCCGGTCATGCTGGAAATCGGCCGTGAGACGGTGGCGGGCGAAGCGATGGACGATGTGCTGGCCGAGGCTGCCGATGAGCTTATCGCCGAGGCCATGTCCTGAAACATGCAATGAAGGAACAACGATAAAAGTGCTGAGCCGGCTGACATTGAGCGACAGGTTTTCCAATGGCTTCGAATGCCTTGGCAGCGACACCGCCATCAACGGCGTCGCCGCCTGGTGCGACCCGTTGGGCGGGCTATACTTGCCTGACCTGTCATTGCTCGTCGTCTCCGATCTGCATCTGGAAAAGGGCGCGGCTTTTGCAAGGCGTGGCCGCATGCTGCCGCCCTATGACACCATCGCCACGCTTAAGATCCTGTCCTCCCTCGTCCGCCGCTATGATCCGAAGATCGTCGTCAGTCTTGGCGATAATTTCCACGATCGCGTCGGTTCCGAGCATCTGCCGCTGCCGCTGCGCGAACTCATCCGCGAGATGGCCCGTGGCCGCGAGTGGATATGGATCAATGGCAACCACGACCCCGACGGTACGGTCGATCTGCCGGGTTCTTCGGTGGACGAGATGTTTTATGGCAATCTCGTCTTCCGCCATGAGCCGAAGCTGGGAGATGCCGCGGGTGAAATTGCGGGGCACCTGCATCCTTCTGCAACCGTGCGCCGTCGCGAGAAAACGGTGCGACGCCCCTGTTTCGCCGTCGACGGTTCACGGCTTTTGATGCCGGCATTCGGGGTGATGAGCGGTGGGCTGGATTTGCGGCATAAAGCCATGCGCGGGCTGTTCGATCATGCCGCGCTCGTCGCGCATCTGATGGGCAGGGATCGCATCTATTCGGTGCGATTTTCAAATCTCATCGGCTGAGCGCATCGTCGCCGTTATCTTTTTGTTTCTACGCATTGTCCAGACGCAAAGCCGCTACGCATTTTTGCAGGAAATGCTCTATTGCCGGTAGACCAGTACCGGTATCTTCGAATTCTTCAGCACCTTGGCCGTGACGCTGCCGAGCAGCATTTCCACGAAGCTCCTGCGCCGATGCGAGGCCATGGCGATGAGGTCGCAGCCGGTCTTATCGGCGATTTCGATGATCGCCTCGTCCGGCCGCCCCGCCCGCGCCAGCAGCGCTTCGCAATCGAGCCCCATGGCGGCGGCGTGCGCCTGCGTATCGCGCAGCAGATGCTCCGCCTCTTCGCAACGGTGAAATTCCTCTTCGGCAATGGCGGCAATGTCCTCGACATCGCTGGCAATCACATGAAAGGGTTCCGATACCGTCACCACGGTCACCTTTGCGCCTGCCTCCTTGGCGAGAGCGAACCCTTGGTCGATTGCGATCTGCGCCAGCGGCGAGCCATCGGTGGGAATGAGAATGTGCTTGAACATGACATTTCTCCTTTTCATCCCGGTCACAGCCACACTGGCCGCCAAGAGCTGTGTGCGTGGTTGTAACGCCTTGAATTTTACCGCAAACAGATGAAGGAAGCGAATGCTATCTTTGGCGCAGAGGGTCGCCTGCGCCCTATTTTGCAGGAGGAAGAGCGGTCAGTCCTTGCGGAAGATGATGCTGGCGCCCCAGCCGGTCACGACGGCGAGCAGAACGCAGAGCGCGCCGTAGGCAAGCGGCGTCTGATGCGCCGCGTCGGTGATCGCCTGCTCCATGCCGGTCTTGACGACACGCAGTTTCAATTCGCGCTGGGCGATGAATTTGCCGCTCTTGAAAAGATAGGCGCGGGCGGTATGCACGCCGTTCGGCACATTGGCGGGCAGGCGAAGTGTCGCCCAGAACAGGCCAGTGCGTTCCAGCCGCACCCCGGTCGTGTCGTTGCGATAGATGCCGCTGGAAAGCTTGAGCCGACGGTAGGCTTCCTGAAAATCGAAGACATTGTCGGGCACGCCGGAAAACACCGCGCTTTTCAGCGACAGATGGTCGACACCCAGCCCCATGGCCCTGAGTGTGCCGGGCGAGGCGATGTCGCTGATATTGCGCGTGCTGGCCATGGAATAGGATTCCGGCAGCGGCGTGAAGGTGATGGCGCTGGTATTGATCCAGATGCCCGCCACACGCTCCTTCTTGCGCACGGTCATATAGTCGCTCGGCCCTTCCAGCGTCACGACGATATCATATTGCCCGATGGCAAGCAGCAGCTGGTCGGTATTGTTGAGCGCACCGAAGAGCGTGAAATCCGCCCCGCGAAAATCCGACGCAATGGGAATTTCCGTCGTCGATGCGCCGATTTCGATATTTTCCAGCAGGGACCGCTGCTGCGGCCCGGGCGGCAGGGCAAGCGGCGGCGTCTGCGCCGAAGCAGTTTGCCCGAGGGCAAGACATGAGAGCAGGGCAAGGGCGGCAAGCCGCAAATGGCGGGTCAATAACCTAACCCCCCGACGGCGACCGAAAACAGGTCTTCCGGCCGCACCACCAGCGATACCGCAAGGCGAAGCGCAACCGCAAGGACGAGAAGGGCGAGCAAAGCACGCAGCTGTTCACCGCGCAGTTTCTGGCCGACGCGCACACCATATTGCGCGCCGATGACGCCCGCCACCATCAGGATGAAGGCCAGCACCACGTCGACGGAATAGTTGGTCGCGGCCTGAACGACGGTCGTATAGGCGGTCACGAAAATGATCTGGAACAGCGAAGTGCCGACAACCACGCTGGTGGGGATGCGCAGGAGATAGATCATGGCCGGCACCATGATGAAGCCGCCGCCGACACCCATGATCGAGGTGAGGATACCAATGCCGAAACCCAGCGTGACGACGGGAATGATGCTGAGATAGATCTTCGATTTCTTGAACCGCATTTTCAGCGGCAGGCGATGCACCCAGTTGTGGTGCCCCGGCCGACGCAGCGTCACGGTTTCGTTGCGGGCGGCGCGGCGCAGCGCCGAAATGCTCTCTTTCAGCATCAGCACGCCAACGGTGCCGAGCAGGATGACGTAAAGCAGCGAAACAATGAGATCGAGCTGGCCGATACTGCGCAGGAAGGAGAATATCCAAACGCCGACCGTCGCCCCCACAAGACCGCCGACAAGCAGCACGCTGCCGAGCTTCACGTCCAGCGTTCCGCGCCGGAAATGGGTGATCGACCCTGACACGGAGGAGGCGACCACCTGGTTTGCGCCTGTCGCCACGGCCACCACGGGGGGAATATTGTAGAAAATCAGAAGCGGCGTGATCAGAAAGCCGCCGCCCACGCCGAACATGCCGGAAAGAAAACCGACGGCCGCGCCCATGCCGAGAATGATGAAAATATTCACCGACAGTTCTGCGATCGGCAGATAGACAGTCACGGCTCGGACCTCGGGCAAATGGTTCCGGGCGGCAGGGCCTGTCCGGGTGAGGGGGCCGCGCCGCGATTTACACTTTCTGTCTGAAAAGACCGGGCGTGCCCGACCTTCATCCGTCATGCCCGCGAGGGCCTGACCTGTCAACATTCAACGGTAAATACGTTGATAATTTGGAAAGATAGCGGTCGTGTGTCGACAGGCCGCCACATTCCTGCGCCGGGTTGCCCGGAAGCGGCCAAGGGGGCCGCTTCACCAGTTGCAGAACGCTTACTTGTTGCGGGCGAGAAGCGCGGTCACCAGCTCGTTGGTGATGCGCCCGTCGGGTGCCTGACCCACGGACTTCTGGAAGTCCTTGATGGCGGTTACGGTGTTCTTGCCAAGCTTGCCATCGGGCTGGCCTGCGTCGAAACCGTTCTTGTTCAGGATCGCCTGAATATTGCGGATCGCCTTTTCCATGTCCACGGAGGCGGTCTTTACCCCCTCCTTGCCGGCCCATTCCTCAGGCGGGTTGACGCTGTTGGCGTCTTCCGAAAGCGGTTTGACCTTCCAGGCGTCCACCTTGGCCTTGGCGCTCTGAAGCTGCTGCGGGTTCAGTGCCCCTGCCACTTCGTCGCGCTTCTGGGCGGCGTCGGCGTCACCGTCCCTGGCGGCGATGGCGAACCACTTGTAGGATTCTTCGATATCCTGCTTTACGCCGCTGCCGCGGGCGTAGAGAATGGCGAGGTTGAACTGGCTGTCGCGCACACCGAGGTCGGAGGCCTTGATGAACCACTGTGCGGCGGCGGCAAAATCCGGCTGACCGGCCGCGTCGGAGGCGAGCAGGACCGCGAGATTGTGCATGGCGCCGGCATTGCCCTGTTCGGCCGCCAACGTGTAATAGCGCTTGGCTTCGGCAAGGTTGCGTTCGACGCCGTTCGCCTTTTCGTAGAGATTGGCAAGACGATATTGCGCCGGCGCAAGACCGCGATCGGCAGCCAGCTTGTACCACTTTGCCGCTTCGGCACGGTCGGCGGCAAGGCCGCGGCCGTCGGTGTAGCGTGCTGCGATCTCGAACAGCGCCTGCGTCTCGCCCTTGGCGGCGGCTTCGGCAAGCGATGCGGGCTCGATGCCAGCGGGAACCGCGATGGCATCCTGGGCAGGAGCGGCCGTGGCGGCGACCTCAGCCGGTTTTGGAGCTTCGTTCTGCGCGACGGCGCCGGAATTTGCGGGATCCACAGCGGGAACATCGGCAACCGGCGGCTCGTCCGGCAGCGGCGCACCGCCTATGGTGCGATTATCAATGGTATTTTGCGCCGGTGCGGTATTTTCGATGCTGTCAGCGGATGCCGACTGTTCCGGATCGATGGCGAGATCGGACGGAATGGTGACGGCCTTTTCGCCAGTCTCGGGAAGTGCTGAAACCGGGCCATTGTCCATCTTCTGCTCGATGACCGGCGCCGGGGCTTCCGCGCCGCCGATCAGCGTCTTGACGAGCGGCATGGCCATCATGGCAAGAAGAATGGCGCCGATGCCAAGCAGCAGCGGGCGGCGATAGCGGGAAAGTGCCGAGGTGTCGGCCTTGCGGCTCTTTTTGCCGGTTTCAAGCTTTTCCGGCGATGTTTCCATGGCGGCGGCCTGCGCTGCGCGGCGGGCGGCGGCGATGAAATCCGTCCGTCCTTCCGCATCCGCAGCCTTGCCGCTGGCGGCCACCTGGCTGGCGCGCACGCGTTCCAGGATTTTCTTGATATCGGGGGCACCTGAACCCGGCTCCAGAAGTTCGTTCTCCTGACCTGCGGGCAGCACATCGATCGGATCGAGCGAGGGAGCGGGCTCGACCTGCGTGCGGGTGGAGGAGGCCGATACGGGTTCTTCAGCGGTCTTGGCGGTCTTCGCCGTACCGGTCTTGAAACGCTTCGTCAGGCCTGCAAGCAGGCTTGTCTTTTCCGCTTTTGCGGGCTTTGCGGCGGCGGGTGGTACGATCGTTGCCGCGTCGTTCTCGCTGCTATCGTCGAGAATGGCCTGTTCTTCGGCAATATAGCCTTCCTCCGGGAAGATGGCGGCCGGCATGGGCGCTTCTTCGCGGGCGGGGGCGACCATCTGCTGCGCGACGTTGCGGGGCGTTTCGTCACGATAGGCGGGTGCGTTGTCGAGGCTGTCGAGCCGGCCGGCGATCTGCACCAGCGTTTCATGCAGCGCCTCGAAGGTACGGTGCGTGCGCTCTTCGGTATTGCGGCTCAGCGCTTCGAGACTGCGCAGGTCGGTCGCAAGATCGGTCAGCATCGTCATGTCGGCGATGTTTGCGCCGGCCGAGAGATTGTTGCGGGTATAGGCATCCAGAACTGCTTCGGCAGCCTGCCGCGCCGCTTCGATGATATATTCATCGTTCGAGGCCATGTAGTCTTCGATCGCCGCCATACGCGCGTCGAGTTCCGGCGACATGCCTGTCGCCTGCATCTGCACGGGCTGGCTGATCAGCGTGGACAGATGCGCGATCTGGTTTTCGAGGCTGGCCAGCGCATGGCTGTCGGCGGGCGCGGCGTGGGCGGTTTCGTCCAGGCGGGCGGCAATATTGCCGAGCCGCTCTTCCAGACGCGAAAAGGCGCTTTCGCTGAGCCCGGATGCGGCCTGCGGCTGGCTGTAACGATAGTCGAGGTCCTCGATCCGGCGCGACAGCGTGTCGAGCCGTTCGGCTAGACCATCATTGACGGCGCCGTGGTCGAGCGCATCGATCTTGCGGGAAATATCGCTCAGAAAAGATGTCAGCTCCGCCTGCTGCGAAGGGCGCTGCGAACGCTCCAGCAGCAGGGAGAGCTGGTCCAGCCGCTCGTGCAGCTGGGCGGCGTCGCGGGCGGTGCTGAGCTCATCGATCTTGCCGGCCAGCGCTTCAAGGCGGGCGGTGAGATCGAGCGCCGGTTCCGGCTTGGCGGCGGCAAGGCGGTTGATGTCGCCGAGCTGTTCGGAAAGGCCGTTCAGCCGGGTTTCCAGCCGCTGCGCCAGCGCATTGTCCGTTGCCTGTGCATTCGCGCGTGTGCCGGTGGCGGCAATGGCGCGGCTGATTTCATCCAGCCGCTGGTCGAGACCGGAAAACTGCTCGCTAAAGGCGGCCTCGTTCGGCTTCATATGTTTGCCGAGCTGCTCTACGGCGCTGGCAATCGCGATCAGCTTGTCTTCGAGCACGCGCACGGCCGGATTGTTGCTCATGCCGCCAAGCTGAGTCTTGATGTCATCAAGACGATAGGCGAGCGAAACGATCTCATCCTGCAGCGCGCCGGCGTCGAAACCACGCAGCGTGTCTTCCACATTGTTCCAGAGGCTTTCGATCCGGTGCACGCTGTCTTCGCGCGCAAGCTGGTCGATCGTCAGGCGCAGGTCTTCGAATTCGTTGCGCAGCCCGTAGGCGTCAGGCGATGCCAGATTGCCGAGCTGGTCTATGCTGCCGGCCAGCCGTGCGATATCGTCGCGCAGGTCGCCAATGAACTGCTGGTCTTCCGCGACTGCGCGAATATTGCGGATTTCGGCGCGCAGGCCCTGCGCTTCGCGCGCAACGCCCTCGGCAATATCGTGCTTCAGTTCATGCCGCAGATTGACGAGCGCCTGCGCAATCTCCTGCAGGGCCGCGTCGTTGCGTTGCGGTTCCTGATAGGACGGAATGGAACGTGTACGCGGGGCGGGAGCGGCTGCGGCCTGCTGCGCGTCCCTCGGACGGTATTCCGGCGCAAGCGGTCTGGTAATCGTCCGTTCCGGGCGGGCGGCGGGTTCCTGCGGGCGCTGGAAGCTTGCTTCGAGGAGGCGCTGGCGTTGGCGGATTTCGTTCACGGGGTCGAGCTGCGGCGGGGTAACACTGGCGCGTGGCTCGCGGGGCGCGGCATAAGCTTCGTTTTTGGGCTCGGCCTGAGCGCTCGCACCCCGAGGGTCGCGCGGAAACTTCTGGCTCATCAGCCCTTCGATGCGGGCTTCGAGGCCTTCAATGGTGCGATTGAGAGCATCAAGAGACGATCTGTCGCTTGGCTGTTGGTTTTTCGATCGCAATCCGTTCATCTTTTCGCTCGCTTCGCTTCCGCCCGCCGTGCCCGGTTATCTGTCGCGACGTTGCCTGCCTGAACACGCCGTCGCCGCAACATGCAGCAATTCCAGAGCCGGTATTTGCCCCCGTTGAGGAAAATGCGCCGGAGTACGAAGCAGTTACCTCTCTCGGGAGAATTCACGAAACGTGGTAAAGAAGTGGTTAACTATGGTCGGAATTTTTTAACTTTTGTGGCGCGTGAGAGCCATGAGCAGGACCGGCCATCCATTCCGCGGAAAAGGGGAGGCGATATTCCGCCGAAATTTGTTTGACGTTTACGCGCACGTCAAATATTGTCATCCCATATCGGCCGGATTATCGCCGGCCCCCACGATGCGGAGGAACATCGGTAATGCCTGTTTACAAGGCCCCAGTCAAAGACACGCTTTTTATCCTGAACGACGTTCTCGGCCTGGAGCGGTATAACAACCTGCCCGGCTTTGAGGATGCAACCCCCGACATGATCGAGGCGATCACCGGTGAGGCCGCAAAGCTTGCCGAGGAGCGGCTTTTCCCGCTCAACCTTTCCGGCGACAGCCAAGGCTGCAAGCGCGCCGATGACGGTTCGGTCTCCGTGCCCGATGGTTTCAAGGACGCCTACGACGCCTATTGCGAAGGCGGCTGGATCGGTCTTGCCGTTCCGCCGGAGTTCGGCGGGCAGGGCCTGCCCTATACGCTGCATGCGGCTATCGGCGAATATATGTCGTCGGCCAACCTGTCGCTGATGATGTATCCGGGCCTCACGCAGGGTGCGATTGCCGCCGTCCTCGTGCATGGCACGCAGGAGCAGAAGCAAACCTACCTGCCGAAGATGGTCGAAGGTTCCTGGTCCGGCACCATGAACCTCACCGAACCCCATTGCGGTACCGATCTCGGCCTGCTGCGCACAAAGGCCGTGCCGCAGGGCGACGGCAGCTATAAGATTTCCGGGCAGAAGATATTCATCTCCGCCGGCGAACATTCCATGACTGACAATATCGTCCATCTGGTGATTGCCCGCATCGAAGGTGCGCCGGAAGGCACCAAGGGCATTTCGCTCTTCATTGTGCCGAAGTTCCTCGTGAAGGAAGACGGCACGCTCGGTGAACGCAACGGCGTCACCTGCGGCGCGATCGAACACAAGATGGGTATTCACGGCAACGCCACCTGCGTCATGAACTACGATGACGCGACGGGCTATCTGCTGGGTGCGGAGAACAAGGGTCTCTCCGCCATGTTCGTGATGATGAACGAAGCCCGCCTCGGCGTCGGCCTGCAGGGTCTCTCCGTTGGCGAGATCGCCTACCAGAACGCTGTCGAATATGCCCGCGAGCGTATTCAGGGCCGTTCGCTTTCCGGTGCGAAATTCCCCGACAAGAAGGCCGATCCGATCATCGTGCATCCCGATATCCGCCGCACGCTGATGACCATCAAGGCTTACAACGAGGCCGGCCGCGCCTTCCTCCTCTGGACGGCGCTGCAATCCGATATCGCCCACCGCGCCGCTGACGAGAAGCAGCGTCAGGCGGCAGACGACCTGCTCGGCCTCGTTACGCCAATCCTGAAAGGCGTGCTGACCGACAAGGGCTTCGACCATGCTGTCATGGCGCAGCAGGTCTTTGGTGGTCACGGCTACATCGAGGAACATGGCATGAGCCAATATGTCCGCGATGCCCGCATCACCATGATCTATGAGGGCGCCAACGGCATCCAGGCGCTTGATCTGGTGGGCCGCAAGCTCGGCATGAATGGCGGCCGCGCCGTCATGGCGCTGTTCAAGGAAATCGGCGATTTCTGTGAGGAAAACCGCGCCGACGAAAAGCTCAGCCTCTACACCAAGGGCCTGAAGAAGGGCTTGAACGACCTGCAGGCCGCAACCATGTGGTTCATGCAGAACGCCATGGCCAAGCCCGACAATGCCGGTGCCGGTTCGACCGACTACATGCACCTCTTCGGCATCGTGGTGCTGGGTTACATGCAGGCGCGCATGGCGAAAGCCGCCAGCGAAGCGCTTGCGACCGGTGCCGCTTCGGACGAGGATTACCTCAAGACCAAGCTCGTCACGGCAAAGTTTTATATGGAGCGCATCATGCCGGAAACGGCGCTGCGCAAGGCCCGCATCGAAACCGGCGCGGACACCATGATGGAACTGGCTGCGGAAGCATTCTGAGAAGGTTGGCGGTAAACACGCCGCAGGGAGAGAGTTTATGACCGACGTTTATATCTACGACCATGTCCGCACCCCGCGCGGACGCGGCAAGAAGGATGGCAGCCTGCATGAGGTGCCTTCCGTTCGCCTGGCCGCCAAGACGCTGGAAGCCATCCGCGACCGCAACGGGCTCGACACCTCTGCTGTCGACGACATCATCATGGGCTGCGTCGATCCGGTCATGGATGCAGGTGCGGTGATCCCGAAAGCCGCCGCCTTCGAAGCCGGTTATTCCAACAGGGCGCCGGGCATGCAGATCTCGCGCTTCTGCGCTTCGGGTCTGGACGCCATCAACTTCGCGGCCGGCAAGATCAAGGCCGGCTCGGACGATATCGTCATCGCCGGCGGCGTCGAGAGCATGTCCCGCGTCGGCATGGGCATGTCGGGCGGCGCCTGGTACATGGACCCCTCGGTCAACTTCCCGGCCTTCTTCATGCCGCAGGGCGTTTCGGCCGATCTCATCGCCACAAAGTATGGTTTCTCCCGTGACGATGTCGACGCCTATGCCGTCGAGAGCCAGAGGCGTGCGGCGCATGCCTGGGAAAAGGGCTATTTTAACAAATCAGTCATTCCGGTGAAGGACTCAAACGGCCTGACGATCCTCGACCGTGACGAGCATATGCGCCCCGGCACGGACATGCAGGCGCTGGCTTCCCTCAACCCCTCCTTCCAGATGCCGGGTGAAATGGGCGGCTTCGAAGCAGTCGGCATCATGGCCCACCCGGAAGTGGAGCGTATCAACTACGTGCACCATGCTGGCAATTCGTCCGGCATCGTCGATGGCGCTGCCGCCGTGCTGGTTGGCTCGAAGGCGGGCGGCGAGGCGATGGGCGCGAAACCGCGCGCCCGCATCAAGGCTTTCGCCAATATCGGTTCCGACCCGGCGCTGATGCTGACCGGCCCCGTTGATGTGACGGAAAAGCTCCTGAAAAAGACCGGAATGTCGCTCGCCGATATCGATCTCTTCGAACTCAATGAAGCTTTTGCCGCCGTCGTGCTTCGTTACATGCAGGCTTTCGAGATCGACCACGACAAGATGAACGTCAACGGCGGCGCAATCGCCATGGGCCATCCGCTGGGCGCCACGGGTGCGATGATCCTTGGCACGGTGCTGGACGAGCTGGAACGGCGCGACCTGAACACCGCACTGGTCACGCTCTGCATCGGCGCGGGCATGGGCACGGCAACCGTTATCGAGCGGGTTTAAGAGGCTTCGGCTGATACCGCAACGGTTCCTCCGTCATCCTCGGGCTTGACCCGAGGATCTATCCCCAGTGCTTAGATCCTCGGGTCAAGCCCGAGGATGACGGAGAAAGCGAAGCGGCCATGAAGATTCAGGGAAGAGGAATCCCAAATGAGCACTTATACCAATTTCACCATCGAGACGGACGCAGACGGCATTGCCCTCGTTACCTGGGACATGCCGGAAAAATCCATGAACGTCTTCACCACTGAAGTGATGGACGAACTGAACGCCATTGTTGAGGCGACCGTCGCCGACGCTGCCGTCAAGGGCGTCGTCTTCACCTCCGGCAAGAGCACGTTTTCCGGCGGCGCTGATCTTTCGATGATCAAGTCGATGTTCTCCTTCTACAATGACGAGAAGGCGAAGAACCCGGATCAGGCGGCGGCAAAGCTGTTCGAACTGGTTGGCCGGATGACTGGCCTGTTCCGCAAGATCGAGACCAACGGCAAGCCCTGGGTGTCGGCCATCAACGGCACCTGCATGGGTGGCGCTTTTGAACTCTCGCTCGCCTGCCACGGCCGCGTGGCCTCCAGCGCCAAAAGCCTCAAGATCGCCCTGCCGGAAGTCAAGGTCGGCATCTTCCCCGGCGCCGGCGGCACCCAGCGCGTGCCGCGTCTGACCGATGCGCAATCGGCGCTGCAGATGATGACGACGGGCCAGTCGCTGACCGGCGCACGCGCCAAGGCCATGGGTCTGGTGCACCAGGTGGTGGAGCCGGATCAGCTGGTCGCCACCGCAAAGCAGATGATCAAGGACGGCCTGAAGCCGGTCGCACCCTGGGATGAAAAGGGCTTCAAGGCCCCCGGCGGCGGCATCTGGACGCCTGCTGCAGCCCAGCTGTGGCCTGCCGCTCCCGCCATTCTGCGCCGGGAAAGCGCCGGCAACTATCCGGCAGCACTTGCCATCCTCAAATGCGTCTATGAAGGCCTGCAATTGCCCTTCGATACGGCGCTTAAGGTGGAGCAGCGTTATTTCACCGAAATCCTTCGCTCGAAGGAAGCCTTCGGCATGATCCGCTCGCTGTTCATTTCCATGCAGGAACTGGGCAAGGGCGCGCGCCGCCCGGCTGGCCAGCCGAAAACGGAGTTCAAGAAGATCGGCGTTGTCGGCGCTGGCTTCATGGGTGCTGCTGTCGCTTATGTCACCGCCGCAGCCGGCATCCCCGTCACTCTCGTCGACCGCGATCAGGAAGCCGCCGACAAGGGCAAGGGCCATTGCGAGGAAAGCGTCAAGGCGGCCATCGGCAAGGGCAGGCTGACGCAGGATGAGGGCAAGGCCCTGCTCGACCTTGTTACTCCGACGGCGGATTACAAGGCGCTCGCCGATGCCGATCTCGTCATCGAGGCTGTCTTCGAGGACCGCGACGTGAAGAAGGCGGTCATCGAGGCGGTGGAAGCCGTGTTGCCCCAAGGCGCGATCTTTGCTTCCAACACCTCCACCTTGCCAATCACCGGGCTTGCGAAGAACTCGAAGCGCCCGACCGATTTCATCGGCATTCACTTCTTCTCGCCGGTCGAGAAGATGATGCTGACGGAAGTGATCCTCGGCAAGGAAACGGGCGACAAGGCGCTGGCCGTCGCGCTGGATTACGTGGCCAAGATCAAGAAGACGCCGATCGTCGTCAACGATACGCGCGGCTTCTTCGTCAATCGCTGCGTGCTGCGCTACATGGCGGAAAGCTATGACATGCTGATCGAGGGCGTACCGCCCGCCATGATCGAAAATGCCGCCAAATTCGCCGGCATGCCGGTCGGTCCGCTTGCGCTGAATGACGAGGTGGCGATCGATCTTTCCTACAAGATCCTTAAAGCCACCGTCGCCGATCTCGGCGAAAAGGCCGTTGATCCGCGCCATATGGAGCTGGTGAAGAAGCTGGTGGAAGGCGAGGGCCGTTTTGGCCGCAAGAACGCCAAGGGCTTTTACGACTACCCGCCAAAGCCCGCCAAGAAGTCCCTCTGGCCCGGCCTGAAAAATCTCTATCCGCAACAGAAGCCGGAGGATGTGGATATGGAAGTGCTGAAACAGCGCTTCCTCGTCACGGTGGCTCTGGAAGCCGCCCGCACGGTGGAAGAAGGCATCGTCACCGATCCGCGTGAGGCCGATGTCGGCTCCATCCTCGGTTTCGGTTTCGCCCCCTATACCGGCGGCGCGCTGTCCTATATCGACGGCATGGGTGTGAAGACTTTCGTTGCTCTGGCTGAAAAGCTGAGCGAGGCCTATGGCCCACGCTTTAAGCCGACGCCGCTCCTGAAGGAGATGGCCGCCAAGGGCGAAACCTTCTACGGTCGTTTCGATCCTTACGCCAGCGCCGCCAAGGCGGCGTAAGGTTTCCGGAGAGATTACTGAACAGGCCCTTCGGGGCCTGTTTTATTATGCCGCTTTCCGTGCATCCTTTGCCCGGCTGAGGCGTTGAAAGGGCGTGACCGGGCGAAAGACGCCCGCCGCCGCAATTCAGCACGCCTCAGGAGACAGCGATGAAAGCACCACTGCGATCCCACGGTTTCGACAAGCCATCCGACCTGGACGATGAACTGGCCGAACTGGACGAAGAGGCCGAGGCTGTGGCCGCCGAAGCAAAGGTGGCAAAACCCGCAGCGAGGAGAACGCGTGCCGCCAATATCATCGACCCGGCGCTACGCGCCGAACTGGACGAGCTTCGCAAACAGGTCGACAAGATCCGCCGCGATGTCAAACGGCTGGAGGCGGCCCAACATTCCCGTCACAGACCCGCACAGCCCCACCATGAGCGCGACCGCGAGAATTCCCGAGTGATGACGGTGGTGCGCTCCGTCGCCGTCACCTCGCTTGCCAGCCGCATCTTCGCGTCTTCGCCCGTCATGGCGGCGCTGGTGGCCGTGGTGCCTTTCGCGCTTGGCCTTGCTGCGCGGCGCAGTGAAGGGGCATAGCCGCCCCACGCTGCGCCCTCTCGTAACCTTGCGACCCTTTCCGAACGCGTCCGCCCGTCGAACGCCGATCAGGCCCGGCTGATGGCGGAGAGTGGATTTCCAGCCAGGATCCGGCCTCTGCCGGACACGCATTCCAGCCATCCACAGCCGCTGTGAAAAAACTGTCAAAAAACTTCGCTATGGCGCTTGCCATGTCCGAACAAGATGTTATAACCCCGCTCACTTTCGGGGCACCAAACGGCCCCGCCCGCCAAAAGCGGAGGTTCTTCAAGGACCTGAAGTGCCCGGATAGCTCAGTTGGTAGAGCAGCGGATTGAAAATCCGCGTGTCGGTGGTTCAAATCCGCCTCCGGGCACCATTCTAAGCCCTTAGTGTGTTTGTTGTTTTCCATTATCTACTGCTCTCCGAAATGCTACGGTTTGACAGGGCTTGGTCAGAGTTTGACAACTTTCGTTTTTCGTTTGTTCAATTCGACCTCGAAGTCAGCGACCGCGCTCTGTGCCTGTTTTGACCTGTCAGCGCGGCGAGAATAGTGCTTTGCCATAGCTTCAGTTGCATGGCCCAAGACGAGGGCAATGGTCGCATTATCGCGGCCCATCTCCGCTAGTATCGTTCCCACTGTATGGCGGAGGCCCTTGAGGGTTAAGCCAGGTTGGACGATCTCCGCCTCCTCGAGCTTCTTTTTGATCCTGTCCCAGTTCGTGCTGAAGCCATTGTAGGTCCATGGTTGGCCGCGACTGCTGGCGCAAAGGGTGATAGCGTCATGGATTGGCGACGCTTCCAGTGCCTCTTTCACTGGCCCGAACAATGGTAGGTACACAGGTTGTCCGGTTTTGTTTCGCCGGGTATCGATGCCTGCGCTGGAAATAGCCGTCTTGGGCAGCGCAAGTGCATCCTGTGGATCAAGGCCATAGAACATCATTAGGCTGAAAGGAAGAAGCATATGGGCCGGCAGGGCGGCTAAGACTGCCTCGCGTTCAGCATCCATCCAAGGCCGGTTCGCATCTGGCAGATCCTTCGGGCGCTCAGCGAGGCTGACGTGCTCAACCGGGTTTTCTTTCACAAACTCGTACTCGATACCCCATGCGAATATGATGGAGAGAACTGAGCGAACATAGTTTGCGAATCTGAACTTGTGCTCTTTTTCTGCTTCGTCCCGAAGGCGTGCGATGCGCCCAGGCGTGAACCACTCAAGAGGCGTGTCCTCTATCGGCTTCAGCCAGTCAAAAACCTTTTGATAATCTGACTGAGTTCGGCTTGCACGCTTTTGAAATTTCGGGCTGGCTCGATACTCCTTTATGAGCATTCCGAGCGTGCCCGGTTTAGCAGCATTCACTTTGTAAAGTTCATTGATCCGATGAATTTCCAGATCAAAAGCCAGACTGTAAGCCTCGAATTTTTGGCAATCGATTTTATGCCCGGTCGCGCGATGGTATGCGCGCCAACGAAACGGTGGCTTATTGTCTCGATGTATCTTCCATCCGGCATACTTATTTACTCGCTTCTCGCGCGTCTTTTTCACGTGCGTTTCCTTAATTTCGCAAATATCACGTCATCGGCTGTTGCCTCGCCGCCTTTCAGGGCGTCAAGAAACGCGTCGAGATCGCGCATGTCGTAGGCCTTCACCCCGGATGGCATCGCCACTGGCGTTACGTAGCAATCGATAGGGAAACGCTTTGCGGAGAGGCCGCAATAATCTGCAGCCTCCCTGAGTGTCAGCATGCGCCGAGGCGCAACCCGAATGTTGAGCGTTGCGCTTGCCATTTCACACCTCAATTGGACGCTCAGCGCAGCGCATGCCGTCCGCGAGTTTTCGGACGATCTGCGGACTATGAAGGGTACGTGGCACCTCGACAGGCAGGAGGTTGAGACACATTACTGCTTGAAAATAAAAGCAGCCTTTTGAATAGCCCCTAGATTTGTAGACACCTTCTTTCCTAATTTTGAGGCAAGAAGAGCATCATGAGCAAATCGAATTTCAGCGAAGAGTTTAAGCGTGACGCGGTGCGGCAGATCACGGAGCGGGGCTATCCGGTTGCTGAGGTTTCGCAGCGTCTCGGCGTCAGCCAGCATTCGCTGTATGAATGGAAGAAGAAGTTTGCTGGGTCGGACTCCAAGGGTAACGACGAGGCCGAGGAGATCAGGCGGCTGAAGAAGGAACTGGCTCGCGTCACT